>MNEX01000132.1 GCA_001917905.1 Acidobacteria bacterium 13_1_40CM_65_14
CAGCGTCACCGGACGGGCGCCGGAAGACGTGCGGCCGCAGGTCGTCGCGATGCTGCGCAAGCAGATCGATGCGCGCGTCAAGAGCCGCAGAATGCGCCCGATCGCGCCCGAGCAATTCGTCGTCAACCTGATGGCGCTGTGCATCTTTCCATTCGCGGCGCGGCCGATGATCGCGGCGATGCTCGGCATGGATCAGCAGGCCTTCGAGCAGTTCATCGCGCGGCGACGTCAGGATCTCCCGGCGTTCTTTCTTGGAGCGTTGCGGCCATGAGTCGAGCTCTTCGCGGTTCAGCCCTCGCATGTCTCATCGTCTTCCAGGCGTCTGCGGTGCGGGCACAAGAGCCGCTGCAGCTCGCGACGCTTCAGCGCGAGGCGCTCGACACCGATCCTCGCGTCCGTGAGTTCGCGCTGCAGACCGAGCAAAGCGGACTCCGTCTGCGCAACATCGAAGTCGAGCGGCGTCCGGCTCTGAGCGCGCTCGGGCAGGCGCAGTACCAATCCGATGTCCCGCGTCCCCCGTCGCTCGTTGGCGGCCAGCCGTTGTTCTCGCCGCCGAAGGACACCTACGACGTCTCGGTCCGCGTCGATCAGCGCATTTTCGATCCCGCGCTGCAGCCACGGCTCGCGCTCGCCCGTGCGGACCTCGCCGAATCGCAGGCGCGCCTTCGCGTCGCGCTCTTCGGCCTGCGCGACGAAGTCAACGACGCGTTCTTCACCTCTGCGCTCCTCCAGGAACAGATCGGCGCGCTGGCGGCGACGCTCGTCGATCTGGACGCGCGTCTGCGCGAGACCACCGTTCGCGTGCGCGAGGGCGCCGCACTCGCCGGCGAGGCGGCGGCGATTGAAGCGACGCTGTTGCAGCAGCGCCAGCAGGACGAGGAGCTTCGCGCGAATCGAGGCGCGGCGCTCGCGCGACTCGCCAGGCTGACCGGACGCACGATTGGCGCTGATGCCGTGCTCGCGCTGCCGGCGCTGGACGAAGCGGTCGCGCAGGCACGACGTGAGCTCGACGGACTGCGTGCGCGGCCGGAATACGAACAGTTCGCGCGCGCCCGCGACAAGGCGGCGCGCCAGCAGGATCTCAGCGCCGCGGCGGAGCGCCCGCAGTTGTCGGCGTTCGGACGCGCCGGCGTCGGCAAGCCGGGACTGAACTTCATCAGCGATCACGTCGAGTCCTACGCGCTCGCCGGCGTGCAGCTTCAATGGAAAGCGTGGACGTGGGGAACGGCGGGCCGCGAGCGCGACGCGCTCAAGCTTCAACAGGAGGTCGTCTCGGCCGAAGAGGCGGCGTTCACCGAGCGTCTGCGCCGTGTGGTCGAAGCCGATCTGGCGACGATCGATCGACTGCAGCGCGCCCTCACGATGGACGACCGCATCATCGCGCTGCGTGAAGACATCGACCGCGTCTCGCGCGTGCGCTTTCAGGAAGGCGTCGTGACCGCCTCGGAGTATCTCGATCGGAACACCGAGTGGCTCGCCGCGCAGTTCGCGCGCGGCCGTCATCGTGTGGAACTGGCCCAGGCCCGCGCACGGCTGTTGACGACGCTCGGATTGGAGGTGCGCTGATGCGGACGCTCGAATGCCTGTCGACGGGTCTGCTGCTTGCGACGATCGCGATCGGCGGCTGCGCGCGCCGTGCCGAGCCCGATGCCTACGGCAACGTCGAAGCGACCGAGGTCGTCGTCGGTGCCGAAGCGAGCGGACGACTCGTCTCCTACTCCGTCAACGACGGGGACAAGCTCTCAGCCGGCGCGGTCGTCGGCGCCATCGACGCCACGCACGTCACGCTGGAACGCGAGCAACTGGTCGCGCAGCGTGCCGCGACCGCGTCGCGCATCAACGAAGTGCGACAGCAGATTCAAGGCCTCGAGGCACAGCGCGGTGCGGCCGTCGCGCAGCGCGATGCCGCGCGAGCGCAACGCGACGCCCTCGTCGCGCAGCATGAGATCGCGAAACGCACCTACGACCGTACGAACCGGTTGTTCGCGCAGCAGGCCGCAACCGCGCAGCAGCTCGATCAGGCCGAGCGCGACTACCGCGTGCTCGGCGATCAAATCAAGGCGCAGGACGAGCAGATTCGAGCGCACGAGCGACAGATCGCCGCGCAGGCGCAGCAGGTGCAGGCCGCGCGCGCGCAGGAACAGACCGTGAAGAATCAGGTGGCCGCCGCCGACGCGCAGGTCATTCAAGCCGGCGAGCGCATTCGCAAGAGCCAGGTGATCAACCCGCTTGCTGGCACGGTGCTGACGACGTATGCGCAGGCCGGCGAGGTGGTGCAGGTGGGGCAGCCGCTCTTCAAGATCGCCAGCCTCGATTCGGTGGAGGTTCGCGCGTACGTCACCGAGCCGCAGCTCGCGGGCATTCGTCTCGGCCAGGAAGCTCGTGTGTCGGTCGACGCGGGCCGCGGTCAGCGTCAAAGTTTACGTGGCACGATCGCGTGGATCTCGTCGCAGGCGGAGTTCACACCGACCAACATCCAGACCCGTGAGGAACGCGCGGATCTCGTGTACGCCATCAAGATCCGCGTGCCGAACGAGAACGGCGTCCTCAAGATCGGCATGCCCGCTGACGTGCAGTTTGTCCCGACGAGTGCGGCGCGATGACAACGCCTGCGGATGACGCCGTCGCGGTTGACCGCGTGTCGAAGAATTTTGGATCGACGGTCGCGCTCGCCGACGTCTCCTTCTCTGTTCAACGCGCCGAGCGGTTCGGCTTCATCGGCCCTGACGGCGCCGGCAAGACGACGCTCTTCCGGATCCTGGCGACGTTGATGGCGCCCGACCAAGGTCGCGCGCGCGTGCTCGGGCGCGACGTTGTTTCGGATCTGTGGACGCTGCGCGCTCGCATCGGCTACATGCCCGGACGCTTCTCGCTCTATCCCGATCTCAGCGTCGACGAGAACCTCCGCTTCTTCGCGTCGGTCTTCGGGACGACGATCGAGCGCGAGTATCAGCAGATCGCTCCGATCTACAGCCAGCTCGAACCGTTCAGGGATCGGCGCGCCGCCGCGCTCTCCGGCGGGATGAAGCAGAAGCTCGCGCTGTGCTGCGCGCTCGTTCATCGTCCGGAAATCCTCTTTCTCGACGAGCCGACGACCGGCGTGGACGCGGTGTCGCGTCGTGAATTCTGGGATCTGCTCGACACGTTCAAGCAGTCGGGCATGACGATTCTCGTCTCGACGCCGTACATGGATGAAGCGAACCGCTGCGATCGGGTCGCGCTGATGCAGGGCGGACGAATCCTGGCGATCGACACGCCTCAGGCCATCGCCGACTCCTTCGATCGTCCGCTGTTCGCAATTCGCGCGAGCGATCGGTATCGCGCGCTGAAGGCGCTCCGCGAGTGGCCGCACACGCATTCGGTCTATCCGTTCGGGGAGACCCTGCACTACGCCGACAAACGCACCGATGTTCCGGCCGATCGGATTGCGACGGAGATGCTCGCCTTTCTGTCGTCGCACGGATTTGACGACGCGTCTGTCGAGCGCACCGCGCCGACGGTTGAGGACAGCTTCATCGCGCGCATGGGCGCGCCGGAAGGCGTGCGCGCCGCATGAACGAGGCGCCTGCCATTGTCGTTCGCGATCTCACGCGGAAGTTCGGTGGCTTCACCGCGGTCGATCGCATCACGTTCGAGGTTCACGCGGGCGAGGTGTTCGGGTTTCTCGGCGCGAATGGCGCCGGCAAGACGACGGCGATCCGGATGCTGACGGCCCTGCTGGCGCCGACGAGCGGCCAGGCGATGGTGGCCGGTCACGACGTGTACCGCGAAGCGGAACAGATCAAGTGCGACATCGGGTACATGAGCCAGCGCTTCTCGCTCTACGAGGACCTCACGGTCCGCGAGAATATTCGGTTGTACGGCGGGATCTACGACCTCACTGATCGACAGATTCACGATCGGACCACGCGCATGCTCGCGCAGCTCGGCCTCGAGCATGCGGCCGACCAGTTCGTGCGCGCGATTCCGCTCGGGTGGCGGCAGAAGCTCGCTTTCTCCGTCGCGCTGCTCCACGAGCCGAAGATCGTCTTCCTCGACGAGCCGACGAGCGGCGTCGATCCGATCACCCGCCGCCAGTTCTGGGAGCTGATTTACGAGGCAGCGGCGCGCGGCACGACGGTCCTCGTCACAACGCACTACCTGGACGAGGCCGAGTACTGCGATCGGATTTCGATTATGGTCGCCGGCCGCATCGCGGCAATCGGTACGCCCGGTGAACTGAAGAAGAAGTTCGACGCCAGCTCGATCGACGAAATCTTCGTGCGGCTCGCCAGACCGGCGGCCGCATCGGAGGCTCGGAAGTGAAGGCGCTGCTCGGATTGTTGCGCAAGGAGGTCTACCACATCCTGCGCGATCGCCGCACGCTCGTCGTGATCATCTTGTTGCCGGTCGTCCAGGTGGTGATCTTCGGCTACGCCATCCGCACCGACGTCGAGCACGTGCGGCTGGCAATTGTCGATCCGGCGCCGGACGCGACCACGCTCGCGATCCGGAATCGATTCGAAGCCGCGGGCGTGTTTCGAACCGTCGCGGTCCTGCCGCGCATGGATGGGCTCGAACCGCTCTTCGAGCGCGGTGCGGCTCAGGGCGCCGTCGTGTTCGAGCCGGGCTTGGCGGAGAAACTCGCGCGCGGCCTGCCGGCGCAGATCCTCATCGTCTCGGACGCGACCGAGCCGAACACCGGCAGCATCGTGCAAGCGTATGCGGCCGCTGTCGTTCAACAGTATTCGCGCGAGCTCGGCGCGCCACGGAGAGCTGGCATTCGCATCGTGCCGACGGTCCGCATGCGCTTCAACCCGACGCGTCAGAGCTCGAACCTGTTCGTGCCAGGTTTGATGGCGTTCGTTCTGACGATCATCTCGTCGCTGATGACGGCGATCTCGCTGACGCGCGAGAAAGAAACCGGCACGATGGAAGCGCTGCTCGTCTCGCCGCTGCGCCCCTGGCAGATCATCGTCGGCAAGGTGACACCGTATCTGGTGGTCGGGTTCGTCAGCGTCATCGGCGTGATTCTCGAAGCGCGCCTCATCTTCCACGTGCCGCTGCGCGGCAGCGTGGCGCTGCTGCTGTTCGAGGGGCTGCTGTTCATCCTCGTGTCGCTGTCGCTGGGGATTCTCATTTCCGCGCGGACCTCGTCGCAGCGCGTCGCGATGATGGGCGCGCTCATCGGCACCATGCTGCCGACGATGCTGCTGTCGGGGTTCATTTTTCCGCTCGAGAGCATGCCGGCGCCGCTGCGCGCGATTTCGTATGTCGTGCCGGCCAGATGGTTCGTGCTCGTCGCCCGCGGCATCATGCTCAAAGGGATCGGGCTCGCGTACTTGTGGCCCGCCACGCTCGTCTTGATCGCGATGGCGCTGCTGCTGCTCACCGCGAGCACGCGCTCGTTTCACGAGCGGCTGGAAAGCTAGTGGTGTGTATGCGCCCATTTCGTGACCGTCATTTGGTAATGCGGTTTCGGGCACGAAACCACGAAATCACGAAACCACGAAACGGAATTGCGCTTTCGTTTTCGTGTTTTCGTGTTTTCGTGTTTTCGTGGATGCTTGTCGGTGCTCAATCAGCGGATACGGTCCACTAGCATGCGCCGCATCCTGTTTCTCGCGCGGGCGGAGGTGCTGCACGTCGTGCGCGATCGCGCGACGCTCGCGCAAGTGCTCATCGTGCCCATCGTCCAGCTGCTGATTCTGTCGAACGCGGCCACATTCCGGATCTTGAACACGCCGACCTACGTGGTCGATTTCGATCGCACGAGCGCGTCTCGAGGGCTCGTGACGCGCTTCGCGGCGTCGGGACACTTTCAGGTGACCGGGCAATCCGCATCGCTCGATCTGGCGAACGAGGCGCTGCTGCGCGGGGACGTGACGATGGTGCTGACCATCCCGCGGCAGTTCGAGGCGTCGCTCGTACGAACGGGCGTCGCGCCAATCGAGCTCTCGGTCAACGCGGAGAAAGGATCGGCGGCTGGCATCGTGCAGTCGTACGCGTCGAGCATCGTCGCGACGTACGCATCGGAGCTGAGCCCCGCGACAGAGCCGGTGCCGATTCGAGACGTCCCGCGAATCGATGTTCGCATGCGGAGCTGGTACAACGCGACGCTCAACTACAAGCACTACATGGTGCCGGGCATCCTGGTGGCGCTGGTGACGTTGATCGGGACGCTGCTCACGGCGCAGAACATCGCGCGCGAGAAGGAGCTGGGCACGCTGGAGCAGTTGAACGTGACGCCGATCACGCGCGGTCAGTTCATTGCGGCGAAGCTGCTGCCCTTCTGGGCGCTGGGTCTCATCAACCTCGCCATCGGGTTGCTGGTCGCGCGGCTCGTGTTCGGCGTTCCGGTGCGCGGCAGCGTGCTGCTCCTGTTCGGATCGGCGGCGCTCTACCTCGTCGTCGCGCTCGCGATCGGGTTGTGGATCTCGACGCTCGTCGAGACGCAGCAGCAGGCGATGTTCGTGACGTTCTTCATCATGAACGTCTATCTGCTCATGAGCGGTCTCTTCACGCCGATCGACAGCATGGCGCCGTGGGTGCAAGTCGTCTCACAACTCAATCCCGTCCGTCACTTCGTGACGATCGCGCGCGCGATCCTCATCAAAGGTGCTGGCCTCGCCGAAATTGCGCGGCCGCTGATGATTCTCGCCGTGTACGGCGCGGTGATGCTGACGCTGGCTGTGCGTCAGTACTCGAAGCGGACGGCGTGAACTGGTTCACCAAGCTTGCGGTTTGCGCAACCGGATGATTGGCGCAGCGGGTGGGATTCGCAGCCACTTCGCAGTTTCGCTGAGGAATCCGACTAGTGGCATGTCTCCTTGGGATTACTACCGGGCCGCTCCGCTCGCACCCCACCGCGCAGGCGTGCGCGGTGGGGACCCCGCGTTGTCGCGGCCCGAAAATCGCGATGGAAGGCACGTTGTGACTAGTACTACTTCAGGGGATACGGTCCACTAGCATGAGACAGCGTGTCGATTTGAGAGCTGATCCGGGGCTTGTCGTGTGGTGATCGAGGCGACGACGTTCGCACCCGGCTGGCCTGGCATTCCTCCGCGGTGGACATCGAGCGCGAAGAGCGGCGTCGGGACGGCTGTCGCACGCGACAGCCACGTGTGGTTCACCCTCAGTCACGGAATTCTCAACGAGGTCTACTATCCGCGCGTTGATCAAGCGTGCATCCGCGACCTCGGCCTCATCGTCACTGACGGTCAGACATTCTTCTCCGAGGAAAAACGGGATGCTCGCTCCGAAACGTTGCAAGTGGCTGCAGGCGTCCCTGCCTATCGGATTCGCAACGTCCAGATCAACAGTCGCTATCGAATCGAGAAAGAAGTACTCACCGACCCGTGGCGCGACGTCGTGCTGCAACGGATTCGCTTCGTGCCGCTCCAGGGCGCGTTGGGTGATTTCCGTCTCTACGTTCTCTTGGCCCCCCACCTTGCCAATTGCGGCAGCGGCAACACGGCTTGGGTCGGTGAGTACAAAGGCAGGCCGATGCTGCTCGCCACACGCGAGAACTGCGCGCTGGCGTTGGCGTGCTCGGCGCCCTGGCTTGCGCGATCAGTCGGGTTCGTCGGCTTCTCGGATGGCTGGCAGGAGCTACGGGCGAACAAACGGTTGATCCAGACTTACATGCGCGCGGAGAACGGGAACGTCGCCGTCACCGGCGAGGTCGATCTTCGCGCGTCGAACGGCCTGTTCGTGCTCGCGCTCGGTTTTGGTCCAACGGCGATGGAGGCAGGTCAGCACGCGCTCATCAGCCTCATGGAGGATTTCGACGCGACGACGAGGGAGTACGTCAGAGGCTGGAAGGCCTGGCACACGTCGCTCGACAGCGGCGCATCGCCGAAGGCGCGCCGGCGCCTGTATCGCCTCAGCGCGGCGGTGTTGCGCACGCACGAGTCGAAACACGAAGAAGGCGGTGTCATCGCCAGCTTGTCGATCCCCTGGGGCTTCTCCAAGGGGGACAACGACCTGGGCGGCTATCACCTGGTGTGGCCGCGAGATCTCGTCGAGACCGCGGGCGGCTTCGTAGCCGTGGGTGCACACCACGACGCCAGGCGCGTGTTGCGGTACCTCCAGGCCACGCAGGAGCCGGACGGCCACTGGTCGCAGAACATGTGGCTCGACGGCACGCCGTATTGGCAAGGGATCCAGATGGACGAAACGGCGCTTCCGATTCTTCTGGTGGATCTCGCCGCTCGTGAGGAGGTGCTCAATTCCCGCGAGCGACGTGCGTTCTGGCCGATGGTGCAACGCGCCGCTTCATTTCTCGTGTGCAACGGACCCGTGAGCCCACAGGATCGATGGGAAGAAGATCCGGGGTACTCCCCTTTTACCGTCGGCGCCGAAATCGCCGCGCTTCTTGCGGCCGCCGATCTCGCCAGCACGGTAGGAAACAAGACGGCTGCGGACTATCTGCGGGAAACGGCCGACGCGTGGAACGCCAGTGTCGAGCGATGGCTCTACGTGGCTGGAACCGAACTGGCGCAGCGGCATGGCGTCGACGGTTACTACGTGCGCGTTGCGGAGCCGGATCGGGCGGATGCCGCGTCGCCGTCCGAAGGCTTCGTTCCGATCAAGAACCGGCCTCCAGATCAAACGACCGGACCTGCCGCCTTGATGGTCAGCCCCGACGCGCTCGCGCTGGTGCGCTTTGGATTGCGGTCTCCCGACGATCCCCGGATCGTGGGCACGGTGAAGGTCGTCGACGCCACGCTCAAGGTCGAGACGCCACACGGTCCGGCCTGGTATCGCTATCAGGGTGACGCGTACGGCGAGCACGCCGATGGTGCGCCGTTCGACGGAACTGGTATCGGTCGGCTGTGGCCACTCCTCACGGGCGAGCGAGCGCACTACGAGCTCGCCGCCGGCCGCAAGCGCGCCGCCGAGCAGCTCGCGCGCGCCCTCGAATCATTCGCGGGCGCGAGCGGTCTGCTTCCCGAACAGATCTGGGATGCCGCCGACATTCCGGAGCGGGAACTGTTCTTCGGCCAGGCATCCGGCTCCGCCCGGCCGCTCGTGTGGGCGCATGCGGAGTACCTCAAGCTGTGCCGATCGCTTCGAGACGGCCAGGTGTTCGATCGGCCGCCTCAGACCGTCCAGCGGTATCTCGTCAAGAAGATGCCGTCGGATCATGTCATCTGGCGCTTCAACAACAAGGTGCGTGCGATGGCATCGGGCAAAATCCTCAGAATCGAAACGCTCGCCAGAGCTCGCGTACACTGGAGCGCAGACGGCTGGCGGACCGTGCACGACACCGACACGCGAGACACGACGCTCGGGG
>MNEX01000148.1 GCA_001917905.1 Acidobacteria bacterium 13_1_40CM_65_14
AGCCTTTCGCGGCAATCTCATAGCGCGTGGTGGTCGCGTCCATGACCGGATGGAAGTCGATACCGTCGACGCCAATCGGGCGAATGTCGCTCGCATTCAGCGCTTCCAAGGTGGCCGCGTACCCGCCGTTCGCATCACGAACGCGACGCTGACGATAGTACAGGCGCCGAAGCGCCCACTTGACACGCTCGTTCGGATCCTCGACGAACGGTTCGGTTCCTGTGCCCGCTCGCATGCTCGAAAACTGGACGTACCCCCAGCGCTCGGGCATGTGCATGTTGATCGCGCCTTGGGGGCTCCAGACCCAGTTGTTCTCTGGTAGCAGATCCGTTGTGCCAGGCCTCAGTCGTTTTGCGTACCGGCCGTCGGTGACGTCTACGTTCCATTCCACGCGCGAGAAGTTGACCCGCCATCGATCGCCGGGCCGAGGCGGCTGATGATCCGGCGCCGCTTCGCGCAGGATCTTCCACGGCATCGCGATCTCGACGGTCCAGCCCTCGTCCGCGTCCCCCGGTCGATTGAGCGTGCCGCGTACATCGACGCCGACCTGCAGGCCCGCGATGTCCCACGCGTGAATCGCCGGACCGCCGTCGCGGTACGGCTTGAGCAACATCAGATCCCACGGCGTCCCGAGCGCGTTCACTTCCAGCTCGTAGTACGCATGCGTGTCGCCGTCAGGATCGATGAAGATTTCGAAATCGTTGTCGTGAAAGATGACGGAGTCACGCTCGGTCAGCGTTCCCCAGACGTCGGGCTCCTCCATCTCGGCTGCCACGTAGAAGTACTCGTCATCCCACAGCATCTTTGCGCGCGTGCGGAAGCGCGGTCGCGGACCTCTGTCGCCTTCGATGTCGATGAACGGATCGGACCAGGACGCCGACGCCCAACCAGGTTCGTCGAGTTTGCCGTCAACGTTCATTCGGGATGGCGAACGATGCGCAACATATCGCCGCGGCGCAAACGGCATCGCCTCCAGATCGGCAGGCGCACGCTGCGCGCGAAGCGGGCCAAGAGCGAGCACACACAGCAGTCCTCCCAGGAGCGCCGTCACGCATGTGCGGAGAAACATGGTCGTTGGAGAGAACGTGCGCAATCGAGAGCGAACAGTCCGCGCGCGACCGAGTGCCGCGTCAGATGATCAAAGTAGGAACCCATGACGAACGACAGAGGCGTCGAAGCCAACTCGACGCGAGAGCGATCGCTGTCTTTGACTTCTCGGGTCCAACGATTCGTTTGAGCCGCGCGCCGCGGCGACATGATCGCACAGGACAGTGGGCGCGACGGCTCCAAACCGCGGTTAGGCACCAGAGCTCGTTGTGGGCAACCCGAGCCACAGGCACACGACCCGCTCGACCGGCGACAGTTGAACGGCGGAGAGTCTGCCGAGCACTCTGACAAGCTTCGCGTGGGGAATCGTGACCAGGTTCTGCGCGTCAAAAACGCCCGCCCGAAGAAATTGGACCGAGACAACCACTTCGAAACGAGAGTTGCGCGGACTCGTCGTGTGCGGAACGACCGTGACGAGCGCCCGGTCGATATCGTCGGCTGGTACGCTGATCGCCAACGCGAGCCGTACCTTGGCGGCCATGCCGACGTCTACCAGCCAGACCTCGCCCCGTTGCGGGGATCTCATTCAGACTGCTCGCGACGATCCATCTCGACGAAAAGGCGATCCGCCGCCGCCACCAAGTCGTCATCCTGCGGCAGATCGTGCGGAGCGAGGGCTACCCGGCGGACGAGTTCAGCGACGAGTTCAGACCGATCCTGGTCCGGAAGCGCGTCGAATTCGTCGAGCAGCTTTTTAGCAGCCTGAGTCATGGGATCAGGTTCGCACCTGGCCTTCCTGGCGTCAAGCTTCGCCGCAGCCTCTCATCGCGGCGATCACGGTCCGCGCGATCCGTGGCGTTCGAGTGAGCAAGGGCGGGGCTGACGTCCGATGCCGGGCGTTGGAGGAACCCCTTGATCGCCGCGGCGACGGAAGCGTAGAGGCGAAGGCGCGCTTTTCCGGCGGGCCGAATGGTGTTTGCAGCAGCGACACTCACGGCGCCACACCTGCCAGGTCCGGCTGAAGCCGGACACCAGCGGAGAGGCAGGCCTGAAGAGGATGTGAAGAAATCACGTGAACGCAAAGGCCGCTAAGACCGCAAAGAAGAATCTCTTCGAAAAAGATGCTTTGCGCGCTTTGCGATCTTTGCGTTCAACGTGATTCTTTCACGAGCTCCGAAGGCCTGCGCTACAGCGGTTTTCCTTCACGCGCTACTTTCAACGCGCTCTTAGTGTTCGGCGCGCCGGTGGACCATCGTCCAGTGGAGTCTTTGATCCGGTAAGAAGAAGAACACCTCGGTGCCGGGGAGCTTGTTCAAGTACGTTTGGCTTCGCTTCGGGCCCAGCACGAAGAACGCGGTGTCGAGCGCATCGCCCGCCGTCCCGCTGCTCGCGACGACCGCGACGCTCAACACTCCCTGCACGGGCGTGCCGGTGCGCGGATCCATGATGTGTGAGTACGTCACGCCTCCGGCCTCGAACGACTTCTCGGAACTTCCGGCCACCGAAAGCGCGCGGTCCTTCAAGTGCACTGTCAGCGCGGTTTTCCGACGATCGATCGGATCCTGGAGGTCGACCTTCCATCCGTCGCGGCCCGGCGGCGCACCGAGCCCGTAGATGGTGCTGCCTCCCGCGCTGATCAGGGCGGCGGCGATCTGCCGATGTCTGAACAAACCGACGACGCGATCGACCGCGTAGCCTTTGGCGATGCCTCCCAGATCCAGCTCGACGCCGGGGGCGTCAAAGCCGATCGACTTCTGAATCGGATTCAGAATCACATGCGCGCCTCCGACGTGGCGACGCGCGGCTTCGAGCTCCTCGTCCCGGGGCACGCGGCCTTCGCCCCGGAAAAAGCCCCACGCTTTCATCAGAGGGCCGACGGTGATGTCGAACGCGCCATCGGAGTCGCGGTTGTATCGCATCGCGTCCACGATGAAGTCGAACAACTCCGGCTCGACGGTCACGGGACGTCGCGCGGCCTCGCGGTTGACGCGCGAGACTGCGCTGTCCGGCTTGTAGTGACTCATCAACCGGTCGATCCGATCCACCTCGTCGAAGGCCTCGTCCACGATACGTGGCAATGCCTCGGCATCGGGGCCGTACGCCTCGATGGCGTACACGCACGCCATCGACATCCGGGTCGCTTCGTGATGATAGAGCCGTCGACTGAGCAGGCTATCGCTGCCGGCCGACACGAAAAGGCAACCGCAGAGCACGCTGAGAGCGCAGAGAAAACCGTTTCTGCGAGCTCTGCGCGCTCGGCGGTTGCTTTTCAAGTCGGCGCCGCCTTTCAGGCTTTTTTCTCGAGCACCTGACGAAGCCGCCGGGCGACGATCTTCTCTTCACCGGGCCGCATCATCCAGACTCCGAAGACGAGGGCTTCTCCTTCTGAGCGAGTCCCGATCGACGGTTCGCCGTCGCGCAGAGCCTTCACGGCGTCCGCCGCGGTCATCCCTGCTGCTGTGGCGTCCCACGAGATTCGAACGTGGGGAACGTGGTTGGCGACCTCGGGCACGAACACCTCGGCTTTCACGCCGGGTACCGCCGCTGCACTTTTCCGGATCTCCTCGGCGCGTTTTTCAAACTCGCGGTTCTCCGCTTCGTGATCCGTTTCGAGGTACAGCTCGATCGCCGCCAGCATGCCCAGCATCTCTTCCTTGTTCACCTTCAGGCCGCGGCCGACCGTGTTGCCGTTCGGGGGAGCGTTCAGGCGGGCTGCCGCGATCAGATCCTTTCGGCCCAGCAGGAGACCGGCGCTCTGGGGCCCGCGGAGGCCCTTGCCCCCGGAGAACGCCACGAGGTCGAAGCCCATGCCGGTGTACTTCCACAAGTTTTCTACGGGCGGCACATCGGCAGCGGCGTCGTTGAGGGTGGGAATCGCGTGCTTCTTTCCGAGCCGGACGAACTCCTCGTCCTGGATCCGTCCTTCCTTGTTGTTGTTGTTGTAGAAGATCATCATCGCGGTTTTCTGGTTGATCGCGCGCTCCAGATCTTCTCGAGTCTCCACCTCCACCAGACGCACGCCGCAGTTGCGGACGGCGTGGTCGTACCCGAAGCGGTGCGATTTCTGAATGATGACTTCGCTCTTCATGTCGACCAGGTTGGGGAGGTCGACGATCTTCTGGCGGTCGGTGCCTGTGAGAACCGCCGCCGTTCCCAAGGTCAGCGCCGAAGCGGCACCTGAGGTGACCATGGCGGCTTCACAGCGCAGCAGCGTGGCGATCCGCTCTCCGACTTTGTCGTGCAGCTCGTCGAGCATCACGTAGTGTTTGGAGGCGTAGGCGATCGCCTCCATCACTTCAGGAGGCATGAGCGAGGCGGTCATCGCCGTGTACGTCCCAGCCGCGTTGATGAAGGGACGCACGCCCAACTCGCGAAGGTAGTCGCGTCCGCCTTTTCGGCTTGGGGCCGCTCCGGCCGTGCTCGCGTCGATGAAGCCTCCCACGATCGGCAGCGCCGAGATGGACTCGAGAAAACGTCTTCGGCTCCACATAGTGCCACTCCTTTGTTGACCTAAGCCGCAGAAGCGGAACCTCATCCTACTCCTGTGTTCTCGGTGGCGGTAGACTGTCCCGCACACATCTCAGGCAGGCACCGGCAAGAACAGAAAGGAGCGCCGTCATGAAAGTCTCGGCCGCCACGTTCACCATCGTGGCGCGATCGGAGGCGTTCATGGGTGTGCTGACGCGGGCTCCATACTGGGAGCAACCGCAGAGCGCGCAGAGATCGCCGAGAAAACTTTCTCTGCGTGCTCTGCGTGCTCTGCGGTTAACGTTCGTGAGGTCGCTACGCCAGCGCCTCCTTGCAGTACTGCAGGCACTTCGGGACTTCGACGAGCGGATCGCCGTCGTACTCGAACTCGATGTTGGCTGGAATGTCCCACTTGTTCTTCTGCAGCAGCTTCAGGACATCCTTGATCGGCGTGTCTCCCTCTCCCCACGGCGTGTTGCCGCCGCCGTTGGTCGCCTTCTTCTTGTCCTTGAGGTGCAGGTTCGTGATGCGCGCGTGGTGCTGCTGAAGAAACGCAACAGGGTCGTAGCCGGCTTCCGTGTAGTGGCCGATGTCGAGATTCGCCCCATGGTATTTCGAGGCGGCCATGACCGTCGCGAAGCTTTCCGGCTTGGCGACTTCATCGGGATCCGTCGTGTTGGCGTGGCCGTGAAAGCCGACCATGATCTTGTGCTTGTCGGCGAACGGCGCCAGCCGTTTCGCCATGCTCACCTGCGTCGACGTCGAGATCGCCTTCACGTCGAGCCATTTCGCCAACATGAACGCGTACTCGATCTCGTCGTCTTTGGTGTTGCGGACGTTCATGTTGTAGCAGAGCAGCCGCAGATCGATGCCGGCGTCCTCGATCTTCCGGCGCACCGGCTTGAACGTCGCCTCCGACGCCGACATGCGCCAGTCGTGCAACACCTTCGCGGCGGCGTCGCGCGCCGCCTGCTGTTCGGGCGTCAAGGGGCCGCGTCCACTGCCACCACGTCCGGCCGGCGCGCCCGCCAGCGCTTCCGCGTGGTTCGACATCAGCTCCATCTCGCCGAGACCCATCGAGACATAGGCGCGGATGATGTCGTCAGCACTCGGTATGCTGCGGAAGCTGTAGGTGATGGCGCCGATCTGAACGCCTTTGATCCTGGAGTCGATCTTCGCACGTGCTGAAAGCGGCACGTGCGCGAGCACCCAGGACGCCGGGAGACCTGCCAGCGCCAGCTTGCCGAACGCGCGTCTTGAATAGCGCATCGATCTGCGATCGTTGGTATCCATCACACCTCTCCTTCGACGCGGGTGAAACGACGCCGAGAGGATAGCAGAAGGCCGGATGATTCGCGGCCCGGCTTGGTTTAGACTCGCCAGGCATTCGGATCGGCGTTTTGCAAGACCATGTCCGGTTGGAGGAGGAGCTCATGAGAGGCCGGCTGTCCCACCATCCACTGACCACTGTCGCGTTGGCCGCGTGGCTGCTCGCCGCCGGTATCGCATCCGCCCAGACGACAGGAGCCACGCTGCAGGGCACGGTTTTCGACGAGCAGGGCGCGGTCCTGCCTGGGGCGAGCGTCACGATCGAAAACGTCGAAACCGGAGCCCTGCGCGCGATCGTCACCGACAGCCGCGGACGCTATCGTGCGGCCGCGCTGCCGCCGGGACGGTATCGGATGCGCATCGAGCTCAGCTCGTTCTCGATCTACGTCCGCGAGGGGCTCACGCTGACGATCGGGCAGGAAGCGACCGTCGACGCGACCCTGAAGCTCGCCTCGGTGCAGGAGAGCGTGACGATCACCGCCGCGAGTCCGCTGGTTGAGACGACGAACAGCTCCATCGGCACGACGATCTCGCGGTCGCAGCTCGACGCGCTGCCGCTCGCCGGCCGCAACTTCACGACGCTCGCGCAGACCGCGCCCGGCGTCACCGGCGTCGGCGGCGGCGGCGTGAATGCCGCCGGACAGCTCAACCGCAACAACAGCTTCCTCATCGACGGCGCCAGCAACGACGACAACGTCGTCGCCAGCACGCGCGGCGGCTTCTCGCTGGAGGCCGTGCGCGAGTACGTCGTCATGGCGAATCAGTTCGCCGCAGAATACGGACAGGCCTCGGGCGTGATCGTCAATGTCGTCACGCGATCGGGCACGAACAACGTCCAGGGTCGCGGGTTCGTGTTGCACAGAGACGACAGCCTGGACGCGCAGGATCCGTTTTCGAAGGCACAGGGATCCGGCAAGGCGCCGTTCAATCAGCAGCGCTTCGGCAGCTTCCTGGGCGGACCCGTCGTCCGCGACCGGATGCACTATTTCGGATCGTACGAGGGACTGCGCCAGCGCGAGACCTCGGTGATCACGTCGCCGCTCGTTCCGGTCGACGACCGCGAGGTGCCTCACGACACCAACGGGCACCAGTACTTCATCAAAAGCGACACCCAGCTGACGCCCGGACACTCGCTGAGCGTGCGCTACCGGCTGGATGGAGACAAGGAAATCGGGAGCAACATCGGCGGCTTCGATACGCGCGAGCGCGGCCAGGACGTCACTCGTCGCGATCAGGACGTGGTGGGGAATCACACGGCGATCGTGAGCGCGCGGACGCTGAACGAGCTCCGGTTTCAGTTCTCACGGCGGAACATCTACTGGGACACCGTGCGGTACAGTCCGCTCGGTACCCCAGCGATTAACAAGCCGTCCGGGAATTTCGGGAAGGCGAACAACATGCCGCAGGGTCGCCGCGAGCATCGGTTGCAGTTCATCGACAACCTCTCGTACTCTCGCGGCTCGCATGACGTCAAGACCGGCTTCGACATCAGCCTGATTCAGGTCAAGAGCTACTTCTTCAACAACGTCGACGGGACGTTCCAGTTCCGGACCGACGCGCCGTTCAACTCCGCCGATCTCTCGACCTACCCGTTCCAGTTCACGCAGAACGTCGGCGATCCGAACCTGCAGCGCCGGAACGATCTCTATTCGGGATTCGTGCAGGACACATGGCGCCTTCGGCCGAACCTGACCTTCAACGTCGGCCTGCGGTACGACACCGAGACGGCATTCAAAGAGGCGGCGGGCGTGGGCGACGACCGGAACAACCTGGCGCCGCGGCTCGGGGTCGTCTGGGATCCGTTCCGCGACGGGAAGACCGCCGTGCGCGGCGGCTACGGCAAGTACTACGATCAGGCGTTCCTGAACATCACCGGGAACATCATGCTGGCGCGCCGCTTCGTCGGCGTCACCATCCTCAACCCGGGCTACCCCGATCCGCGCTCGCGCGGTTCGGAGGCGCCGCCCTCGAAGCCGAGCACGACGATCGCGTCAGACGAGGTGCAGACGCCGAACACGACACAGGTGAGCCTCGGGATCAAGCGCGAGCTCGTCGCCGGCCTCGCCATCTCGGCCGACGCCGTGCACGGTCGCGGCCGCGATCTGTTCAACGGACCTGACATCAACTACCCGGATCCAGTGACCGGTATCCGGCCCAACGCAGACTTTCTCCGAATCCAGCAGTATCAAACGAACGGTAACTCCTGGTACAACGCCCTGCTGCTCGGCGTCGAGCGGCGATCCGGCCGCGGGCCGCAGTTCGGGATCTCGTACACGCTCTCGAAGCAGGTGCGCGACGTCGAGGACTTCGGTTTCCAGGCCGCGGACATGTCCAACCGCGGGGCCGAAAAGGCGCGAGCGAACAACGACCGTCGCCATCAGCTCGTCGCGAACATGACCTGGGCGCTCCCGGCCGGCTTTCAGATCGGATCGCTGCTCCAGGCCCGGTCCGGTCTGCCCTGGAACGTCACGACCGGTACGGACAACAATCGCGACACCATCACCACCACCGACCGCCCGGATCTCCTGAACCCCAACGGCGATCCGCGCGATCGATCGACGTACTCCGCGAGCTTCAACGGCCGCGCGGGCAACCTGCCCCGGAATTTCGGGATCGCGTCGGACTTCTGGGTGCTCGATGCGCGACTCTCGAGGTTCTTCAAGCTCCCGCATCAGCGGATCGAGGCGTTTGTCGAGGCGTTCAATCTGCTCAACCGGGCCAATCTCGGGTTGCCCACCGGCAACTTGACCTCGGCGTCTTTCGGGCAGCCGCGCGCCCTCGCGACAGGCGCGACACCGCGTCAGGTGGAGCTCGGGCTCCGGTTCGATTTCTGAGAGGCGAGGGGCGGGACATGGAGGAAACGGAGAAGACGGAGGAAACGGATTCACGAAGACACGAAGACACGAAGAACTCGTTTACAAGAGAATCTTCTTCGTGCCTTCGAGCCTTCGTGGTTGCATTTTGTATTGAAATAGACTCGCCACACACAGTGGAGCAGCAGACCATGCGCACCAGAATCCGAATCACGTTGCTTGCTCTTGCCGCATGCGCCGCGTGGGTTCCTACGGCGGGGGCGCAAAGCACCTTGGAGCTCGAGGACTATGTCGTCATGCCGATGACGGGACTCGTCGACGGCAAGGGCTCCAACGAGCTGTTGCTCGCCAGGGTCAATACCTTGCGCGAAGAGGCCGGCGGCGCGAAGCGCCTCTTCATCAGCGATCTCAACGGACCGTTGTACATTCTCGACAAGGACACGAAGAAGTTCACCGTCTATCTCGATTTCAACGGCAATGCCGGCAAGAAGGGCATCTTCCGCCGGTTGACGATTCAGCAGGGGTACGGCAACGGGTTGAACGGCTTCTACCTCGACCCCGACTACACGCGAAACGGCAAGTTCTACACCGTTCACATCGAGGATCCCGCGCTCGCCGGCTCCAACCTTCCAGACAACACGAATTTCCCCGCGTTGAACGTGACGGGTTACACGACGACGACCGCGATCAAAACGCCTGGACCTCTCCAGAACGAAGGTGTTCTCGTCGAATGGACCGATTCAAACCCGTCGAACTCGACGTTCGAAGGCACGGCGCGCGAGCTGCTGCGCGTGCAGCTCAACACCCGCAGTCACCCGATGGGCGATCTCATCTTCAATCCGGCGGCTCGCCCCGGCGATCCGGACTGGCGCGTGCTGTACATGGAGTGCGGCGATGGCGCGTCCGGCGAATCGACGATCAAAGAGATCCGGTCCAATCCACAGCGTCTCGACACGCTCGAAGGAAAAATTCTTCGCATCATTCCCGATCTGAACGAGCACGTCGCGACGAGCACCGTGAGCGAGAACGGCCGCTATCGCATTCCCAACGACAACCCGTTTCTGTCGACGCCCGGCGCGCGGAAGGAAATCTGGGCGTACGGGTTCCGCAATCCGCATCGGTTGAACTGGGCCGTCGATCCGTCGAATCCGGCGAGCAATCGGCTCATCGCGAATTCGGTCGGCCTGCACACGTGGGAAACGGTCTATCTCGTGCACAAAGGCACCAACTACGGCTACGCGCAGCGCGAGGGCAACGAGCTCCTCAAGCCGGACAACACGACAGCCCCGCTGCCTCCGGTCGACAAGATTCCGATGCAGGTTGGCGAGCAGCCCACCGAGAACATGCTGGTTCCCACATATCCCGTCATTCAGTACGGGCACGACGCGAGCGGCGGCGACTCGATCGGCAGCGGCTTCGTCTACAACGGCAAGGCGATTCCGGCGCTGCGCGGGAAGTACGTGTTCACCGATCTCACGACCGGCCGCATCTGGTACGCCGAGTACAAGGACATGCTCGCCGCCGACGATGGCAAGCCCGGCACGATGGCGCGGATTCACGAGGTGAAGGTCCGCTGGAAGGGAAAAGCGTACGACTCGATGTTTCCGATCGTCGAGTCTGCGTATCACGAGCGCGGCGGCAAGAGTCCGCGCTTGCCCGGCCGATCGGATCTCATCTTCGGCGGCCGCGCCGATGTGCGTTTCTCGATCGACGCCGCCGGCGAGCTGTATCTCTACAGCAAGGGCGACGGCATGATTCGCAAGGTTGTCGGAGCCATGGGCTTCTGATAGTGAACCTGTAAGTCTGAAGTCTGAAGTCTGGACGCGTCATCCTTCAGACTTCGTACTTCAGACTTCGAACTTCAGACTTACCCCGAGGCCGCCCGTTCAGGCCGAAAGATGACGCGCCAGAAACGGGATGCCGCGCTTGCCCCAGAATGAATGCTCCCCCGGGAACACCTCCTGCTCGACCCGATCCGCGGCCTGGAAGACGCCGTAGATTTCGCGCACCTGTTTGAAGCTCTCGATGCTCGCGTCGATCGGGAAGATGTTGTCCTTCTCCCCGGATTCCACGAAGAGCGGCCGCGGCGCAATCAGCCCCGCGATGTCGTGCATCTCGGCCCAGTTCAGAATCCCCGGCACGTAGTTGTCGATGCAGTGCGCGAGGCTCCCGACGCTGTCCCGGAACGTATTCAGGTAGCCGCTCACCAGCGCGACTCGAATGCGCGGCTCGAGCGCCGTCGAGAAAGACGTGACCGTGCCGCCGCCCGAGATGCCCATGCACCCGACGCGGCTCGAGTCCAGCTCCGGGCGAGTCGCGATGTAGTCGAGCGTGCGCATCACGTCCCATACGCGCCAGGCGATCATCGTTTCGCCGACCAGCAACGCCCCGCCTGCGGCGGGCTCGCACGCTTTGCGGGACAGGCTCTGTCGAGCGTTGATGGGGTCGCGCCGGCACCCGAAGCCCATTGGCTCGATCGCCACCGCCGCCATGCCGGCTTCCGCCACCTGGATGGCGAAGTCGTGCTGGTAGCCTGCCTTGTCGGTCCGGTCGCGTCCCTGCTCGTCGATACCGACGATGTCGTCCACGCCGCGGCCATGGCCGGGCACGCAGATCATGGTCGCCGCAGGTGTCTGTGCTTTTTCTGGAAGCAAGAGGTACGCGAGCACGCTGACGCCAGGTCGGCTGTCGAACACGATCTTCTCGCGCCGGTATCCTGGGAACGCGCGGGTTTCGAGTGTGACTGGCCGGAGCGGTTGGCGCCCTGACGCGATTATCGGTAAGCCGCCGATGAGCTCGGTCAGCTTGGCTCGCAGCGTCTTCTGCCACGCCTCGGCCTGTCGGCGGGTGCGGGCCTGGAAACGGAGGCGGCGCGGCGCCGCCGTGTACCGATCGAGCGTGTACGCCACAGGATCGAATCGGCGATCGTCGAGGCCCTTCGTGATTCCGGTGAGCGGACCGATGTAGCTGGACGGCCCGCCCTGAGCGGAGTCGAAGGGCGTCGGTGTCTGGGCGTTGAGCGGTACGGCGCGCGCCGACGCTGCCGACGCTGCCGACGCTGCCGACGCTGTCGACATTGTCGACATTGTTCCCAGGGCGGCGACCATCCGCGCGAGCTCACGACGGGACACTTTTCTCATCGCAGGCCTCCGTGAGGTCCCGAATCGCGCGCAGTATACAGCGATGAACTGGCAGTCTCATCCTGCTCCGTGTCCGAGGAAGCGCCTGATCTCGGAGATCTTCGCCGCCGCGTCTGCCTCGCCCATCTCGATGAGCCGCTTGATGTAGTCGCTCTGGAACATGACGAGGCTGAGCAGGTCGTTCGACCGGGTCTCGCGCGTGCCGAGGCCACGCGTCAGAAACCGGAATGCGCGCGGCAGCTCGGGCTCGTATTCGTTTGCCAGCCGGCCCAGATCCTCCGACGGCCGCAGGACGAGGAGATCGATGTGCCGCAGACCATCGCGCTGCCCTTCCGGCAGTCGTGCGACCAGGTCATTGATCTGCTGCATGTGCAGCGCGTCGGTGTCGAGCAGATCCAGAAAAACCGCGTTGAGCAGAACGCCGGCCACCTGCGCCGGTGGCGGATAACCGGCGACGGCGGGGCGGTCCGCTTCCTCGCGCGATCGGGCGTAGCGCGTCGACACCGCGATGATCTGCCTCGCGCCGAGATGGACCGCGGGCGACAGCGGCGCCGTCAGCTGGATGCCGCCGTCGCCGTACCACTCGCCGTCGACGTTGATGGCCGGAAAAAAGAACGGAAGGGCCGACGAGGCCATCACGTGATCGACGCGCAGCGCGCAGGTGTAGCTCTTGCGCTGCGGCCGCTCCCACGTCTGGATACGGCAGTCCTCCCGCGTCTGCACCCAGGTGATCGACTGGCCCGTGGTGTAGTCGGACGCCGTCAGCGCGATCGCGCGCAACGAGCCGGTCTGCAGGTTCCGAGGAATCCCCGTGAGCACGCCGTCGTTTGCCTCGAGGACGCGTTCGAGCAGCGCGCGAAGCGGCGTGGTGTCGACCAGGCTCTTTGCCGGCAGCAGCGGCGACGTGCCGCCCGACATCAACCGTCCGCCCCACCGGACCGTGCGCGACGCCAGATCGCGCAGATCGACCCGGAACACGTCCTCCATGCGGAGGCTGGCCCAGGTGCTCGCGAGCATTTCGATCCGTTCGCCGAACGGCTCGTGCCGCGCCGCCAGGCTCGCCGCGTTGAGCCCGCCAGCAGACACGCCGGTCAGGATCCCCGGGACTATCTGCGGGAACTCCCGCGCGAGGAGGCGGAGAAAGCCGACCTGATACGCGGCGCGCGCGCCGCCCCCGCTGAGCACGAGAGCCAGATCGGACCGGTGAGTGGGTTCGCCCATGCTGCAAGAGATAATAATCCGCCCATGTCGCTGTTGAAGCAGGCGCCGCGGTACGATCTCGCCGAGGCCGTGCATCTCGTGCGCGAGATGTACGGCGTCGAGGTTTCCACCTCGGCACTTCCGAGCGAGCGCGATCAGAACTTCCTGCTCACGACCACCGCGGGCGAGCGTTACGTGCTCAAGGTCGCGAACGCCGCCGAGGATCGCGCGATGCTCGAGGCTCAGAACGCCGCGATGGCGCATGTGGCGGGCCGTGTAGCGTTCTGCCCGCGCGTGCTGCCGACGATCACGGGCGACACGATTGGCATCGCAACGGGCGGCAGTCACCTCGTGCGTCTCGTCACGTACCTTCCGGGCGTCCCGCTGGCAAAGGCTGGCGCGCGCACGCCGGCGCTGCTCGACAACCTCGGTCGGGCAATCGGTCGCCTCGACGCGGCGCTTGTGGACTTCGACCATCCGGCCATCCATCGCGATTTTCATTGGGATCTCGCCAATGCCGCACATGTGATCGGCGAATATCTGCCGCTCGTCCGCGATGACGGTGATCGCGAGCTCGTCGCGCGCGTGAGTGCATCCGCGCTGCCGATCGTCGGCGCGCGTTCGGCGGCGTTCCGCCGAACTGTCGTTCACAACGACGCGAACGATTGGAACGTCCTCGTCGACCGCGACGAGGTCGTTGGCATCATCGATTTCGGCGACATGGTGCACAGTTGGACGGTCGCGGATCCAGCCGTAGCTGTCGCCTACGCGGTGCTCGACGATCCGAATCCGCTCGCGACGGCGGCCGCACTCGTGCGCGGGTATCACGCGGAGCATCCGCTTCGAGACGAGGAGCTCGCCGCGGTGTTTCCTCTGGCCAGCTTGCGTCTCTGCATGAGCGCGTGCATCGCGGCGTGGCAGCAAAAGCAGCGCTCGGACGATGAGTATCTGATCGTGAGCCAGGGACCGATTCGACGGACGCTGCCGGTGCTGGCGGCGATCGCACCGCGCGTCGCCGAGCAGGCGTTGCGCGAAGCGTGCAGGTGAGGTCGAGCTCAAGCGGCGAGATGACGCGCCAGGAACGGAACGCCGCGCTTGCCCCAGAATGAATGCTCGCCCGGAAACACCTCCTGCTCGACGCGATCGGCCGCGCCGAAGACGCTGTAGATCTCACGCACGCGGTTGAAACTCTCGACGCTCGCGGCGATCGGAAAACTGTTGTCCTTCTCCCCCGATTCCACGAAGAGCGGCCGTGGCGCGATCAGACCGGCGATGTCGTACATCTCGGCCCAGTTCAGAATCCCCGGCACGTCGTTGTCGATGCAGTGCGCCAGGCTTCCGACGCTGTCCCGGAACGTGTTCAGGTAGCCGCTCACCATCGCGACGCGAATGCGCGGCTCGAGCGCCGTCGAGAAGGACGTGACGGTGCGGTGATTCCGGTGAGCAGGCCGATGTAGCCGGATGGCGTCTGGGCGCTGAGCGGCAGGGCGCGCGCCGCTTACGCAGCCGACGTTGTCCCCAGGGCGGCGACCATCCGCGCGAGCTCGCGACGGGACAGTTTTCTCATGGCAGGCTCCTGTCGACCGAACTGCCGCCGTCGGGCCGCTGAATCAATCGGCGCAGCCTGACGCCACCGCCAGCGCGCGGCACACATCGAGCATTTTTGCGCGGCTCAGATGACCAAGGCGTCGCATCAGTTTCGTCTGCTCAACCGTCTGAATGTGATCCAGATTCACAGCCGAGGGGTGCTTGAGACCTTCGTCGACCCCGACGATCACCTCGCTCGGGGCGCCGCGGATCGCGGAGGTGATGGGCGCGACCATGACGGTATCGAGCAGGCTGATGACCTCTTGACGAGTGATCACCAGCACCGGCCGCCGCTTGTCCGGATTGCGGAATATGTACATCCAGATCTCGCCCCTGGCTATGTCTCGGGCCATGCGCCCTGGTCTTCCCAACCCCGAAACTCTTCGCCGAGGCCCTCTCGTTTGCCGTACGCGCGTCGATAGCGTTCGGCAGTCGTCCGGGCGCGCCGTTTTCGAAGATACTCGGCCACGGCGCGGCGGAGCACCGCCGAGCGTCCCAATCTCCGGACCTCTTCATCTGCGTCGAGACGCCGGAGCAGCGGCTCGTCAAACAGTACCTGTACAGGTTTCATGTTGATACCTTATCATCATGCGACGCTGATCGCTGAATGTCATAATCAGCGCGTGTCCCTTCTCCCCCGGGCGCCGCAGTCGTGACCGACGATGAGATTCTCGCCGCGCGCCTGCGTCTGGTCGGCCGCAACCTGAGCATCGGCTACCGCAGGCCGGTGCACATCGTCCGCGGCGCGATGCAGTATCTGTACGACGAGACCGGCCGCCGCTATATCGACGGCTATAACAACGTGCCTCACGTCGGCCACTGTCACCCGCGCGTCGTCGAAGCCGCGGCGCGGCAGATGCGCGCGGTCAACACCAACACGCGATACCTGCACGAGAATCTCGCGCGCTATGCCGAGCGGCTCACAGCGACACTGCCGGAGCCGCTGCGCGTCTGCTACTTCGTGAACTCAGGCAGCGAGGCCAACGAGCTGGCGCTCCGCCTCGCCCGCGCACACACACGCCAGCGCGACCTCATCGTGCTCGACACCGCCTATCACGGGAACACGACGACGCTCGTCGAGATCAGCCCGTACAAGTTCAATGGACCTGGAGGAGCGGGCAAGCCGCCATGGGTCCATGTCGTGCCGGTGCCCGACGTGTACAGGGGCCTATATATAAAG
>MNEX01000329.1 GCA_001917905.1 Acidobacteria bacterium 13_1_40CM_65_14
CGACCACGGTTCCCGTTCAGCGCATGCTGACAATGACGGTCGACGAGATTCGCGCACGCGCGGAGACGCTCGCGTCTGCGATCGGACGGATGCGTGGCTGGCGCGCGGAGCTGGTGGACGGCGTGTCCGCGGTCGGCGGTGGCAGCGCGCCGGGCGTCGAGCTGCCGACGTGTCTCGTGGCGATTGAAAAGTTTGGCCTGACGCCGGACGCCCTCGAAGAACGACTACGACGGCTGACGCCGCCGATCATCGCGCGCATCGAGCGTGACCGGCTCGTGCTGGATCTGCGTACCGTGCTGCCGGATCAGGACCGGCAGCTTGCGCCACTACTCGACGGCGTGTGAACGAAACACAGACGCGGCAATCCTGCCGACGATTCCGCCAACGAGCGCACACACCGTTCCCGGCACGATCACGAACAGCGGCAGCGTGAACACTTCACCGAGGCCACCGCTGTGATCAATCGCCCCGAATGTCTGCGGATCGTGCCAGATGGCGAGCATCACCAGAGCGCTGCTGATGCTGACGATCGCGGCGATGATGCTCGTCCCGATGGCGGTCAGCGCCGCCGCACCGAGCGACCTCGCGCGCCACGCCGCCCAGAATCCAGCGGCGACGAACAGGCTGACGGCCGTGTACGTCGTGACGGTCGCGCGCATCCGGAAGTCGGCCGGCGGATCGAACCAATCGAGCGCAGTCCGTCCCACGAACGACGCGCTGAACAGCACACCCCACGGCCACGCGGCGCGCCACAGGAATCCCGTCACCTGTCCGACGTACCACAGGTCCGCGCCCGCGCGTCCGCGCGATGGACACACACTCTCGCGATACTCCTCGAGGAGATCGCCCGATACGCTCTCGCGGTCTTCAGGTTTGAGCAGCAAGCGAAGAACGTGTTCGGCCCACACCGGTGGCCTCGGCTCGGCATTTCTCTCGCTCATATCACTCACTCGTCAATCACTCACTCCTCAGGGCGACCATCGGATCGGCCCGTCCCGCGCGCGTCGCGGGCCGCAGGCTCGCGCCGACGCCGACGACGAGCAGCAGCAGGATCACCGCAACAAATGCCAGAGGATCGACCAGCGACTGCGAGCTGATCACCGACTGCAGCAACCGAGCAAGGCCGAACGACAACACGGCGCCGGCCAGACACCCGGCCGCGACGATCTGCAGTCCGTCACCGACGATCATCCGCACGATGGCGGATCGCGATGCGCCGAGCGCGATGCGGACGCCGATTTCGAACGTACGGCGCGAGGCCGCGTGACTCACCATCGCGAACAGGCCCGTCATCGCCAGCACGATGCCAATCGCGCCCACAGCCCCGAGCAACATCGTCGCGACTCGCATCGGCATCAGCGCGGTCGCCACGCTGTCCGCCATCGGCGCCACGTCGACGACGGTGCCCGGCGGCTCGAGACGCTCGACGGTCTGCCGCAGCATTCGAATCGCCGATGCCGAGGGTCCGGCCATGCGGACAGTCAGCGACGGCGAGGACTGAGGCACATAGACGACGGGCACGTGGGCGTCGCCGACGGTCCGCGCCAGCGTGTCGCGAGCCACGCCGACGATCTCGAGGACCTGTTCCGCCTGTCCGTTCTCTATGTCGCGCGGGCGCACGAACTGCCGGCCGATCGGATCGACCGCAGCGAGGTATCGCCGCGCGAACGTCTCGTTGACGACCATCGGCTTCGGCGCTGACGCGCCGACGTCCTCGTCGTTCAGATCGCGGCCGAGCGCGAGCGGAATCTGCATCGTGCGGAAAAAGCGCGGCCCGACCCGGCGCACGTCGGCGGTGACGCTCGCGCCGTCGCGTGAGCCGGCTGGCCGAATCCGTTCCGCGAACGGCGGCCCGATCGGCCATCCCCAACTGACGGCCTGCACGCCGGGCGCCGCTTGAATCGCGCGCCTGAGATCGAGCGCGTTGCGTGTCGGCGCCGAGGTCGGAAGCTGCACGTCGATCGTGAGGGTATGAGTGATGTCGAACCCGGGGTCGGCGATTTGCAATCGAAGCAGATTGTGCAGCAGGAAGATGGCCGCCGTCAGCAGGACGAAACAGATCGCCATCTGCACCGCGACGAGCACGCGCTGAAGACTCACGCGCCGAAGCAGACGGCCAGTGCGACGCGACTGCAGCGCAGCGAGCACTGACAGCCGGTTCGGGTCGATTTTCCACTGGCGGCGGGGCCCCACCCCCGCCGCGAGCTGACGCTGACACCTCGCCGCGGATTCACATGTCCGCGGCTCGGTGTGGCCGCAGGCGCCCGCCGGCGCGACGCCGCACGCCACGGTCACCACGCAGACAAGCAGCAGGCAGTACCGGAGCGGCAACGACTCGGGAATCGCCGTGATCTCGGTCGGGCTCGACAGCAGGACGCCGTTCTGCAGCCATGCCACCGCAATCATCCAGACCGCCGCGCCCGCCGCGCATCCGAGCATGCTGATGACGAAGCTCTCGGCGAGGAACTGCTGCGTCAGCCTCGCGCGCGTGGCGCCGAGCGCGACGCGCACGGCGATTTCGTGCCGCCGCTCGTCCGCTCTCGACACCAGGAGGCCCGCGACGTTTGCGCACGTCACGAACAGCGCCAGGCCGACCAGCGCGTACAGCGTGGCCGCGGCGCCGAGGACCATCCGCCCGGGCGGTATCTGCCGCAGGAAACTGAACGCGTCCATCGACGATCCGGCGAAACCGCGCGCAAGCCCTGCATTCACGTCGGGGAAACGCGCTTCGATCGGGCCGGCGGCGGCGCGCAACGCACCGACCGCCTGTTCACGGGTGACGCGATCCTGAAGACGGCCGAACAGATCGAACTGCGCGGCGCGCCGGCTCTCGAGCGCTTGGGTCACATGCGCGCCGATCGGGACGTACACGCGGCCAGACGCGATCGCCACCGCCCTGAAATCTCCGGGCAGCACGCCGGTGATCTCGTAGCGCCATCCGTTCAACTCGATCGCTCGCCCGACCATCGCCGCGTCTCCGCCGAGCTGCTGCCAGAAGCGGTAGCTGAGGACCACGAGATCCGTCCGGTCGCCATCGCTCGCCGTGAACGTTCGGCCCACGATCGGCCGGACGCCAACGACGTCGAAGAAGTTGTTGCTGACGACGTGACCACTGAGCGCCTTCGCACCGTCGGGAGTCCGCCACGTCAGCCTGGCCATCTGCATCAGGGCGAGATCGATCGGCAGGTCGGCGGACCGAAGGTCGCGGTAGTTGGGAAACGAGATGCCCGGTTCGATCCGCACGAGCCGTTCCGGCGCGGATGCGGTCAACACGCTTTCGAGCATCACACGCTGCAGGACGGCGTAGACGCCGAGGTTGAGGCCGGCGCCGATCGCGATCGAGACGATCGCCGCGCCGACGACCAACGGACGCTTCGCCAGGACACGCACCGCGTAGCGGATGTCGTCGACGATCAGACGGATCGCCGTCACGCGTGTCCCTTCGCTTTCTCCAGCGGCCACTTGATGCCGTGCCACAGCGCGTCGACCGCCTCGCGGGCGTCGTTGAGCGCGCGGACGCCGGCGGGCTGAATCCGGTAGTAGCGACGCGGGCGTCCCGCGCGGACCGGCGTGCCCGATCCCAGTCGCGACGTGATCAGGGCTTTGCGCTGAAGCCGCTCGAGGGTCGCGTGCACGGCGCCGGCGGCGACGTCCCGCTCGAGACGCTCCTGCACTTCCTTCATGATCGCCCGCCCGTACGCCTCGTCGCCGAGCCGCACGAGCGCGAGCAGCACCGCTTGTTCGAACGCGCCGAGAACCTCCGCCATCTGAGCCTACATTGTAGGCTTCAGCGTGCGCACGTCAAGCACGGCTGTCATGCGATCACCGGAATTGTGAGATCCGGGCCGGAACTGTAAGGAGAGGTCAGCAGAATTCCACCTGTTGGATAACTTTTTCACGCTCTGGCATTGACCCCGCTACGCGCAGGTCCACAATGGCGTGATGGTTGCATTTTTCCTTTGTGTCCTTCGTGTCCTTGGTGTTGACCGTTGCACCAGTCCTCGCTCAGGTCAGCTCGTCGCGTCTCGCGACCAACGCGACCGACGCCGGTAACTGGTTGATGTACTCGGGCGCGTACACGTCGCAGCGGTTTTCGCCGCTCGATCAGATCTCGTCGACCAACGTCAGCCGTCTGAAGCCGCTGTGGGTGTATCAGCCGCCGGGCGTCGGATCGCTCGAAGGGACGCCGGTGGTCGCCGACGGCGTGATGTACGGCATCAGCGGCGGCGAAGCGGGCATTCGCGGGTTCCTCGATGCGTACGACGCCAGGACCGGCAAGCAGGTGTGGCGCCTCCACACTGTGCCGTCGCCCGGCGAACCCGGCAGCGAGACGTGGCCGGGCGACAGCTGGGTGCACGGCGCCGGAGCGACCTGGCTCACCGGCTCGTACGATCCGGCGCTGAAGCTGCTCTACTGGGGCACCGGAAATCCGGGGCCGGACTGGAACGGCGACGCGCGCAAGGGCGACAACCTCTTTACCTGTTCGCTCCTCGCCATCGATGTCGAGACCGGCAAGATGCGCTGGCATTTCCAGTTCACGCCGCACGACGTGCATGACTGGGACGCGAATCAGATTCCGGTGCTGGTCGACGCGGATTTTGGGGGACGCCCGTGATCGCTCGTCGTCATGGCCAACCGCAACGGATTCTTCTACGTGCTTGATCGGAAAACGGGCGACTACCTGCTTGGCGCACCGCGAAGCAGACGTGGGCGAAGGGCCTCGACCCGAAGGGCCGGCCGATTCTCGTTCCCGACATGGAGCCGTCGGAAAAGGGCACGCTCGTCTATCCGAGCCCGGTCCGCGAAATGGGATCGGTCTACTACAAATCGTCGGTCGAGTACCGGCCCGGCACCTACTTCACCGGCAGCGAGAAGCGGCTCGACGAGGAATCGTGGGGCGCGGTGCGCGCGATCGATGTGAAGAGCGGCAAACCGGCGTGGGACTTCACGCTGCCGACGCCGCCGTGGGCCGGCGTGATGTCGACGGCCGGCGGCCTTGTGTTCGGCGGATCGAACGAAGGCAACTTCTACGCGGTCGACGCCAGGAGCGGCAAGCCGCTCTGGCAATTCCAGACCGGCGGCGCCATCCGTTGCGCGCCGATGTCGTTTCTCTCAGAAGGCAAACAGCGGATCGCGGTCGCGGGCGGTCATTCGATCTTTGTCTTCGGGCTCGACTAAAACTAAAACTCTCCACCACGGAGGGCACGGAGGAAAGGAGGAAGAATCCTTTAGGTCTTAACCTCCGTGTTCTCCGTGTCCCCCGTGGTGGAGAGCTTACAGCCGCCGTGGTGGCGAGCTCACAGCCTCAGAATCCAAACCTCACACTGAACTGCGCTGCGCGCGGCTGGCCGTTGCCGCCGCGGAGCGCGGTCAGGATCAGAAAGTCCGTCAGCCGCTGATCCGACGTCGGATTCGCGAAGTTCGCCGTGTTGAAGATGTTGAACAGCTCGAAGTTCGCGTCGACCGTCGTCTCCTTGTGCGGGCGGAACCGGTAGGCGAATCGCAAGTCGGTCTGCTGGTACGTCGGCCCTTTCGCGCCGTTGCGGCCGCCCGTGTTGTCCACGCAGAACGAGTTGTCCCCCACGCCGCAGTAGTGCCCGGCCGGTAGCGGATCGAACAGTCTGCCGTTGCGGTCCGCGTCCACTGCCGAGTTGTACAGGTTCACCGACGCGCCGGATAGGTACCGGTAGATGCCGCTCATCGTCAGGCCGCGCGTCCGCGGAATCTCGATGCGACCGCTGAGGACGAAGTTCGACCGCCGGTCGGCGTCGAGCGGCCCGAAGCCGGCATCGAGCCGCGGATCGCCGAGCACCTGATAGTTGTTGTCGAAGGTCTGGTTGGCCTCCGAATTGCCGCGCGCGTACCCGACCGCGTAGGACACGCGGGCCTGCCAGTGATTGCTGAACCGCTTCTCGAGCATGAAGTTCACGCCGTCGAACTGCGACGAGCCGTCGTTCACGCGCGTGATCACGGGATTCGTGAACAACGGCGTGATCCCCAACTGGCCGGCAATGTTCTGGAGGTCGGTGTAGTTGATCGCCCCGGTCCGGGTCGTGTTCACCCGCAGGCCAGGATTCAGGTCGAAGTTGATCAGCTGATCGCGGTTCCAGCTGTGAATGTAGTCAACGGTTGCCGCCATCTGCTGCGCGAACTGGCGCTCGTAGCCGAACGTGATCTGATGCACGTTGGGTACTGCGCGATCAGGATTGTCCAGGAACACGGTGCCGGTGTTGCGGCCGATCGATCCGAGCGGGAACCGCGCGTTGAGCAGCGCGCGGTTGACGCTTGGTCCGTTCACCAGGAACGGGTCGGTGGGAAACTGTCCGCGGCTCGGGCCGGGATCGGCCGCAGACGTCGGAAACGACGCCGTGAACGACGAGCTGTAGATGCCGGTCGAGACGAACGGCGTCGTGGTCTGCAGCGTGATCTTGTCGTAGAAAATCCCGTAGCCGCCGCGGAACGATGACGTGGCGCTGCCGCGCGGCCTCCAGGCGACGCCCACGCGCGGCGCGAGGTTGTTCTTATCGACCGTGTACGCGCCCTTGGCGAAGAGCGGGTTCGACGAGTTGTCGAGGGGCGTCCTCTCGAGGTCGTAGCGGACGCCAAGGTTCAGCGTCAGGTTATCCCGGTGCCACTTGTCCTGCGCGAAGAACACGGCGACATGCGTCGGCATGAGGATGTCGCTCGGGGCCGGCACCCTGATGAACAGACGCTCCGGATACGTCGACGGATTGCTCGCGTTGAACGCTTTATCGGTCGAGAAGGAGAAGCGCCCGTTCATGTCGGTCTGGTCGGGGAGCTCGATTGTGGAGTAGATGTACGACGCCCCGAACTTCAGATCGTGACTCCCTCCGGCCCACTCCGGTACGAACTGGGTGAACGACTCGCTGACCTCGTACGCGTTGTCCATGCGGAACAGCGCGCCGTTGCGCGTCCCATCGGTGAACGTCAGCATGGTGAGCGTGGGCGGTAGCTCGGTCATCGGCACGCCGTCCACCACTTCTTTCGCGGTGAAGCCGTTCTTCTCGTACGTGTAGCCGGCCCGAATCTGGTTGAACCGCGTGTTTCCGAAGACCGTGTTCCAGTTGCCGCCGGCGTTCCGATCGACGTCGTACTCCTGATCCCTCGACGCGAGCGTCCAGCGTCCCGCGACGCGGTTGTAGGTCGGCGAGTCCTCTTCCAGGAAGCGGGCGGTCCAGGTGTTGGTGGCGTTGATTTGATGGTCGACGCGAACCATGTGATTCCACAGCTTCATGCTCTGCGTGTTCGAGTAGTTCAGCTCCGGCCGCGCGTCGAACGTATTGCTGCGCCCCTCGTCGTAGATGATCCGATCGAGACTGTAGAAGAAGTGCGCCTTGTCCTTTTTGATCGGCCCGCCAAGCGTGCCGCCCCAGTCGCTCTGCGCCGTATGCGGCTTGTTGATTCGTCGAGCAGGATCCGGGTTCTCCTGGCTCAGCGCGACGAAGAAGTCCGGCGCCGTCACCTTGTCGTTGGTGTAGCTGTCGAAGAGCGACCCATGGAACGCGTTCGTGCCCTGCTTCGTGATGGCGTTGACGATCGCGCCGGCCGTGCGTCCGAACTCGGCATCGTACTGGTTCGTCAGCACCTGGAACTCCTGCACCGACTCGAGCGACGGACGCACCTGGCTGCCGCACGACGACCCGAGATAGTCGTCGTTGTTCCCGCCGCCGTCGATCGAGAAGTTGCCGCTCCGGTTGCTGCCGCCGCCAACGATCAGCGACTCGCACGCAAACGACGCGGTCGACGACTGAATCTGAATACCCGGCGTCAGACCGACCGCGAACATCCAGTTCTTGTTCAGGATCGGCAGCGCGTTCAGCTCGGCCTGGCCGATGTTGGCGCCGATCTGCTTCGACGTCACGTCGACCAGCGGCGACTCGCCCGTCACC
>MNEX01000257.1 GCA_001917905.1 Acidobacteria bacterium 13_1_40CM_65_14
AGCTCGGTGTTGTCGCCGAGCGAGAGGCGCACGACACCCGATCCGTAGCCGTAGTACGGAATCCACGGATTGCGATCCGGGACCGCGAGCAGCGGGTTGAATCCGAGCGCGAACTCGCGAAACGCGGTCCCAGCTTCAGCGGTCTTGCGCATCTCGGATTCCGCCGCATCTTTGCCAGAAGTCGCCGTGACCTCGACGACGCGCCCGCCGGAGAAGCGAAGCTTCAGGCCTTCGACCGGCCGGCCATCCCACTGCGACGGCGGAAACGCGATGATGCCTTCGACGCTCTCCTCGATCGGCGCCACGCGGATGGCGCCCGCCGGCAACTCGATCTCCTTGTCGATCAGCACGACGCCGCGCGCGGCGCGCGCCTGCGACGCGTCGCCGTCCTGAAGATTGACCGGACGATCGCCGGCGCGGAAGCGGAGATCCGTTCCAGTCGGCGAGGTGACGTGGACGATGGTGTTCCCACGCAACGCATCGGCGAAACGCTTCTGCGTGGCGGTGAGCGCCTTGTAGTCGGTGTCGAGCAGCGCGCGCTGATAGTTCGCATCGATCTCGAACGACGGCGGCAGCGGCTGGCCGGCGATCGGATACGCGCTGCCGGCCTGCGTCCAGTGGAAGTGAATCGTCCGGCGGCCGCGATGTTCTTTCAGATCGTCCTTCAACCAATCCTGCATCGCGAGATATGCCGGATGCGACGTGTTCGCGCCCGGCATCATGATCGCGGCGTCCACGTCGCGGAACATGGTCTTGTAGTGCGCCCGCGCCTCGCGCGCGCCCTTCATCAGCACTGGCAGCTCGAAGGACTGTGGCCACGGCTCCGCCAGCACGTCGACGGCTCCGAGATCCACTCCGCCGGCGCGCATGACCTCGTAGCGAATGTGCGGGATCACATCGGCGAATGTGCCCGGATGCGCGATCGACAGCACGCGCTCCCCCGGCTTCAGCGCCAGCTGCGCGACGATGCGCTTCGCCATCGCGGGATAGTCGAGCGTCAGGCGAGGTTGGGCGGACATGGTCGTGACGAGCACGAGAAAAATTGCGAAGACCAGACGTGCCATGTGGCGATGTCGATGATACACTCCCGCCTCTCGCCGGCCCACCCGTCACATCTTATGGAGGGTCTGTCATGGCTAGAATGATTCCCGACCAAACGTTCTATCCGTCACCGAGCATGGCCATGAGCGCGCCGCCCGAGACGCTCGCGTACGTCGCGATGCTCAATCCGCAGGGCGGGTCCGATGCGCTCGCGGTTCTCGACGTCGACGCCTCGTCCAAGGCTTACGGCAGACAAGTCAGTCAGCTCGACATGCCCAAGACCGGCGACGAGCTCCATCACTTCGGCTGGAACGCGTGCAGCTCGTGTCTCTGCCCGTTCGCGTCGCATCCGCACATGGAGCGGCGCTATCTCGTCGTGCCCGGCCTGCGCTCGTCGCGCATTCACATCCTGGATACCAAGGCCGACCCGGCGAAGCCGCGGCTCGTCAAGGTCATCGAGCCGGAGGAAGTCGCGAAGAAAACCGGATACTCGCGGCCGCACACCACGCACTGCGGGCCTGACGGCATCTACATGAACGCGATTGGATCCGCGGACGGCACCGGGCCCGGCGGTATTTTCGTCCTCGATCCGGACACGTTCGAGATCCAAGGACGATGGGAGCAGGATCGCGGTCCGCAGTACCTCGCGTACGACTTCTGGTGGCATCTCGGGCACGACACGATGATCACGAGCGAGTGGGGCACGCCGGACATGGTCGAGAACGGCGTCAACCCCGAGCTATTGCTGGCCGGCAAGTACGGCCATCAGCTTCACGTGTGGGATCTGCAGAAGCGTCGTCATCGACAGGTGCTCGACCTCGGCGCCGAGTATCAAATGGCGCTCGAGCTGCGACCCGCGCACGATCCGAAGAAAGCGTACGGCTTTGTCGGCGTCGTCGTGTCGCTGAAGGATCTCTCGTCGTCGATCTGGGTCTGGCATCGCAACGGAAGCGGCTGGGCCGTCACGAAGGTGCTCGACATTCCCGCCGAGCCCGCCGCCGCGGCCGATCTGCCGCCGCTGCTCAAAGGCTTCAATGCGGTGCCGCCGCTCGTGACGGATATCAATCTGTCGCTCGACGATCGTCAGCTCTACGTCTCGTGCTGGGGCACCGGCGAGCTGCGCCAGTACGACGTCTCGGATCCGTTCAAGCCGAAGCTCACCGGCTCGGTCCACATCGGCGGCATCGTCCGGCGCGCGACGCATCCGTACCATCCGGCCACGCCGTTGAACGGCGGTCCGCAGATGGTCGAGGTCAGCCGCGATGGCCGGCGCGTGTACTTCACCAACTCGCTGTACCAGTCGTGGGACGAGCAGTTCTACCCGGACGGTGTGCGCGGTTGGATCGCGAAGATCGATGCAAAGCCGGACGGATGCGCGCTCGATCCGAAATTCTTCCTCGACACGGGAAAGCTCCGTCCGCATCAGGTCCATCTCGAAGGCGGCGACGCGTCGTCCGACTCGTACTGTTTTTCGTAACAAGTCAGGCTGAAGTCAGGCTGGCGTCAGGCTGGAGTCAGGCTGAAGTCGGGCTGAAGTCGGGCTTGTGACAATTAGAGACGTATGACGAGCTCGTGGGGAATGCTGCTGTTTCTCGGGGCGTTCCACGGCATCAATCCCGGAATGGGGTGGTTGTTTGCCGTCGCGCTGGGGATGCAGGAAAACCGATCCGCCGCGGTGTGGCGCGCGATTCTGCCGATCGGCGTCGGTCACGCGTGTGCCGTGGCCGCCGCCGTCGCGCTCGGCCTGCTCGCCGGCGTCGTGCTGCCAGTCGACGCCATTCGATGGCCGGTCGCGGCGATCCTCATCATGCTCGGCGTCCTGCGATTGCTTCGCCACCGGCACCCGCGCTACGGCAGCATGCGCATCGGTCCCGGCGGTCTGACGATCTGGTCGTTCCTCATCGCGACGGCGCACGGCGCCGGCCTGATGGTCCTCCCGGTCTGGCTGCGGATGTCAGCAGTTCCGGGCGATCACAGTGCGCACGTACACGCCACGACGACGCTCGCGTCGGGTCTCGCCGCGACCGCCGTTCACAGCGGCAGCTATCTGATCGTCACCGCCGCGATCGCGTGGATCGTGTTTCACAAACTCGGCGTCGGCCTGCTGCGAAAGGCGTGGATCAATCTCGATCTCATCTGGGCGTCCGCGCTCATCGTCAGCGGCGCGCTGACAATGTTGCTGCCGCCCGCGTGACAACGCGAAGAGCACGACGCGCTGAGGTGGGGTGGCAACACCCGTGCAACGACTGAGTGCGGATGTACACGCTCGAGGTACGGGCGCGGATGGCTGGGGCGGCCGTGATGGTTGCGACAACGCTCGCGTGCGCCTCGTTTCCGCAGATCGGCCGGCTGATTCAGCCGCCGCGCTTCGAAACGGCTGAGGATCGCGCGAGCGAAATCCGGCTCGTCGGACCGCGATCGGGCCAGCCGCTCGGCGGCGCAGCCGTCCGTGTGTGGACGCGAGTCCGAAACCCGAATCCGTTTGGCGTGACGTTGAGTACGATACGCGCGACGCTGTTTCTCGAAGACACGCGCGCGGCCGACGGCGAGTTTCCGCTGGGACTGCCGCTGCAGGCCGGTCAGGAATCGGTCGTCCCGCTGGACCTTTCGATCAGCTTCTCCGATGTGCCGGCGTTGGCGACGGCACTGCGGCGTGTGTCGGCGTCACGGCCTCTCAGCTATCGCGTCGATGGGACCGTCGGCATCGACGTCGGCCGGCTCGGCGCGCCGACGTTCGGCCCGATGACGCTCTTCTCGGGCGAATTGCGCGCGCCGGTCCCGGAGTAAGCCGCAGCATGGTACGTTTGCGGGATGCCACTGCTGGCGATGGACCGCGTGTCCATCGCGTTCGGTCATCTCCCGCTGCTCGACCAGGTGTCGCTGCAGGTCGAGCCGCGCGAGCGTGTCGCGCTCATCGGCCGCAATGGAACGGGGAAGTCGACGCTGCTGAGAATCATCAGCGGCGAAGTCTCGCCGGACAGCGGTACTGTCTGGCGTCAGCCGGCGCTGCGGATCGCGCGACTCGAGCAGGACGTCCCGCTCTCGGCCGATCGATCCGTCTTCGACGTGGTCGCGGAAGGGCACACGCATCATCTCGAAGAAGATGAAGCGTGGCTGCGCGAGCATCACGTCGATTTGATCCTGTCGCGCCTGCAACTGCCTCCTGACGTCATCGTCGACACGCTATCGGGCGGTTGGCGCCGCCGCGTGCTCCTCGCGCGCGCGCTCGTCGGGCAGCCGGATGTCCTGCTGCTCGACGAGCCGACGAATCATCTCGACATCGAGGCGATTACGTGGCTCGAGGACTTCCTCGCCGAGTATCCGGGCGCCGTGCTGCTCGTCACGCACGATCGCGCGTTCCTCCAGCGTCTCGCGACGCGGATCATCGAGCTCGATCGCGGTCAGCTGACGTCGTGGCCCGGCGACTATGCGACCTACCTTCGGCGGAAAGAAGACGCGCTCGCGAACGAGGCAGCCGAGCACGAGCGGTTCGACAAGAAGCTGGCGGAGGAGGAAGCATGGCTGCGCCAAGGCATCAAGGCGCGGCGGACGCGAAACGAAGGGCGCGTGCGCGCGCTGATGGCAATGCGCGCCGATCGCGCCGCACGACGCGAGCAGATCGGCACCGTTCGTCTCCAGGCGGAGCTTGCGGAGGCGTCAGGCAAGATGGTCTTCGAAGTGAAGGCTGTCACGAAAGCGTTTGTAGGGGCGGACTCGCGTGCCCGCCCCCTGTCAGTGGTCCGAGATTTCTCCGCGAGGATCCTGCGAGGTGATCGCATCGGCCTCATCGGCCCGAACGGCGCCGGCAAGACGACCCTGTTGCGGATGATCATCGGCGAGCTGGCGCCGGACGAAGGCGAAGTGCGGCGCGGCGCCAACGTCCAGATCGCCTACTACGATCAGCAGCGCGAGCAGCTCGATCCTGAGAAGACGGTGTTCGAGACGATCGGCGAGGGGAACGACACGGTCACGGCCAACGGACGGACGCGCCACGTCCACGCGTACCTCCGCGATTTTCTGTTCTCCAACGAGCGCGCGCGGTCGCCGGTGAAGGCGCTGTCGGGCGGCGAGCGCAATCGCCTGCTGCTCGCGCGCCTGTTCACGCGGCCCGCGAACGTCCTGGTGCTCGACGAGCCGACCAACGATCTCGATCTCGAAACGCTGGAGCTGCTCGAAGCGGAGCTCGTCGACTGGCCCGGTACGCTGCTGCTCGTCAGCCACGACCGCGCGTTCCTCGACAACGTCGTCACTAGCACATTCGTGTTCGAAGCTGATGGGCGGGTGCAGGAATACGTCGGGGGATACGACGATTGGCTGCGGCAGCAGGCCGAAACCTCTCCACCACAGAGGACACGGGGGACACGGAGGGAAAAACCTTCAGAAGACCAGGATTCCTCCTCCGTGTCCTCCGTGTCCACCGTGGTGGAGAGCTCTCCACGGCGCAAGCTTAGCTACAAAGAACAGCGCGAGCTGGAAGCGCTGCCGGCGCGCATCGAGGCGCTCGAGTCGGAACAGACGGCGCTGAACGCGCGGATCGCAGGACACGATTTCTACAAGGAAGCGCCGAACGACATCCGCGCGGCGCTGGCACGCGCAGACGAGCTGCATCGCGAAACAGCCGACGCGTACGCGCGCTGGCACGAGCTCGACGTGCGCTCGGCAAGTCTGAAGCCTGAAGTCTGACGGATCAGACTTCAGACTTCCCACTTCAGACTTCTACCGGCAGCCGGGATGCCGGCATTCGCATCGCAGCTCGATTTTGCCGCCCGCCTGCTTGCAGTGCTCGCTACAAAACTTTCCGAAGGGTCCCCCTTTTTCGACCATGCAGCTGCAGCCGGGGTGGGCGCACGGGGTCGAGTCAGCCATGACGAGCCTCCTGACGGGAATTTTACGCCTGCGCTGACCCTCGCCCGCGCGGTTTTCACATAGCCCGGTGGAGGCATTTGTATGGAGCACATACGCGAGCATCGCAGCCTGCTGGCCGACGCGGAGCGGCGACTGCTGATTGCCATCGCGCGGCGGCTGCCGCCGTGGATCAATTCGGATCACCTGACGCTCGTCGGCTTGCTGTCGATGCCGCTTGCCGCCGTCGCGTTCGCGAACATTCCGGCCGCGCCCTGGAGCGCCGCCGCGTTCGTCCTCGCGCTGGCCGCGAACTGGTTCGGCGACAGCCTGGACGGCACGCTCGCGCGCGTGCGCAACCAGCAGCGGCCGCGGTACGGGTACTACGTCGACCACGTGATCGATCTCGTCGGGACCGCGGCACTATTCGCAGGCGTCGCCGTGTCGGGACTGATGCATCCGTCGATCGCCATCGCCGTCGTCGCCGCCTACTTGCTCGTCGCGGCGGAGAGTTATCTGACGACGCACGCGGCCGGCGTCTTCCGGGTCTCGTTCGCTGGTTTCGGTCCGACCGAGCTGCGCATCCTCCTCGCGGTCGGCGCGATCGTTGTCGCCAACAAGCCGTGGGTGGACGTCGCTGGTCAGCATGCGCGCCTGTTCGATGTCGGCGGACTCGTCGCCATCGCCGGGATGATCGTCGCGTTCGGAGTCTCGGCGATCAGGAACACACGCGCCCTCTATCTTGCCGAGCCTCTGCCGTCGATCCAACTCGCCACCACGGAGGACACGGGGGACACGGAGGAAAAAGCCTGCAAGACCAATAGCTTTGGAAAGCTGGGAGAGAATACGTTTTGACCTCCGCGTCCTCCGTGTCCCCCGTGGTGGAGAGCTCACGACACCGATTCAGCGTGTTCATCGCCATCGGCTGGCTCGGCTTCGCCCTCCAGCTCACGGCGCTCGCCCTGCTGACGTCGGTCGCGCACTGGCCGTGGCTGCCGGCGACCATCGTTGCGGTGGAGCTCGCGGTCGTCCACAACTTCATCTGGCACGAGCGCGTCACGTGGCGCGATCGCGGGGTCGCGGGGCTCACACGGTTCGCGCGGTTCAACATCGCGACCGGGATCACGTCGATCGCGGGCAACGTTGTGTTGATGGCGATCTACATCGGCGTCCTGGGTCTGCCGCCGATCGTCGCGAACGCAATGGCGGTGGGGACGATGAGCGTGGTGAATTTCTTCGTGGCGGATCGGTGGGTGTTCGCGACGACCGTCAACTCTCCACCGCGGAGGATACGGGGGACACGGAGGGTAAAACGTACAGGACAACGGGATTCAACCTCCGCGTCCTCAGTGTCCCCCGTGGTCGTTATTTTCGTTGCGGTACTGGCCTTATCGACGACGGCGTCGGCCGCGCCGCCCCACGAAGCGGTTGACGCGTGGAATCGCTACGTCGTGGAAACCGAAGCGCGGTTCGAAGCAGCGGCGTCGTCGTCCCGGCCGGCCGACCACGACGTGCGCGCCGACGGTGAGAGCCTCGGCGTGCCGTCGGGCACGATCAGCCGCTGGCGCGGTTCGGCGTTCATTCCGGGCGCGCGGCTGGACCAGGTGCTCAACCGGCTCCAGTATCCGGGGACGCCGCCGCCGCAGGACGACGTCGTGTGGTCGCGCGTCATCTCACGCGGGCACGATTCGCTGCGTGTCTTCATCCGACTCGTCCGCCACGCCATCGTCACCGTCACGTACGATACCGAGCACGAGATGACATTCCGCCGCCGCACGCCAACGATCGCCACCGCGCGCAGCGTCGCGACGCGCATCGACGAAGTTGGCGGCGGCGATCGCGGGTTTCTCTGGCGCTTGAACTCGTATTGGCGCTACGAGCAGGTCGCTGGCGGCGTGCGCGTGGACCTCGAATCGCTGACGCTCAGCCGCGACGTGCCGGCGCTCGTCCGGCCGATCGCGTCGCCGATCGTGTCGCGCATCGCGAGAGAGTCGACGGTCAGAACGCTCGAGGCCCTACGAAAATACCTAGACCCGATACCCGGCGACAGCCTCACGCGCTGACGGCACCGGATTGATCGGCGTGCCTTGCGCGCGTACGAGCTGCTCGTACGCCGTCATGATGCGGCCGGTGACGGGGCCGATCGTGCCGTTGCCGATGACGCGCTCGTCGACCGACACCACCGGCACCACTTCCGCCGCCGTCCCGCAGATGAATGCCTCCTTCGCCGTCCAGACGTCGAAGAGCGTGAACGGCGTTTCCTGCGCCTTGATCCCAAGGCTGACCGCCAGACCGAGCAACGTCTCGCGCGTCACGCCCTTGAGATTGGTCGCCGTCGGCGGCGTCAGCAGCGCGTGATCGGTGACGATGAAGAAGTTGTCGACCGTCGCTTCGGAGACGTAGCCCTGCGCGTCGAGCATCAGGGCTTCGTCGGCGCCTCGATCGTTGGCCTCGATTCTCGCGAGGATGTTGTTCAGATAATTCAGCGACTTGATGGCGGGGCTGAGCGCCTCGGGCGAGTTGCGGCGGAACGTCGACGTCACGACGCGGATGCCCAATGACGGCGACCGGTAGATCGCAATCGTCTTGCGCGCGATGACGATCAGCTCGGCGCGCGGGCACTTGCGCGGATCGATCCCGAGGTCGCCGGGGCCGCGCGTCACGACGAGGCGGATGTAGCCGTCCGTGATGTCGTTGCGCCGGCACGATTCGAGGACCAGCTCGCAGACTTCCGCGTGCGTATGCGGGATCTCCAACCGGATGGCCTTCGCCGAGTCGAATAGCCGATCGATGTGGCGTTCGAGCTTGAACACGCGCCCGTTGTAGGCGCGGATGCCTTCGAA
>MNEX01000069.1:0-3320 GCA_001917905.1 Acidobacteria bacterium 13_1_40CM_65_14
TTCTCGAACCGCTTCACCGGTCATCCGTACGCCGACTTCCTGCTCGGAATCCCGACGACGGCTGCGCGGGCGTTTCCGCCGATCCGGATCGATCGCACGCGCTGGGCGTACGACCTGTTCATCACGGACGACTTCAAGGTCCGGCCGAACCTGACGGTGAACGCCGGGCTGCGCTACGAGCTGCATCCGGGCTGGGCCGAGGAGACGGGACGGCAGGCTCTGTTCGACGTCGAGACGGGAAAGATTATCGTGCCGGACGGCGCGCTCTCGAAGGTCAGCCCGCTCCAGCCGCGAGGCTATGTGGATGTCGTCGAGGCCAGCCAGGTCGGATTCCACTCGAGCCGACTGCTCGAGACCGACGTCAACAATCTCGCCCCTCGGATCGGAATCGCCTACCGCCCGTGGGGGAACGACACAGTGTTGCGCGGCGGTTACGGAATCTTTTTCGACATCGTGCCGCGCACCGTGTCGATGGGCGGCGCTCCTTTTGTCGTCAATGAGCCGAACTTCACCAATCCAACGGCGGCTCCGGCGGTGATCTTCCCTCACGTCTTTCCATCAACGGTCGGCGGCCCGACGCAAGTCGGTCTCCCGACGGCAACGCGGCCCGATCTGCGAACGCCCTATTCGATGCAGTACAACGTCACGATCGAGCGGCAGCAATGGAACAGCGGTTTCCGGATCTCGTACATCGGGACCAACACGCGGCAGGGGGAATGGGGCTACAACATCAACCAGCCGGTACCCGATACGCGGCGCTACATCGACAAGCCGCGCCGCTTTCCCAATTACCCGGCGATCACCTACATCGACAACGGCGGCGAACATCAATATCACTCGCTGACGCTTGAAACCGAGCGCCGCTACGCCCGCGGACTGGCGTACCAATTCTCTTATGTGCTGGCGAGCGACATCGGCGATCTGGAGCGAGGCGAGACGGCCGAGAACGCGTACGATCGCGGGCGCGAGCGTGGACGCTGGCTCGACATCCCAACGCACCGCATCGCCGGATTCGTGCTGTACGAGCTTCCCTTCGGAAAAGGGAAGCCGTTTCTGAGCAGTCCACGACCGCTGGTTCAGACCCTGGCCGGCGGTTGGGAGCTGAGCGTGATCTACCAGCGTCATTCCGGACAGTTCCTGACGCCGATGTGGACCGGTCCGGATCCGACGGGGACCGCATTCACGACCAGCGGCACGCCCGCCCAGGTGACGATCCGGCCGGACCAGTTGCACGATCCCAACCTGTCGCCGGCGGAACGCACCACCGACCGCTGGTTCGATCCGACGGCTTTCGGCGCTCCGACTGCCGGTTCGTTTGGCACGGCCGCCAAAGGCGTCATCCACGGTCCGGGCTCCGAGGTGTGGGACGTCGGGTTTGCCAAGCACTTCGACCTCGGCGAACGGCTGCGACTGCGCTGGGAGCTCACCGCCACCAATGTCCTGAACCGCGCGAATTATTCGAATCCAGGCACGAACATCAGCTCGCTGGCGCAGGTCGGCGTGATCAGCGGCGTGGGCGACGTGTCGGATCTTGATCCTTCAGGTCCGCGATCGTTCCGGATGGGACTTCGGATCGAATGGTAATAGAAATGAAGCCAACCGTACTCCGAAGCATGGTGGTTCTTGGCGTTCTTGCCGTCGGACTTCCCGCGCGCGGCGATGATCCTGCGCTGCGCGAGCGCGCGCGAGCGGCTCTGCGCAAGGCCGTCGAGTTCTACCGCACGAAAGTCTCGACTCAGGGTGGCTACCACTTCCAGTACACGGAGGACCTCAGCTACGGACGCTCGGAGATGAGCGACGGGCCAACGCGCGTCGAGGTCCAGCGCGATGGCACGCCGCTCGTCGGCATGGCTTATCTCGACGCGTACGAGGCAACGCAAGACCGCTACTATCTCGAAGCGGCGCGCGAAGTCGCGCGTGCGCTCGTCAGGGGACAGTACTGTTCTGGAGGATGGGATTACTTCATCGAGTTCGATCCGCAGAAGCGCGCGCAGTTCCCATACCGCTTCGATGGGGCGTGCCCGCCTTCGCCTGACGGCTTCGGCGCGCCAGGCAGCGAAGGCGCGCCGGCACGGCCCGAACGTCAGACGACGCTCGACGACAACATCACTCAGGCTGCAGTGCGCCTGCTGATGCGCGTGGATCGGGATCTCAATTTCAAAGACGCGCAGATCCACGAGGCGGCACACTTCGCGCTCGATAGTCTGATCAAAGCGCAGTACCCGAACGGCGCCTGGCCGCAACGTTACTCCCGTTTTCCAGATCCGAGCGCCTTCCCGATCAAACCGGCGAGCTACCCCGAGGCATGGTCGCGGACGTGGCCTGGATCGGACTACCGCGCTCATTACACCTTCAACGACGACTCCATCGTCGACATGATCGATGCGATGCTCGAGGCGGCCCGGATCTACGGAGAGGCTCGCTACCTCGCGTCCGCGGAAAAGGGTGGAGCCTTCATCCTGCTCGCACAGATGCCGGAGCCGCAGCCGGGCTGGGCGCAACAGTACGATCGCGACATGCATCCGGCGTGGGCGCGGCGCTTCGAGCCGCCGTCGATCACCGGCGGCGAATCGCTGAGCGTCATGAAAGGGTTGCTCCTGCTCTTTCGCGAGACCGGGAAGCGGAAGTACCTCGAGCCGCTCCCGCGCGCGCTGGCGTACTACCGCCAGTCGATTTTGCCCGACGTCCAGAGTCCTTCCGAGATCCGCCGCCGGGCGTGTCCCGAGCGGACGCCGTGCCTCGCGCGCTTCGCCGAATTGAAGACGAACCGGCCGCTGTACATCACGAAAGGGACGCGGGTGACTGCTCTCGATCAAGGCACGACAAACGTCGACGGCTATGAGCTGAGCTACAGCGATGCGTCGGTGATCACGCACTATTCCGTCCTGGTCTCCGGCACGTGGCTGGCGGGCGTCGAGCAAGAGTACCGAGAGATTCAGAGTGCCGATCCTGTTTCCTTGAAGCGCCCCGACAGACTGCACGGCCTTTCACCATGGAGCGACAGGCCCCTCGACCTTTCGACAAGCTCAGGGTCGTCCCGAGCCCAGTCGAGGGACGACGGTGCTCGGGACAAGCGATCGCCGACGGTAAATCTCGAGACGCGGGTTCGTGCGGTCATCGATGCGATGGATCCGCGCGGCGCCTGGGTCGAGGAGGGGACCATCGGGAAACCCAATCGCCTCGTGTCCGTGTTCGCGGCGAAGGACATGGTCGTGACGCTTGCGGGAAAAACGTTGCCGATGAAGGAGAACGACACGCTGGAGGTTTTTGCGGGTGGGGAGCCGCCGAAGCAGCGCATCATCAGAACGCGAACGTTCGCC
>MNEX01000069.1:3436-10905 GCA_001917905.1 Acidobacteria bacterium 13_1_40CM_65_14
ACTCGACAACGTCCGCATCATCGACGGCAGCGGCGCCGCGCCGATCGAGAACGGCCGCATCGTCATCGAACGCGGCCGCATCACCCGCGTCGGGCGCGCTCCAGAGATCAGTGCACCCGCCGGTGCCGAGATGGTCGACCTCTCCGGCCGCACCGTGATTCCGGGTCTCATCGATCTCCACTTTCACATCGAGAACGATCCGAAGCTCGCGCTGCGGCAGCTCAGTCATGGCATCACCGCGTTTCGCGATCCAGGTCAGTGGGACGAGAAGTTCGACGAGCTGCGTCGCATGATTGCGGCGGACCACATTCCCGGGCCGCGGATCTTCACGACGGGACCGCACATCGACGGCGAAAACCCCGCGTACCCCGCCGACTCCATCGTCGCGCGCGACAGCGAGGAAGCGCGTCGCGATGCAGAGATGTTGGTTCAGCGCGGAGCGTCCGCGTTGAAAATCTACTTCCGGCTCCCGTTTGCAAGCGCGAAGGCCGTGATTGATGTGTGCGAAGCGCACCGCATTCCGTGTACGGCACATCTGGAGCTGCTCGACGCGCGCGAGCTCATCGCGGCCGGACTGCATGGCATCGAGCACGTGACGTCGTTCGGCATCAGTCTGGTTCCCCGAATTGAGGCAGAAGCGTATAGACAGGCCGTACTCAAGAGCAACGACGCGCGGCGCGACGGACGTTATCGCCTGTTCACACGAGCCAACCTCGACGGGCCGGAGGCACAGGCACTTTACGCTGTCCTTCGCGAACGAAAGCCGTTTCTCGATCCCACCCTGGCGGTCTTCGAACGCCGCAACGATGGCAAGGCGTCGAATGTGACGCCGGTGCTCGCGTCCGGTTTCGCGAAGATGAAACAGTTCACGCGCCGGGCGGCCCAGGAGGGCGCGCGAATCGTCGTGGGCGGCCACTCCGTCGTGCCGTTTGCCGGACGAGGGCAAGCGCCCTGGCGCGAACTGGAGTTGCTGGTGGAGAGTGGTTTCTCGCCGATCGAGGCGATCTCCGCGGCGACGGCAACAGCTGCAGCGTTTTTGTATCGCAGCGACGAGCTCGGAAGCCTCCGTGCAGGTTTCAACGCAGATCTCGTCGTCCTGCGTGGGCAACCGGACCGTGATGTGTCGGCCATTCGGACCGTCGAGCGTGTGATGGTCGCAGGCCAGTGGATAGACACGGCGAAGTACAGAGAGTATTAAGAGGACATTGCAGAATCAAACTCTCCACCACGGAGGACACGGGGGACGCGGAGGAAAATCCTGTTTTGAACAGGTTTGAACCTCCTGTCCTCCGCGTCCACTGTGGTGGCGAGGTAATTCGCAATGCTCTCTAACCTAAGGGAATGTGGCCCCCTGAATTCAGCCCCTGACACCCTTCAGTTTCAGGAGGAACGATGTCAACGATCCTCGAGAACCAGGGCGCGCCGCGAGCGCGCCGGAGTGACCCGTCGACTGTTCTTCGCCACGTCGTCTGCGTGATTCTGCTTCTTGCCGCGGCCGTCCCGACAGGGGCGCAGACCACGCTCGGCACCATCCGCGGAGCGGTCGTCGACGAGCAGCAGAACATCGTACCCGGCGCCAGCGTCGTCGTCACCGACGACACCACCAACGTGACGCGGGAGGCGCGGACCGACGAGCAGGGGCTTTTCGAGATTCCGAACCTCCGTCCCGGGACGTACACCGTGACGGCGACCTTGAGCGGGTTCAAGAAAGTGGCGCGCTCAGGCGTGGTGCTGCGCGCCGCATCGATCGTGCGCACGGACCTGACCCTCGAAGTCGGCGAGCTCCAGGAGGTCGTGTCAGTGACGGCCGAGGGGCAGAACAACATCACGATCGAGAGCCAGTCGATTACGCGTGGTCTCGACGAGCAGCAGCTGCGCGATCTGCCGCGCAACAGCCGCGACATCCAGGACTTCCTCACGCTCAACCCAAACATCGTCGGCGGGTTCGACGGCATCCAGTTTCTGGGCGGCCGCACGTACGGCGCGTCATATATCCAGGACGGCCAGCCGTCGAGCGCCGGGATCTTTGGTGAGCTCTCGAACGCCGCCCCCGGGCTCGATGCGATTCAGGAAATGCAAGTGCTGTCGAACTCGTACAGCGCCGAGTACGGCGGTCTTGCCGGCGTGATCGTGTCCACCAAGCGCGGCGCCAACAGTTTTCACGGAACGGGGTTCTCCGACTATAACTCCGACGAGCTGAACGCCCTGACCTACGCGCAGACGCTGAATGGGGTGCTGCGAAGCGACCCCAATGCCGACACGCACGACTATCGCTACGGCGGAAGCGTTGGCGGCCCGATCGTCACGAATCGAACGTTCTTTTTCGCGAATTACGAAGGCAGCAGGCTGAAGGCGCTCGGTGGCGGCTCGCAGGCGATTGTGCCGACGGCGGCGATGCGGGCCGGCGATTTTTCCGCGAATACGTTCGTCGTCCGCGATCCGCTGACAGGCGTGCAGTTCCCTGGCAATCGCATCCCGGCCGAACGAATCAATTCCGCGACACGGCGCATCATCGACCTCTTCTATCCACTCCCGAACCGTCCAAACCTTGCGGCCGGCGGTTACGGCGCGTATCGGCAGATCCTTCCGCTCAGCCGCGAGCGCGATCGGGCAGACGGACGACTGGATCACGAGCTGACCGCTCGAGATTCGATCTTCACTCGCTTCAGTTGGCAGGGGCGCAATCCCGACGCGTTCACGTTCGAGAGCACGGGTGGCAACGGCGGCGCGGGGTTGACGAATCTCGGTCTCCTCGACCGTCAATCGAAGGCCATCACGCTCGCCGTCGGATGGACCCGGATATGGTCCGGCAATCTCGTCAACGAATTCCGCGGCGGCTACACCGCAGACACGCGTCATCGACGCAGCCGTTTCGTTGCCGGCAGTGTCGCGTCTCAGTTCGGACTCGAAGTGCCGGCGCTGGCTGCGCAGGCGCCAGGCTTCCCCTCCTTCCTGTTTTCCGGAGGGAACCGGCCGTCCGACATTCGCGACCAACGGCAGAACACCTTCCGCGATCTCGATCAGTCGTCGTTCTCGCTCAGCAGCAGCGCGAACTGGGTGAAGGGGACGCACTCAATCAAGTTTGGTGGCATTTACACGCGCAATTACGCGAAGGACGGCTACTCCACCGGCGCGAACGAGTCGAAAGGCGCGTACGCCTTTTCGGGATTCGCCTCGGGCAATGCCTTTGCGGACTTCCTGCTCGGTTTGCCCAACGAAGTGCGCGAGCAGCGCAACACCCGCGGCAACGAGCCGATGGACACGTTCTCGAACGACTGGGCGGTGTTCGCACAGGACGACGTCAAGCTGAATTCGCGGCTCACGCTGTTCCTGGGCCTGCGGTATGAGGTGGTCGGGGTTTTCAACGACAGAAACGACATCTACGCGAATTTTGTCCCCACCGACGGCGGGCATCACATCGTGCCGAACGCCGCCATTGGCGAGCTGTTGCCTCCGGGCGCCAGACAATTGGGCCGCACGCTCCTGGCCGACCAGTTCGATGTCGGGCGTGGATTGATCAGGACCGATCGGAACAACATCAGCCCGCGCCTCGGCTTCGCCCAGCGCCTCGACAACAGCAACAAGACCGTGCTTCGGGGCGGATTCGGCATTTTCCATCCGACGGGCGCCGCTCAGGGGGCCCGCGACATCATGTCGCGCAATCCGTTTCGGTACACGATCCGGTTCAGCCGACCACAGCTGCAGCAGGGCTTTTCGTCCGGCACTCGGAGCGAGTCCCTCGGCTTCGGCAATCAAGGATTGCAGCTGGATCTCGAGCTGCCCGACATCTACCAATACAACCTGACGCTCGAACGCGAGCTGCCCGGCGATCTGGGCGCCCGCATCAGCTACATCGGATCGACGATGAAGAAGCTGCTCGTGCACCGGGACTACAACACGGTGCAGGCGAGCGCCGTGCCGCTTGGCAACGTGGACACCGATCCGGCCTCCAGAGCGCGCTTGCCGTTCCCGATCTATGGCACGTTCATGGACATCACCGAGAATCGCGGCGAGGGCCGGTTCAACGCGTTGCAGTTCGAGTTGCAGCGCCGCTTCAAGAGCGGGCTCGCGGTGAACGCCGCCTACACGCTGGCGGGCTCCGACAGTAACGCGCCCGACAGCGGCAACAGCACCATCGGCGTCGTGCAGTACGACCCCTACGACATCGAGAAGGATCGGGGACCCGATCCGAACGTCGTGAAACACATGGTCGGCGGCTGGACCGTGGCTACGATTTTTCAAGCGCGTTCCGGACCCAACCTGACGCCGTATTTCACTTACGGCGACACCGGTGGGATTTACCCCGCCAACACCGGGCGCACACTCGACGGCGTCGGACAGTTCGGCGAGGCGTGGCGGCCGGACGTCACGGGAAATCCGAATACGGGCGGCAACCGCGACAGGTTCTTCGATCTGACGAAGTTCAAGCTGCCGGCCTCTGGTTCGCTCGGCAACGCCGGGAAGGGAACCGTCCTGGGCCCGGGCACGTGGATCGTGAACTTCGCGCTCTACAAGGACATCGTTCGATCGCGCGGCTTCACCGCGGAGTTCAGCGCGCTGCTCGACAACGCCTTCAATCACCCGCAATTCAGCGTCGGGCTGGGAACAACCGGCGCGTTCATGGACTTGACGGACTATCTCATCAACGGCGTGCCCGAGAATGGCGCAACCGCCGCGCTCGACGCCGACACCGTGGGCAGCAACGAAGGGTTCTCAGTGGGGCGGGTCGTGCGGTTAGGGGTGCGGATGCGCTTCTAGCCTACGAGGAAGAACGACGCCGTGACGCGCGATTCATGGCCGACAGGCGTCGGCGACCTCTGACCGTTCGGAAACCGTGCGAGGGGCGGCGCCTGGCGTGGAATTCATAGCCGGACCGATTTCGCGCTTCGCGAAACACCTGCGGGCAAGGCCGGGCGGGGACATCTGGATGATGGGTGGAGAGGTGCCTATGGATCGCCGGAGCTTCTTGACTACTGCTGGAGCGGCCGTCGTTGCGGCAACAGTTCCCGACGCGCGCACTCCGCAGGCGCCTCGAGGAAAGGCCCGCTTCCGAACGGGCCTGGTCGCTTACTCGTACCGGCAAGCGCTCGAGGCAAAGACGATGACGTATGAAGATCTGATACGCATCGCCGTCGAGACGGGCACCGACGGCATCGACATGACGGTGTACTGGTTGCCCGCCACGACCGATGATTACCTATTGCCGTTGCGTCGTCTCGCATACAAGAATCGCGTCGAGATCTACAGTATCGGAATACGCGTTCGGCTCGCGCAGCCCACCGTTGAACTGCGGGAACAACAGCTGGACGAGCTGCGCAAATGGCTGGACGTCGCGCAGAAGGTCGGTGCGACGCATGTGCGCGTGTTCGGCGGCGCGAAGCCGGCCGGGGCCACGTTGGACCAGGCCATCGGGTTTGCAGCCGAGACGCTGAAACGTGGCGCCGAGTATGCCGGCGCTCGTGGATTGATCCTGGGTGTCGAGGACGATGGCGGCATCACTGACTTCGCGAAGGAGACGATTGAAATCGTCAAACGCGCGGACTCGCCGTGGGCAGGAATGAACCTCGACATCGGCAACTTCCGGCCGCCTGCTGTGTACGATCAGATCGAAATGTCGATCCCGTATGCGGTCAGCACCCACGTGAAAACCGAGGTGGCGCTCGACGATGGCAAGACGCGCGCGCCGGCTGACTGGGACCGCGTGTTCAAGATGTTCGCGGCGCACGCCTTCCGTGGCTATATGGGCCTCGAGTACGAGGCGGCCGGCGATCCGGCAACCGCGGTGCCCGGCTATCTGCGCCGTCTGAAGGAATTGGCAGTCAAGTACTCGGATTGATCGCAGTAGGCGGTCAACATCTCTGCACTTCTCAAGAAGGGTTGGGAGAGGGCGCCCGTGTGCGCCTCTCGCCATGCGCGAGAACGCGTAAGACGAAACAGGCGGACAGCAACGAGCCAGAAAATGAAACCGACGAACAGATCTGGGAAGACGTCAAGACCCTCCGCAAGGGGGTCGCGTCGCTGAACTGACGCTCACCACGCACAGCTGCAGCGATCAACGAACTCCTGTCAGACGCGTTTCACACACGCGCAACACTTCCGTCACATTCAGCGCGATGATCGCGCGTGCGACGACTTCTCGCGACGAACACCTTCGTGCTCGAATTGGGACGCAGATGTTCGCACTCGATGACGATGCGCGCGTCGGGAATTGTGCCGAGGGTGGCGACGCCATGCCCGTTGGCCTGCCGAACTTGAACATGGACAAAAACTTGGGCGCGCGTCGTTCGCATCATCATGGTTCTGGCATCGCCGCTGCAGAGTCGTCGCTCGAAGCGCCGCCAGGAGGAACGTTATGACAGTTCAGAGACAGGTTGTGACAGCTCGATCGATGCGTGCGTTGGTCACCGCAATTGCCTTCGCCGGGTTCGCGGCAGCGTGTGGAAGTTCCACAACGTCCCCCAGCACGGTCGCATCCATCAGTGTCACTGGGTCGGCGCCAGTCGTGGGCGCCACGTCGCAGCTCGCTGCGGCGGCGGTGTTGTCGGATGGTACGACGCAGGACGTGACGAGTGTGGCGACATGGCAATCGTCCGACACTTCGCTTGCCACTGTCTCCTCGACGGGACTCGTGACCGGCATTGCCGAAGGCGCCGTCGTTGTCCAGGCGGCGTACTCCGGCGTGACCGGTTCAATGTCGATCACGATCCCCTAGCCGCGCATCAGGCGACGCCGATCGTTAACCGATCGGCGTCGGAATTCGATCGGCCGCAGGCAGTGCCCACACGTGTGATCCGCAAAAATTCCATCCCTCGAAATCTGGGCGAATTTGTGGGCTGTCACGGGCGCTGCGGTACTGGATCAGATCAAGCGGATCGTTCCTGCAACACGCCACTGATGCGAGCGTACATGGAGCCGCGATAGGCATGGCTGGACGGTGTGGGCATCGGCGCGGAAGAAGGAGACACTCGGCGAGCTCGAGGCAGCGGGCTGCCGGACGATCGATCTCGATGTGAACGACGAGGGCTCGATGACCAGGGCGGTGCACGCCATCGAAGCGGAGCACGGCGCCATCGGCGTGCTCGTCAACAATGCCGGCTACGCGCAGTCAGGGGCGATCGAAGTTGTGTCGATGGAGCGGGTGCGGCGACAATTCGACACCAATGTGTTCGGCCTGGTGCGCATGACGCAGCTCGTGTTGCCGAGGATGACCGGCAAGGTCGTGGTCGCCTGACCCTCATTGCGTCGAAGCATAAGGCAGCGGGGCGGAGCGATTGCCGTGGCGGTCAGCTCACCGGGAGCGGCGCTTCTACGGCGCGTCGGCAGACAAGGAAATCATCAAGGAACCCGTGTACGACGTGAAAGTGCTCGACCGTCTCGTGACCCGCGTAGCGCGAGAGATTCGTCTGCTCGAACAGACGCTCAAGACGACGAACGCAAAAACGACAATCGAAGCCTACGAGCAGGACGAT
>MNEX01000194.1 GCA_001917905.1 Acidobacteria bacterium 13_1_40CM_65_14
TAGCCGGGACGATTGCCGAGCGTCGCCGACCACGATTCGTGATCCCACGCGACAATGTTCCCGTCGCGATCGACCGCGACGCGTTGCTCGATGACGTACGGCTGGCCGTAGTTCTCAAACGCCATCTCGTCCTTGCGCGAAAGCTGCACGCGAACGGGACGTCCCGCGGCCTGCGACAGCAGCGCCGCGTCGTATGACACGGTGTCGGCGCCGTTCAACCCGTAGCATCCCGAACCGCGCGTGAACACGACGCGCACGCGCTCCGGCGGCAGACCGAGCAGCGTCGCGACGCCGTTTCGCGTGGGGTACGCCGACTGCGTGGACGACCACACCGTGGCTCGATCGCTTTGCACATCGGCGACCGCGCAGGAGCTGCCCATCGATCCGTGCATCTGATACGGATGCCGGTACGTCGCCTTCACCACCGTCGCGGCGCGCGACAACGTTTCGTCGACGTCACGCGAATCCACGAGCAGCGCGTCGCGTGACGGCTGCTTGCGCACGTAATCGTAGAACTCCGCCTGACGCGGCAGGCTGGCTGGGGTCCAGGTTGCCTTCAACTTGCCGGCGGCTTGAATCGCCTGCCACGGTTTCTCGGCGACGACACCCACGAAATTTTTTCGGACGACGACCTTGATGACGCCGGGCATGCCCTGCACCGAGCTCTCGTCGACGCTGACCAGCGTCGCGCCGACCGCAGGCGGTCGGACCACGCGGCCGTGAACCATGCCAGGGACGCGCACGTTCTGGACGAATTCCATCTGGCCGGTGACGAGTGACGGCAGATCGACGCGCGGCACGGAGGTGCCCAGCACCTTCCACGACCGTGGATCCCTGCGCTTCGCGTTCGGGTTCAGCGCCAGGCTGAATTTCTTTCCGCCGACCAGTTCGCCGTATGAGACCTGCTTCGAAGCATCGTTTTTCGCGGCAACGACGCCGTCGGTGACCGTGAGTTGATCGGCCGGCACGCCGAGGCGCGTCGCCGCGAGGCCGACGAGCGCCTCGCGCGCGGTCGCGCACGCGAGCGCGAGGTTCTGGTGGTTGAAATTCGCCGGGTGCGACTGGCTGCCCGACGTCGTCCCCTGATCGGGCGAGATCGATGTATCGCACATGATCAACGTGACGCGATCGATCGGGACGGCGAGCTCCTCGGCAATCAGCTGCACCTGCGTCGTGTGCATCCCCTGTCCGAGCTCGCACTTCCCCGAGTACGCCGTCACGCGGCCGTCGGCGCCGATGCCGATCCAGGAGTCGACCTGCTTCGCATCGATCTGCGATCGCGGCGCTCCGCCGCCACGCTGCACGAGGCCGTCGCGCGACGGCTCGAGCCGAGCGAGCGGCGCGAGGCTGAAGCTGACGACCAGCCCTCCGGATTGTTTCAGAAAATCGCGGCGCGAGAGCTCGCCGCTCATGACCGCTTCTCCGAGGCGTACTTCTTGATCGCGTCGTACATCCGGTTGTGCGTGAAGCAGCGGCACAACACGCCCGACATCGCTTGCCGGATCTGCGGTTCGGTCGCTCTCGGATTCTGATCGAGAAAGGCTTTCGCGGTGAGGATGACGCCGTTCAGGCAGAATCCGCACTGGGCCGCCTGCGCGTCGATGAACGCGCGCTGGATCGGATGCGGCTTCTCGATCGTGCCCAATCCCTCCAGCGTCGTAATCTCCGCGCCCTCCATCGTCGACACCGGCGTCACACAGGAGCGAACCGCGCGCCCCTTCACAATCACCGTGCAGGCGCCGCACAGGCCGAGACCGCATCCGAACTTCGGACCACGCAGCTCCAGATCGTCGCTCAACACGTACAGCAGCGGCGTGGTCGGATCCACGTCAACCGTGTGCGCGCGTCCGTTCACCCGCAAAGCCATCTTGCTCATCGAGCACCCCTACCGAGAATAAATATCGGTGCCGGGAAAAAACGCCGCCCAGGACCACCAGAACTGTCGCACGCCGATCAAGGCTTTCAACTCTGTCCCGCGAAGCTCGCCGTCGAGGCACTCACCGTACGCGTTCCAGCGCGAATGCGTTTCGACGTCGGTGAGATCGCCGGACCGTGCACGCCATTCGAACGTCAGCGTCCGCGCGGCGATCGTCCGGGAGAACGTCGTGACGGTGTCGCTGTCCGGTCGATAGACGATGAGCACCGCTTCAGTGCCAAGACGATCGTTGACGACACGAGCCTTGCCGAGCGCATCGAGCGGATAGGCGCGCCGCGCGCCACCCGCTTCGAGCCCGACGATGGGTTCGTAGGCGGGAAGGCGAGTATCTTCCGGCCGAATCATTCGATCCGACGGCGGACCTGGACGTCCCGGTTTGCGCGCAAGAATCGTCTGCCACATCAGGTCGTACATCGGTTCGAGGCCGGGCACCGGCATCATCGCGAGCGTGCCGGGATGGCGCTCGCGCCATTCCTTCCATGTCGTGATCAGGAACGGATAAATCTCGAGCCGCCTGCCCTTGAGAGGCCCCTCGAATGCCTCGCCTGTTTCCTGCTGCCAGCGTGTGCCTGTCTCGCGGTCGGCGAAGGTGAAGTTCATGCCGACCATGTTGGTGTGAAAGAACGTCAACGACCGTCCACCGATGTCGGCCCTGAACACGAGGGCCGTGTTGCAGCGGTTTCACCACGTGAGGAAGATTGGGAGCTTGCCAAGTTGATCTTCGAGGCCGTGATGCCACGTCACGGCGCGCGCGGGATACGCCTTCGCCACGCCCTCGCCGCTGACGCCAATCACCTGGTCGTCGTCTTTCAGGAACACCGCCTGTGAGGCGTCGACAAATTCCGGCGCTCTCAGGTAATAATTGCCGCCACCCATCGCGAAGTCGCGGAATACGATCGGTGACTGTTGCGCGCGCGCCGGTAAAACGGCAGCTGCGAGGATCACGGTCACCGCTCCAATGACTCCAATGAGAGGCGGGCGTTCCATCATCTGATCCTCAGAACTTCAGCTTCGCGCCGAACTGTACCTGACGCGGGTTGAAAACGTCGCGCGGAGAGCCGAAGCCAAGCTGCGGCGGCGGTGGGGTGTTCGGATAGTCGATGCCTCCCCACACCGTGTTGATATCCTTGACGTTCAACCGGTCGAACAGGTTGAACACGTCCAGCATCAGCTCCACTCGTGTGCGCGTGTTCAGCGGAAGGTCCCGAGCCACTCTGAGATCCACGCTCGCGTACGACGGCCCTTCGTAGGCGTTGCGGCCGATCGAGGCGGGACGATCGGAATTCGGGTTGCCATCCACGTTGAAGTCGCGGCCCGCGAAGATGTTGAACGGCCGGCCGCTTTCCACCGACACGAGACCGCTGATCCTGAAACTGCCGAACACTGGAATGCCGGACCGGACTTCGCTCAGCACGGCGAGCGTGAAACGATGTCTCACGTCCTGCCTCGATCGGGATGTCTCCCCGTCGATGTCCTGCCCTTCGGGCAAGTCCGCCAGATTCGCGAGCGAATCGACATTGTTCCGCACTCTGGACAGCGTGTAGCTGCCGTGGAATCCGACGCCGTTCGCAAAGCGTTTTTCCGCCTCGAAGGTCGCGCCGTGATAGTTCGACGTGCCGGTGTTGGTCTGCACGAACAAGTCGCCCACCTCTGGATAGGTACGACCGGCGAGAATCGGTTTGCCCGTGGGCAGCACACCGGTTTGAAACGCATTGAGGTTGCCGGTGTGGCCCGGCACCTGTCTCGCACCGAGGAACAGGTACGCGGCGGATAGCGCGATCCCGCGACCGATCTCCTGCGAGATCTGAGCGCTCGCCTGATGACTATACGGCGTTCGAATCGCGCCATCGAGGGTATCGGCAAGGCCTAGACTGCTCGTGATCGGCACCTGGCCCGTGGTCAAGAACGTCGCCGCAGCGACCGGGGCGAGGGCGCCGCCGACCGTGCGCTGCTGAAACCGACCCTGAATCGGCGCGATCGTGGCGAAAAGCCGCTGCGCGTTCGGGAGGGAACCGGCGCTCGACCAGGCAGTCGCGTTGAACAGCTGCCCCACGCTCGCCGCCAGTCGATCGGAGAAGATGCCGTACCCGCCGCGGACGACGCCGCGCGAGCTGTATGCGTACGACACGCCGGCTCGCGGTTGGAAGTTGTTGAGATCTTTCTCGGTAATGAATTCCGCTGGATAGCGCTCGACGTCGTAGCGAAGGCCGTAGGTCACCGACAGCCGGTCCGCGGTTTGCCAATGATCCTGGACGAACACGCCGTACGAGCTGTGATTCAGCGTGAACCTCGTGGCGTCGAGCCACGCCGCCGGTACATCTTCCGTCCAACGCGGGTTGACGCCGGGAGCGCTCGTCGCCGTGATGAGATACGGCCACCAGAAGACGGCGGGTGTGAAGCTCTGAAAGGCCGCAAGCGTTGGAAAGATGATGCGCGCGGGAAAGAACAGATCCCATTTCGACTCGTCACGAAGCTCGTTGACGTCGATGCCCGCTTTCATCTGATGCGCGCCCTTGGCCAGCGTGACGCTGTCGGCGAATTGAACACGCGTTTCGCCGTAGAAATCGACGTCCGACGTGCTCTTCCCCATGATGATGAAGTTGGACAGCTCGAGCGCCGGCTCCTTCAGCACCGACGGGAAATCGAAGGTGCGTCGCGCGGCCTGGAACCGAGCTTCGTTGACCAGGCTGGACGACAGCACCGACACGATGCTGGCGACGAGGGCCTGATCTTTGGCCACATTGTTGCGCGCCGTGCTGGAGGTCGGCGAGGCACGTCCCCCGCCACCGAGGAAATTGTCCGTGTCCGAGTCGAGAAAATTGTAGCGGACCGAGGCGGCGTGGCGTGGCGTCAGATGATGATCCACCTTCACCAGGAACGAGTGATAGTGGTTCTTCTGCACCTGGTTCGTCGTCTCGGGTGTCAGTCCGAACCGGGCGCGCACGGCGTTGAGCGTGTCGACGTTGTCCAGCACGACACGCGAAAAGCGGTTCGACTGTTCCCGTATCTGTCCCTCGTAGTTGCCGAAGACGAAGGTCCGATCCACGACGAGCGGCGCGCCCACGACCGCGCCGAACTGATTCTGATGCAGCACGTCGGCGTCCGGCGGGTTCAGCACCGATCGCGCGTTCAGCTGGTCGCTCATCCCGAAGTAATAGATCGAGCCGTCGGTACGATTGGTCCCGGACTTGGTCACGATGTTCACGAATCCGCCGAGCGCTCTGCCGTACTCGGCAAGGTATGTCGAGTTCAGCACGCGGAATTCCCTGGCCGCCTCCTGGGACGGCGTGGCACGCGGGAGGCCCGTAAACGTCTGAATATTGTCGGCGCCGTCGACCTGAATCAGGGTGTTCAGCTCGGGTTGCCCGCCAAATGAGAGTCGAGGCGCGGCGGCCGATCCGACACCGACGTCCGGTTCCTTGAATGCGCCGCCGCCGACGTTTTCGCGGCCACTCGCGACGCCGCTCGACAGCTTCACGAAGTCGACGAAATTTCGTCCGCTGATGGGGAGCGACTCGATTTCCCGCGTGCTGACGACGCGGCTCAATTCCGTTTTGGCGGATTCAATGAGGGGCGCCTCTGCGCCGACGGTGACCAGCTCGGCAATCTGGCCCAGGCTCATCTTGACGTCCGCCTCGGTCGTGCCACCCACCGAGAGCACCACACCGGTCTGGATCGCCGTCTTGAAACTCGCGAGCTCGGTGCGAACCTCGTACGCACCTGGATCCAGCGCTGCGAAGCGATAACGTCCGGCAGAATCGGTCGTCGTACTCCGGCTCGCACCGGTGGACACGCTCTTCACGGTGACGGTGGCGCCAGGCAGCGCGCCGCCGATGTCATCACGCACGGTGCCGGAAAGCGTGGCGGTCGCGATTTGCGCGCCCGAGTCCATGGGAGTGCTCAAGCCCAGCACGACCAGGATAGCGACCACCGTGAGAAGGAATCTCCGAGTGTGCATGTTGAGACTCCCGAGGCGAGAAGAATCGCCGCGATGCTAAGCGCCGCCGTACGGTAAGTCAAGCAATGCTGGCGAGCCAGTCTGCGATAATGGCGCCGCCAGACGTCATCAAATGGCGGCCACCACACTGACGCGTCGTTCGTTCGTCGCCGGCGCCATGCTCGGATCCGCATCGATTCTCGCGCGATCAGTGCGCGCGGCCGCTTACACATTCACCCAGTACCACAACCAACCCGCCACCAGCTCGCTGCATCGGCGCCTCGTCGAGATGTGGACGGCGATCCGCAACGAGACCAACGGCCGCGTCGACACGCAGGTGTTCGCCGAGAACAACAAGATCGCCGGAAGCGATCCCGCGGCGTTGCAGATGCTCGTGTCGGGGGACATTCAGTTCTTCACGCTGATGGGCGGCATTCTCGGAACGGTGGTGCCCGCCGCCGAAGTCCAGCAGGTGCCGTTCGTGTTTCGGTCGGCCGCGCAGGCTCACCACGCGCTGGACGGCGCGCTCGGCGCATACCTCCGAACGGAGATGGCGGCGAAAGGCATCGGCGGATTCGCGGTCGGCGCGTTCGACAACGGCATGCGGCAAATCGCGGGAACGAAGCGGCCGATCGTGACGCCGGATGATCTCGCCGGCATCAGGATGCGCGTGCCGGCGGGACAACTCGTCGCCGACACGTTCAAGGCGCTCGGCGCCGAACCAATCACGATCAACAGCAGCGGCATCTACGACGCGTTGAAAAGCGGCAGGGTCGACGCGCAGGAGAACCCGCTCGCGCTCGTGGATCTCTTCAAGCTGTACGAAGTCGTGCAGTACGTCAGCATGACGAACCACATGTGGTCGGGCTTCAATCAGCTCGCGCACTGGCCGACATGGCAGCGTCTACCGGATGACATCAGGCGCATCATCAATCGCAACGTGACGAAGTACGTCCGTTTGCAGCGGGTCGATCAACAGCGCGCAAACGACCGCCTGCGCGCCGAGCTCACGACGCGCGGGCTCGTGTTCAACGACGTCGACGCGGCGCCGTTCCGAAGAAAGATGTCGGGTGTGTACGCCGCGTGGAAGGAGCGGCTCGGGACGAAGTGTTGGTCGCTTTTGGAAGGGACGGTCTAAAGACCGTCCCCTACCGGTGTGCTTCTATCGGTGCGCTTCGCGTGGGATGAGCGGCGTCGCTTCGTAACGATGGTTCCGGTAGGGAACGGCCTTCAGGCCGTTCCGCGGCGACGGAGGACTCATGTTGATCGCGAGGGCAATCGCGTTCCTGCTGACGGTCGGCGCGGTGGTGCGGGCGCAGGCGCCTCGGACACCAAGACAAGACCAGTTCGCTTCCGTTGTGTCCTTTGTGTTCGATCAGCGTAGCGGATCAAACACGCCGCTGACGAGAAGAGGCGATTAATTCGTGTCGGCGCGCAGCGCTTTCATCATCCAGTCCTGCAGCGACGCCGACCGCTCGCCGCGCGGGCCGCCGGCCTTCACGTTGTGTTGCGGATGGCCGAGCCCGGCGAGCATGTCGCGCTTCGCGTTCACCGCCGCCTGATAGAGGCGATAGGCGCCCTGGGGATCCATGATGCGGTCGTCGCCGCCGTAGCCGATGAGCATCTCGCACTCGATCTTGCTCGCGCGGCCGTCGAGCGTGTAGTCGCGCAGCTTCTTCCGCGCATCGGCGAGATCGCGTGCGCCGATGATCCAGCGGACGCGATCCTGGATCGGCGGATAGTAGTCGAACAGGTCGGCGCCGAGATCGAACGATCCGGCGGCGACCGCAACCGCCTTGATGCGCTTCTCGCCGCTCGCCGCGCGCGGCGCGCCCCACCCGCCCATGCTGATGCCGTGGACGCCAATCCGCGTCGCATCGACATCTTGACGCGTCTCCAGGTAGTCGATGATCGCGTTGAGCACGCGCTCGGTGTCCGGCGGCAGATGGAGATCCTGCAGCCGCAGCGCGCTGCCCTGCCCCGGGAAGTCGACCGCCACGTACGCCATGCCGCGCGCGACGTACGACCCTGCGGCGCCGACGATGGTGTTTTCCGCCATCGTGTCGGCGCCCTGGAATGCGATCACCGCCGGAAATTTCCGGCCCGCCGCGCCGCCCGGTTTGCGGAAATAACCCTCGAGCTGTTTGCCGTCGAAGCCGATCGTGATGCGCTCGAACGGCGGGCGCACCATCCGTCCGGCTTTGTCGAACATCTCGCGCATCTTCTTGTAGCTGGGCAGCATGCGGCGATCGGTGTCGGGCAGCGGCCACGCGGCGTTGCCGTAGAAGTCCTGCGCGCGCCGGTAATGCTCGTTCGCGCTGACCTTGAATCCCTGCGCCGCGTAGCCGTCCGCGACCTTTTCGTTTTTCTCTGCGACGCGCATCCACTCGACGTGCCATGAGTCGGGGTCGTACGGACGCGCGCGCTGCGCGACCTCGAGCTCGTCGGCGTCGCTCGTGTACATCGATTGCACGAGCCTGATCTCGAGCTGTCCGCCTCCCGGCAGTCCTTTCCCCGGAAACAGAACCTTGTCGTCGCGGCCACCGACGACCCCTCGCTTGCCGGTGCCGGGTCCGAGATCCTGGGCCCGCGCGGGCACACCAAGCATCCGCGCGAAAACTGGAGCGCTCGCCGATGCGAGTCCCCACTGCATCAGGCGTCGGCGGGTGACGAGCGACAGTGGCTTCATGGTTGCTCCGCCTCTCTTGCCACGAAACCACGAAAAGACGAAACCACGAAATGTACAAAACGGTCTTCGTGTCTTTGTGCTTTCGTGGCTTCGTGCGTTCGTGGGCGCGCCTCGCTTAGAACGTCACCCGGAACCCGAACTGCATCGTGCGGGTCTGGGCCGAGTTCGGCCGGTTGAAGATGTTGAACACCTCGGCGATCCCGTCGATCGAGGCGCGACCGTGCAGCGGAATCCGCTGCTGCAGCCGCAGATCGGTCCGATTCTGCGGCGGGGCGATCACCGAATTGCGAGGGACGATCGTGCCGTCCTGACGCAGGCGTTGACTGAAGGTCGCGCCGGTTTGGCGCACATCGCCGCCGTAGATGTTTCCCTGGCGAATGCCGGCACCGAGGTAATGGAGTCCGCTCACCTGGAAGCCGTGGCTGACCTGCCAGATGCCATTGAACACCGCCCGATGGCGCTGGTCGTCAGCCGAGAAGGCCCATTCACCGCCCAGATCGGGCACGGTCGCGAAGTCGACCTGCGTGAGGCCGCTGAACGGCTTCGTGTCCGC
>MNEX01000335.1 GCA_001917905.1 Acidobacteria bacterium 13_1_40CM_65_14
AGGCGGCCGTCACGATCGATGACGGCCGTCTGGAGCGAGTGCGTGATCATCCCCTCTTCCGCCCAGTACTGAATCCCGAACGCGTTGCAGACGCGCTCGATGTTCGCGGGATCGCCTGTCAGAAAATGCCAGCCGGGTCCGCCGGCGCGTTGTGACGCCGCGTAGCGGGCCAGCGTCTCGGGCGTGTCGAACTTCGGATCGAAGCTGATCGTGAGGAGCACGAGATCGCGATCCATGCGCGCGGCAAAGCGATCGCGGATGGCGCGGAAGTTGGTCACCATCCGCGGGCAATAGTCGGGCAGCGGGCACCGCGTGTAGACGAACGTGACGGCGACGACTTTCCCTTTGAGCGACGACAGCGCGAGGCGACGGTTCGCCTGATCGGTCAGCTCGAAGTCGGGCAGCGGCGATCCGACGGGCACGAGCACCGGGACCGCCGGCGTCTGCTGCAGCCCCGCGTCCACCGGCGCGGCCGAGATCACGTCGACCTTGTCCACCCACGATCGCTCGCCCTTCACCGCGAGCCGGAATCGGACGCGATCGCCGGCCGTCAGTTTTTCTGTGCGCGCATCGCCCTTCACGTCGAACGGCATGACCATGGCGTCCATGAATCCGGGGAAGGCGTCGTGGGAGATCGTGACGCTCGCGGGTGGATCGACTTTCAGGACCAGGCCGGTCGTCGTGTAGTGATGCGCGCAACCCACGCACGCGACCGCCATCAGCATCACCACGAAAACGCGAAAACACGAAACCACGAAAACACCAAAACGCGAAAACACGCTCTGTACAAAGCGTACTTTCGTGGTTTCGTGGTTTCGTGCCTTCGTGTCTTCGTGGCAAAAGGTGTTCAAAGCTAATCTGCGAGGCCTTCGGCCTTCTTCTCGGCAGCCGTGATCTTCCCGCCAGCCGCGACGATTTCCGCTTCGCGATCGATCGGAATCTGCGGCGCCTTGACGAACCTCGCGACGACCGGCGCCGTGTCGTTGATCTTGAGCTGCTTCATGAGGAACGCGAAGCGCTCCTCCAGCGACTGTCCGATGGCCTTCCGGACATCCTCGCCGAGATCCCACATGCGGTTCTTGAATGGACCGAGCGCCTTCTTACGCGCTTTGTAGATGAACTGCTCCTCGGTGTCCTTCGGCTTGCGCTCTTCGGCGGCGTGCTCGCGCAGCCACGCGTACATCTCGGACTTGAGGTCCGCCGGATACTGCGCGTGCTCGTAGATCATGTTCTGGAAGTCGGTCGCGAGATGGATCTCGCAGGCGCCGACGCGCGGGAACGCGTCGAACGCGTCCGGCGGCAGCGTCGACGCGCCATGCTGCACCGCGCCGGCGAGCCCGTACTCCTGCCGTGCCACGCGTGACAGTTCCTCGAGCGTCTTCAAATCGATCTTCACGTCGGTGCGCACGGTGCCGTCCGCCTGCACGAAGCCGCCATGCGCCGTCCCGGTCTGCACGCTGATCTTGCTGATGCCGACGAGCCCCGCCCTTCGCGCGTTCAACGCGGCGGTGTAGCCCTTCATGAAGGCGTGCAGCTCGTGGACGTCGGAGTTCTTGCCGCCGACTTCGCCGATCTCGCCGCCGACCGAGACGGTCACGCCATCAGGCTCGTGCTTGCGGATGAAGGCCGTGAAGTCGGCCGCGAGCGACGTGTTGACCGCCTGCTGCTCGTCGAGCGTCGCTTTCTCGAGATCGACGAGCGTCGACGTGTCGATGTCGATGTTGTAGAAGCCCGCGGCGATCTCTTCCTTGATCAGCGTGCGGACCGCGTCGACTTCTTTGTCCTTGTCGGCGCTGTTGTACTTCTTCGCGTTGGTTTGCACGTGGTCGCCTTGAATGAAGACCGGCCCGTTGAATCCTTCGCGCAGCGCCGCGCCCAGCACGACGGCGGCGTATTCGTGCGGTCGCTGTTCCGTGTAGCCGATCTCCGAGCGCGCGATTTCAAAAATCAGCGCGCCGGCGTTCAGTGTCTTCGCGGCGCGGACGACGGCGCGCGCCGTGTCGTACGCCATCGCACGGATGTTGATGGCGGGGACGGTGAACCCTCCCGCGTCGCCGCGTCCCATCGCCATGTACAGATCCTGAATCGACGCGGGCCGGACGCCGGCCGCGGCCGCAAGGCTGCGGAGAATCCATCGCGCGGTGCCTTTCAGCTCCGCGTCCTGCCCGAACACCGACGTCCGCACCAGCGTGTCCACCAGATCGCTGGTGATGGCGCTCGGACTCGTCACGCTGACGCGGTCGCTCAACACAGTCGCCACGGGCTTGACGGCGTCAGTCAACTCTTTCAAGGACTGGAACATTTTCTTATCCTCGCGGGGCCGATATTTTCTACTTGCGCCGGGGCCCCACCCCCGGCGCGAGCTATCGCCGACGCCTCGCCTCGGATTTCCGTGTCCTCGGCTCGGCGTGGCCGCAGGCGCTAGGTCTCCTGTTCGCGGCGGCACTGCAACCGCGGCCGCTGTTGCTATGCCGCAGCCGCGGCTCGCAACGGCTCGAGGCTGCCGCTGGTTCAGCGCCTACGTGACCGCTCGGCCAGCCGATGATTCTATCAAAGGAAAGCGGAACTCCTCCATCACCACGCCGTCCACGGCGGACGCGACCATCTCGTCGATCGATAGCGCCGATTCGGCCTCGGCGATCTCCTCGCGCCGCACGCGCGTCGAGGGATGACGGGGCGTGAACAGCGTGCAGCAGTCCTGATCCGGAATGATGGAAATCGGAAACGTCCCGATCCGCTCCGCCTCCGCGGAGATCTCATCCTTGTCCATGCCGACCAGCGGCCGCAACACCTCCATCCCGGTCGCTTCCGCGATAATCGTCATGTTGTCGAGCGTCTGCGAGGCGACCTGACCGATCACTTCCCCGGTGACGAGCGCGCGCGCGTGCCAGCGGCGCGCGAGGCGCTCCGCGATCCGCAACATCAGCCGGCGGTAGACGACCACTCGCAACTCCGGACGGACGGAGAGGACGACCTTCTGCTGGAGCTCGCCGAACCCGACGAGCGCGAGCCTCGAACGCAGCTGATGCTTCGTGAGCAGCGCGGCGATCTCTCGCACTTTTTCCTGCGATGCGCGCGACAGAATCGGATACGCGTGAAAGTGAATGAAGAACACCGTGCAGCCGCGCCGCATCAAACGATACGCCGCAACCGGTGAGTCGATGCCGCCGGACAACAGACACGCGACGCGGCCGCCAGTCCCGGTCGGCAGGCCGCCAGCGCCTGGCTCCTTGCCGAAGAAGTAGAACGCCCCGTCCGGCAGCATCTCGATGTGAATGGTCAGCGCCGGATCATCGAGATCGACGCGCCATCCCTTCGCGACCTTGATCAGCCCGCCGACGTCACGCTCGACCTGCGGCGAGGTGAACGGCAATCGCTTGTCGGCGCGGGTGGCGGAGACGCGAAACGATTCCGCCCGGCGATCGCCGAGATCGGCGAGGATGGCCGACGCCAGCTCGTGGAAATCGTGCGAGCTGCGGCCCGCGTACGAGAAATTGGCAATCCCGAACACGCGCGCGATCCGCTCTCGCACCGCGTCCCACGATCCGGAGCCGAGCTCGATCTCGATGCGACCCATGATCGATCGAATCGATCGAACGTGCAGGCCGGCGAGCGCGACCTTGAGATGGCGCACCAGGAGCCGGATGAACCACGGGCGGTTCTTCCCTTTCAGCGCGAGCTCTTTGTAGTGGACGACGATCGCGTTCATCAATCTGGTAATTGGGGAATCGGGTAATCGAGTAATCGAACTGCTGATTGTCGGTCAATTCGGCGGCAATGACCCGATTACCAGATTACCCAATTACCCAATGCAAAGGTCCGCCGCGCGGTGTCCCGAGCGGACCGCTGACTCGATCGTCGCGGGCAGACCCGTGTCGATCCAGTCGCCGGCAAGGAAAAAGCCGGGGACGCCGGTTTCCGTGGCGGGCCGCGCGGGCTGACCCGGCGCGAGCGAGAACGTTGCGCGCGGTTCGCGGACGACGGTCGTTCGCACGACGGTCGCGGATCGGATCTCCGGCATCGCTTCGTAGAGCTCCTGGTGCGCGAGCTGAATCAGCTCGTCGTTGGGGCGCGAGACGATCCGCTCGGCGCCGCTCGACACGAGCGACACATGCGATGCCTCATCGCCCGCCGCCGCTCGCGGACGATCCGGGCGAGCTTCGGCGAGGCTCGCCGAAGCGCCTTCGGCGCGAAGGAGGCCGAACACCAATCGTTTATCGAAGACCCACTGCATCACGCGTCCAGGGAGTCCGATGAACGGCTCGTCGATAATGCGGCGGTTGAACCACAGGTTGACCGTCACAATCGGACACGATTCCATCGTGCGCGCGCGATGGACGAGGTCCGTCAACGGCGCAGGCACGGCGTCGAACAGATCCGGCAGCGCGAACCAGGGCACCGCGGAAATGACCCGCTTCGCGGACCAGTGCTCGCCGTTCGCCGTGACGGTGATGCGCGAGTCGCTGTCGACGCGCAGCTTGGCCGCCGCGCTCATGCGCACCGTTCCGCCGTGCCTCTCGACGTATCGCCGCGCCGGCTCGGCGTACATCAGATGCAGCGGCTTGGTCGGCAGCACGATGGCCGCGGCACGCGGATCGCTGCCGAACATCTCGCCGAGCACGCGCGCGAACGCGGGCGCCGCCGCGCGATCCGGCGGTTGATTCAGCGCCGCGAGCGCCAGCGGATCCCACAGCATCTCGCGGATCCGCGCGGTCTGGCCGTTGCGAATCAGCCAGCTCTCGACCGTCTCGCCAGACGAGGCGGCTTTTCGCTGCGCGCCCGGCAAGCGCTCGCGCCGCGCGAGCTTGATCGGCGTCACCATCCCGAGCACCGACCATCGATCGCGCCAGCTGAGCGCGTCCCACTCGAACACGCCCGCGAGCAGATGCAGCGGCGACGGCAGCGACGTCGGACACGTCAACCGCGATCGCCGTCCGTGGCGATCGATCATCGTCACGCTCAACTGCGGCTGCGCGCTGACGTGATCGATCGCGCCGATGTCGCGCAGGAAGGCGAGCGTCTCGGTGTAGCACCCGAGCAGGACGTGTTGGCCGTTGTCGACGAGCTCGCCGGTCTCGCGATCTGGAAACGCCGTCGCGCGACCGCCGAGGCGCGACCGCGCTTCGAGGACGAGCACGCGCGCGCCGCGCGTCGCGCACCGGGCCGCGGCGCTCAGGCCCGCGAAGCCGGCGCCAATCACGAGGACGTCGTACGCCGTCACGCCGGCCACAGCCATTGCTTGAGCGCGATGAGCGCCTGGCGCGGCCGCGGCACGCGCGCCCGCGCGGTGAACACGTCGTAGCCGCTGCGCTCGATGCGCCGCAGCGTCTCGAAATACACCGCGCGCATGATTTCGGCCGCGACCAGCCGCCGGCGATCCTGCGGCGGCAGCGCCGCGCGCGCACGATCGTAGAACTCGTGCGCACGCCGCGCTTCGAATTGCATCACACGCCGCACCGAATCGCTGACCACGCCGGCCGCGAGGTCGTCGACGGTGCAGCCGCAGGCCGCGAGATCCTCGAGCGGCACATACACGCGGCCGCGCTCGAGATCGCTCTTGATGTCGCGCAGGATGTTGGTCAACTGCAGGGCGACGCCGAGGTTGACCGCGTACTCGCACGCGCGCGCGCCGGACGCGCCGAAGATGCGAATGCAGATCAACCCGACCGCCGACGCGACGCGCCGGCAGTATTGAAACAGATCCGCAAACGACTCGTATCGCGCGCGGTCGAGATCCATCGCCACGCCGTCGATGACGTCCTCGAACGCCTGACGCGGGAGATCGAAGTGGCGGATGAACGGCTGCAACCGCTGGCCCTGAAGGGTCTGAGGCGCGTCGCCGTTGTAGGAGCGCTCGAGCTCGGCGCGCCAGAACGTCACGGCGTCACGGCCCGACGGCGACCCGCCCGCCGCGGGCGCTTCATCCACCGCATCGTCGACGGCGCGACAGAAGTCCCACACCGCGACGATGGCGCGGCGCTGCTCCGCGGGGAGGACGAGAAACGAGTAATAAAAGCTGGTCTTCCTGGCCATTACACGCGCGAGCCCCAAACGGCCGCGCGCCACAGCATCGCCGGGACGTCGCGCGCGCCGAGGGTGGGCCGGTAGTCGAGCAGATGTGCGCGGGCCTCGTCAACCCGTTTGAGGATCCGCCGGCCGCCGAGCCAGGTGACGCGCAGCTCGTAGCGCAGTCGACCGCCGACGCCATCGCAGACGTCGCGGCCGCGGCGGAACTGCTCGTCGGTGACGGCCACGCACCGCGCGAGCGCCTCCTGCCACGCGCGGCCAAGCTGACAGGGCGGACCGGCCGCAAGATCGGTCTCGGATGCGCCGCAGGCGTCGAGCACCTCGCGCGGCACGTACAAGCGTCCTGCCCGCCAGTCGCGTCCGAAGTCCTGCCAGAAATTCGTGAGCTGCAGGGCCGTGCACACCGCATCCGACGATCGATCGAGCCGATCGTCGCGATAGCCGGCGATCCGCAGCACGAGCCGCCCGATCGGATTCGCCGATCGCCGGCAGTAATCGAACACGTCGGCCCACGAAGCGTAGCGCGTCGTCGTGATATCCTGCGCGAACGCACTGATCAGGTCGTCGAACCACGCGATCGGGAGATCGAGCGTACGAATCGAATGCGCGGCCGCGATGATGATCAGGTCTTCATGTTCGTGCGGCGATTCGGATTCGAGCTCCACTTCAATCGCCACGTGCAACCGCCGCTGCCACGCGCTCAACTTCGTGAGCCGTTCCTCCGCGGGCACCGTGCCTTCGTCGGCGATGTCGTCGGCGATCCGCGCGAACGCGTAGACGGCCGTCACGTGCGGGCGCATCGGCTCCGGCAGCAGCCATGACGCCACCGGAAAATTCTCGTAATGCGATCGCGCGAGCGCCTCGCACGCCGCGTACGCGCGTACGAGCAACAGATGCCATGACAAGTCGCCGCCACGTTATCACGGCCGCGCATGCGCACGATGAACGCCAAGGCCGCCAAGGCCGCAAAGGATCTTCTTCTTTGCGTGCTTTGCAAGCTTTGCGTTCTTCGTTCTTGCAGGCACATGCGTGACGCGATTGCCGCCATCGTCGCGCTCGTGCTGCTCGTCGTGGCGGCAAGTCTGGCGACGACGCTGCAAGCCCACCGGCGGCGGCGCCAGCGCCAGCGCGACTCCGAGCAGGCGCTCGGCCGCCGGATCGTCGCAGAGATTCCCGCGGGCGACGACTTCCTCCTGGTCAGCGAGGACGCGTCGCGCTTCTATTACGGCGAGCAATCGATCGACAAGGACCTGATCGTCGCGGTGCGCGTGCTGATCAACGGCGCCCCACTCGCGTCGTACGTCTCGCGCCGCCACGCGAAGGATGACTCGTCGGCGACAACAGCGGAGCGGGGCGTTGGGGCCCCCGCGAAGCGAGACCGGGGGGCAGGGGCCCCCGGAGTAATAGAAGAGCGGGGCGCACGGGTCCCCGCGGAGCGTGTCCGGGGGGACGGGGCCCCCGGAGTAAACCAAGACCGGGGCGTTGGGGGCCCCGCGAGGCAAGACCGGGGGACAGGGGCCCCCGGAGTGATCGACGACCGCCTCGAAGGGATCCTGCGCGACCGATGGGACGTCGCCGTTGAGAAAGTGACCGGCACCGTCCTCGTCGAGTGCGGCGCCATCCGCGAGCGCGTCTCACAGGAGCTCGCGCGAAAAATCTTCGACGCGATCAAAACAGAGCTGGAGCAGAGAGACCGGACGTGAAGCTCTCCACCACGGTGGACCGGAGGACACGGAGGGGCAGGCCTTTAAGTTCCCCGTGTCCTTCGTGTCCTCTGTGGTGGAGCGTTACCACTCGGTCTCCGGCACACGACCCCGATGATTGACGACACGCGCCATGACGAACAGCAGGTCGGACAGGCGATTGACGTATCGCAGCAACACCGGATCGACGGGCGGATCGAGGGCGACCATGCGCCGTTCGGCGCGCCGGCAGACGGTGCGCGCCACGTGCAAGGCCGCGCCCGCGGGCGTGCCGCCGGCGAGAATGAACCGGCGCAGCGGCGGCAGCTCGGCTTCGAAGCGATCGATTGCGGCTTCGAGCCGCGTGACGTCCGCGTCGCCGATGATCGCCTTCGTCACGCGCGGCGCGAGCTTGTCGGCCGGGTCCGCGAGCTGCGCGCCGAGCGCGAAGAGGTCGCGTTGAAGCTGGACGATGTCCTGCTCGATCGCGGGATCGACGCGTGACGCGCGCGCGAGGCCGAGCCACGCGTTCAGCTCATCAACGTCGCCGTAGGTCTCGACGCGCGGATCGTTCTTCGACACACGCGTGCCGTCGAAGAGCGACGTCTCGCCCGCGTCGCCGGTGCGCGTGTAGATTTTCACGGCCGAATTATACGAGATGAAAAAGACGCGCGCCCCGCTGGCGATGCCGCCGCCGCCCGATCGCCGCCGGTTCCGGCAGCGGCTGCTCGCCTGGTACAAGCGCCACGGCCGCGATTTACCGTGGCGCAAGACCGACGACCCGTATCACATCCTCGTCTCGGAAATCATGTTGCAGCAGACGCAGGT
>MNEX01000140.1 GCA_001917905.1 Acidobacteria bacterium 13_1_40CM_65_14
GAGATTCTGGAATTCCTCCTCGAGGCCGTTGGCCGCACGTCGGCGGTGGGAGGCACGTCATGGCGCTACTGAGAATCCCGGGCGAGGATCGCACACTGTCCGATCCAGACGCGATCGCCACCTACCTCTCGCAGCGCGGAATCGCGTACGAACAGTGGACCGCCCGCTCCGCCGTGCCGGCGAGCGCGCCGGCGGCCGACGTGCTCGCGGCGTACGCGTCGAAGATCGACGAGCTGAAAGCGCTCGGCGGCTACGTGACCGCCGACGTCATCGACGTCAGCCCCGCGACGCCCGGTCTCGACGGAATGCTCGCGAGATTCAACAGCGAGCATTGGCACGACGAGGACGAAGTCCGCCTCATCGTCGAGGGCCGCGGACTGTTTCACATTCATCCTCCCGACGGTCCCGTCTTCGCCATCGAAGTCGAAGCGGGCGATCTCATTCGTGTGCCGAAGGGGACCCGTCACTGGTTCGACCTCTGTGCCGATCGCCGCATCCGCGCGATCCGTCTGTTCCAGGACACGTCCGGCTGGACGCCGCACTACACCAACAGCGGCGTCGACCGCGGGTTTCAACCGGTCTGCTTCGGCCCCGCGTACGTCGCGCCGACTGTTGGCTGACGACGTTCGCGCGATCCTTCTCGATATCGAAGGCACGACGACCCCAATCGCGTTCGTGTACGACGTGCTGTTTCCGTACGCGCGCGCGCACCTGCGTGAGTATCTGCGCGATCGTCCCGACCCTGACGCGATCGATCTCTTGAAGCAGGAATGGACGGACGAAGCGGCGGCCTCCGCCGCTCCCGCACCACCGGCGGCTACGGCGCCCGAGCTCGCGACATACGTCGAGTGGCTGATGGATCGCGATCGCAAATCGCCCGGTCTGAAACGGCTTCAAGGGCTCGTGTGGGAGCGCGGGTATCGCGACGGCGTGTTGAAGGGCGACGTGTTTGCCGACGTGCGACCCGCGCTCGAACGATGGCATAAGCGCGGCATCAAGGTGGCGATCTATTCGTCGGGAAGCGTGCTCGCGCAGCGGCTGCTGTTCAGCACGACCGCCTTCGGCGATCTGGCGACGCTCCTCTCGGGATTCTTCGACACCTCGTCCGGCGTCAAGACGTCCCCGGAAAGCTATCGCCGAATCGCCGCCGTGCTCAGGTGTTCAACCGCGCAATTGTTGTTCGTATCGGACGTCGCCGCCGAGCTCGACGCGGCGCGATCGGCGGGCTGCCAGGTCGTCCTCTGCGTCCGGCCCGGCAACGCGGCGCAACGTGTGTCCGCAGACGTCCGGGTCGTGCACACCTTCGACGAGATCCGCTAGTTTCGTGGATCGACGCCGTTCGTAAGGCCTTACGATCCGGGTAACCAGATGTGCGACTTCCACCCGCGTTTGCCACCACTTGCAGCTGGTCCCGACCTTGCTCCAGAAGACCTCTCGTCACCGGACACCACTCCTGCGCCTGTGTATGTCGGGTTCAACTCACACGCAGTTCTTCTAACCACGAAGGAGCCGAACACGATGAAACGTCTAACCATCTCCACTCTCGCGCTCGCGCTCGTCGCCGCAGGCTGTGGCGGCGGCACCTCGTCGACCGCACCGACGATTTCGAGCATCGCGACGTTCACTGCGGATCTCCGGACGTCGAACGAAGTTCCGCCGATCGCGAATGCCGAGTCTGGCGGGAGCGGTAATGTAACCATCACGTTCGACATCACGCGCGATGCCGACAAGAACATCACCGCGGCCACCGCGAGGTTCGTCGTGAACTTGTCCGGCTTCCCCGCGAATACGTCAATCATCCTCTCGCACATCCATCAGGCGGCCGCGGGAGTGAATGGCAGCGTGGTGGTGAACACCGGGTTGTCGGCTGGCACACCGGTGCTGCTCGCGAACGGGTCGGGATCGTTCGAGCGGTCCGGCATCGTCGTCAGTCCGGTCGATGTCGCCACCCAGGTCCTCGCCAATCCGGCCGCCTTCTACTTCAACTCCCACACGCCGCTGAATCCGGGCGGCGTCGTGCGCGGACAGCTGACGCGCGTGCAGTAAGCCGGCGGATATAATGCGAGCGCATATGCGATATGCGCTCGCACTCGCCCTTCTTCTTTCCACGTCACTCGTCGCGCAGGCGCCTCGCAGCCAGGCGGCACTGACGGCGGCGGACTACGCGCGCGCCGAGCGCTTCATGACCTACAACACGACGCCGCTCGTGCTCCACAGCGCGGGCCGTGCGACGTGGCTGCCTGGAAACAACGTCGACAACGTCGATCGCTTCTGGTACCGCACGACGACCGAGCAGGGCGAGGAGGCGATCCTCGTCGACGCGGCGCAGGCGACGCGCGGCAAGTGCACGCTGCCGGCGTGCGAGCACCGCGAAAGCGAGGACAGTGGACGCGGCGCTGCGCAGCGCCGCGACGTGCCGTCGCCGGACGGCAAGCGCACCGCGTTCATTCGCGACTGGAATTTGTGGATCCGCGACGTCGCCAGCGGCAAGGAAACCGCGCTCACGACCGACGGCGTGAAGGACTTCGGCTACGCCACCGACAACGCCGGCTGGACGAAAAGCGATCGCGCGATTCTCGTCTGGTCGCCGGACTCGAAAAAGATCGCGACCTTCCAGCAGGACCAGCGCAACGTCGGCGAGATGTACCTCGTCGACACGAAGGTCGGCCATCCGACGCTGCAGGCGTGGAAGTATCCGCTGCCCGGCGACAAGGTCATCACGATGATCCAACGCGTCATCATCGACGTGGACAGCCGCCGCGTCACGCGCCTGCAGATGGAGCCCGACCAGCATCGATCGACGCTGTGCGATGACGTGTGGTGCAGCGGCGAGTGGGCCGACGTGCAGTGGGGCGCGAATTCACGGCTCGCGTTCGTCTCGACGTCGCGCGATCACACGTACGAGCAGCTCCGCGTCGCCGACACGACGACCGGCGCCGTGCGCAACGTCATGGAGGAGCGCGTCTCGACCTTCTTCGAGTCGGGGAACGGCAAGGTCAGCTGGAAGTACCTGCCGGCCTCGAACGAGATCATCTGGTTCTCGGAGCGCGACAACTGGGGCCATCTCTATCTCTACGACCTGCAGAGCGGAAAACTGAAGCACCAGATCACGACAGGCGAAGGCAACGTCACGCAGCTGCTCCGCGTCGACGAGAAGAACCGGATGCTTTACTTCGTCGGCGTCGGCCGCGAGCAGGGACGCGATCCGTACTTCCGGCACTTCTATCGCGCCGGGCTCGACGGCAAGCGCGTCGATCTGCTGACGCCGGAAAACGCCGACCACAACATCTCGCTATCGCCCTCGGGCCGCTTCTTCGTCGACACGTACTCGACGCCCGACACGCCGCCGGTCACGCTGCTGCGGGACGCGGACGGCAAGACGATCCTGACGCTCGAGCAAGCGGACATCTCGAAGCTCGTCGCGACCGGCTGGACGCCGCCGACGCCGATCACCGTCAAGGCGCGCGATGGGTCCACGGATCTCTACGGCCTGTTGTACAAGCCGACGAATCTCGATCCGTCCAGGAAATATCCGATCGTCAACCACATTTATCCCGGTCCGCAGACCGGCAGCGTCGGCGGCCGTCAATTCTCGCCGGCCCGCGGCGACGCGCAGGCCCTCGCCGAGCTCGGCTTCGTCGTCGTCGAGATCGACGGCATGGGGACGCCGTGGCGATCGAAGACGTTTCACGAGGCGTACTACGGCGACATGGGCGACAACACGCTGCCGGATCAGGTGACCGGCATGACGCAGCTCGCTGCGCGATATCCCTGGATCGACATCGATCGCGCCGGCATCTACGGGCATTCCGGCGGCGGCTATGCGACCGCGAGCGCGATGTTCCGCCATCCGGATTTCTTCAAGGTCGGCATCTCGGAAGCGGGGAATCACGACAACCGCAACTACGAGGACGACTGGGCGGAGAAGTGGCAGGGGCTGCTGCACACGAAGCCTGACGGCACGACGAACTACGACAATCAGGCCAATCAGCTCGTCGCGAAGAACCTGAAAGGGAAGCTCCTGCTCGCGCACGGCACATTGGACACCAACGTGCCGCCGTACAACACGCTGCTGGTCGTCGACGAGCTGATCAAGGCGAACAAGGATTTTGATCTGCTGATGTTGCCCAATCGTGGTCACGGGTTCGGTAACGAGCCGTACATGATCCGCCGCCGCTGGGACTACTTCGTGCGATATCTGCTCGGCGCCGAGCCGCCGCAGGGGTACGAACTACGCGCCCTGACGGACCGCCCCAATTCGCCGTGATGATGTAGCGCGAAGGCTTGAGAGCGTGTGAACAAATCACGTACAACGCAGAAACCGCGGAACCCGCAGAGAAGAAATACTTAATGTTTTTCTGCGTGTTCTGCGAGTTCTGCGTTCACCGTCGTATTTCTTCACAAGCTGTTTAGCCGAGCGAACTAATGGCTGGCCCTCGATTCCGCGAATCGCATCCGCCGCGATCCGATCGCTCGGCTCAAGCCTTCCCGCCTCCGCTCGCTCGAGAGTCATGCGAGCTTCGGCGAGGCTCGCCGAAGCGCCTTCGGCGCGAAGGCGGCGCGCGCCGTCAGACGTGTAACGACAATTCCGCACTAACAGAATTCATCAGGCGACCACCGGTCGTGTAACCACGCGGATGCGCGTATTGGCGCGCGTGGACGCTAGGGCGTCATCCCTGCACGCCTTTTCGCGGGGTACACGTTTCGTCGCAGACGGCACAGTTTGCGCATTGCGCGGATCCGTTAACGGAGATATTGAATATGGATCCGGCTCTCGCTGCCGCCGCCGTGCCGGCGCCGAACGGTTTTCACGACGGTCTCGGCGAGCGCCGGCGCATCAGCGATGCCACCGGCGGAGACCCCGTCGAATTGCTCTGCCTTCGCCGCCAGCTGACGGCGATTCCGTCGTTCGAGTTCGCCCTGCGCGAGCGCGCGGGCCGGCTCGCCAACTTTCGCCACACCTACTTCGGCCGCGTCCGCAGCATCGATCGCCTGAGCGATCCGGGCGCGACGCTCGCGGTCGTCTCCGACGTCACGCGCGGCGTGCGCCTCTCGCAGCTCCTCACGCCGGCCGATCGGCGGCCGGTGACCCTCGACATCAACGCCGCGCTGCACCTGATCCGCCAATTCGTGTCGGCGGTCGCGATGCTGCACGAGAACGTGCCCGACGTCGCGCACGGCGCCATCAGTCCCGAACGCCTCATCGTCACGTCGAACGCGCGCGTGGTCATCGTGGAGTACGTCCTCGGCGCCGCGCTCGAACAGCTGCACTATTCGCCCGAGCGCTACTGGAAAGAGCTGCGCGTCGCGCTGCCGCCGTCCGCCACGGAGCCGCGCTTCGATCAGCGCGCCGACGTCACGCAGCTCGGCGTCGTCGCCCTGTCGCTCGTGCTGGGGCGTTTGCTCACAGACGAGGAGTGTCCGGCGAACCTCGGCGACGTCCTGTCCTCCGCGTGGGCGATTTCGGGCCGCGGCGGTCTCGAGCCGCTGCCGCCTGGACTGCGTGCCTGGCTCGGACGCGCGCTGCAGCTCGATCCGCGCCACTCGTTCGAGTCGGCGCTCGACGCGCGCGTGGAGCTCGACAAGGTCCTCGACGGCGAAGACGAGGGTGAGTACGCGGACCTCGCGGTCGCCGCGACGGAGCCGGCACCGCCCAAGACCGTCGACGTGTGGGAGCCGTATGTCGCAGTGCCGAAAGTGGCCGCGATCGCTGCGGATCCGAAGGCGACGGCTTCCGCGCCGGAACCGAAGCGCGTTGATCGCACGCCAGCACCGAAGCCCATCGCCCTCGCGCCGGAACCCAAGCCGGTTGTGCTCGCGCCGGAACCGAAGCCTGTTGCGTGTGTTCCCGAACCGAAGCCAGTGGTTGCGGCCATCGAGCGCGAGCACTTCTTCGCGACGCCGGAGCCGATCAAGCCGGCCGCCCTCGTCGTGCCGCGTACACCGGCCGTCGTCGTGCCGGAGCCCACGCCACACGCGGCAACGCCTTTCTCGGCGACGCTGGCCCCGCTCGACACATTCGCGGCATACGACGGGGAAGATCTGAGCGCGATGCAGGAATCGAAACCGGCGCGCCCCTGGATGCGCCTCGCCGTCGTGGCTGCAGTGCTCGTCGCGCTGTCGGCGGCCGGCACGTACGGCGCGCGACGGTACTTCGCCGTTGCGCCGACGCCGATCGTGACGACCGGGGTCCTGACCGTCGCCAGCAACCCGGCCGGCGCACAAGTCTTCGTCGACAACATCGAACACGGCGCGACGCCGTTGACGCTGACGCTCGCCGCCGGATCGCACATCGTCGAGCTGCGTGGAGCCGGAGACCCACGGACGCTGCCGATCACGATTACCGGCGGCACGCAGACGTCGCAGTACATCGAGCTGCCGACCGCCGCCGCGGCCGGCGTCGGATCGTTGCAGATCCGCACGGAGCCCGCGGGTGCGCAGGTGTCGGTCGACGGCGTGGCACGCGGGAAATCACCGCTGCTCGTCGAGGGGCTGACGCCCGGCGAACACGCGGTGGCGCTCGAGAGCGATCTCGGGACCGTGAAGCACACCGTGACGGTGCAGGCCTCGACGACCGCGTCGCTCGTCGTGCCGCTGACCATGACGCCGGGCGAAGGCGCGCCGGTCTCGGGCTGGGTCTCGCTGGCGGCGCCCGCCGAGGTGCAGCTGTTCGAGAACAAGCGGCTGCTCGGGACGAGCAAGAGCGACCGCATCATGGTGTCCGCCGGCCGCCACGAGATCGAGCTCGTGAACGAGGCGCTCGGCTATCGCGCGTCCACCATCGTGCAGGTGTCGCCGGGCAAAGTGGCGCCGATCAAGATCGAGTGGCCGAAGGGCAGCGTCGCGCTGAACGCGCTGCCGTGGGCCGAGGTCTGGATCGACGGCGAAAAATCAGGCGAGACGCCGATCGGCAACCTGTCGCTGCCGATCGGTCCGCACGACATCGTCTTCCGCCACCCCGATTTCGGCGAGCAGCACCACGAGGTCACCGTCTCGCTCAACGCGCCTTCGCGTCTGAGCGTTGATCTTCGGAAAGACGTGAAAAAGCCATGACCTCCGTCCTCGCCATCCTGCTCGCGGTCACCGTCCTCGCGCCGGGCGAGGACTCGCTCGCGGCGGCACGCGATCTGTACGCGTCGGCGGCGTACGAGGACGCGCTCGCCGTGCTGAACCGGCTGCCGCAGTCGAATCAGCCGCTCGAAGAGGCGCGCGCCGTCGACCAATATCGGGCGCTCTGTTTGATGGCGCTCGGACGCACGGCGGAAGCCGAGCACGCGATCGAAGCGGTCATCGCCGGCGACCCGGCGTATCGTCCGGCGACCGACGTGTCGCCGCGCGTGCGCGCGACATTCAGCGACGTCCGGCGCCGCGTGCTGCCGGCGATCATCCAGCAGACCTACTCGTCTGCGAAGGCTGCGTTCGATCGCAAGGAGTTCGCGGCCGCAGCCTCTGCCTTCACGCAGATGCTCGTCATGATGACCGATCCCGATGTCGAGGCTGTCGCTGGAAAGCCGCCGCTGTCGGATCTCCGGACGCTCGCGGCCGGATTCCGCGATCTCGCGGCCACCGCGGCGCCGCCCCCGCCGCCGCCTCCTCCGCCTCCAGCCGATCCCGTGCCGGTGGCTCCGCCCGCGCCGGTCGTCCCGCGCGTGTACACGGCTGGCGACGCGAACGTCGTGCCGCCCATCCCCATTCACCAGGAGCTGCCGCCGTTTCCCGGTCAGCTCGTGATCGCGCGACAGGGGATGATCGACGTCATCATCGACGAAACAGGCGTCGTCCAGACGGCGACGATGACACAGTCGGTCACCCGGCATTACGACGGCCTCGCGCTCGCCGCGGCCAGGAATTGGCGCTATCGGCCCGCCACGCTGAACGGCGTGCCGGTGAAGTACCGCAAGGCCGTTCAAGTTTCCGTGAAGCCGCATTAACATACCGTCGTGCTCGGCGCGACGAACTTCACGCACGGCGACGTCCTGCGATGGCGTCGTGTGGGCGGGCTCGTCCTCGCGGAGGTCGAGTACGGAGCGCGGCAGCGGATTCATCGCCACGTGCACGCGCACGCGCGATTCGTCCTGGTGCTCCAGGGATCGCTGACCGAGATCCGCGGCGACGAGACCAGCACCTACGGTCCGTCGACGCTGCTGTTCCGCCGGCCCGACGAACCGCACGCCTACCTCGTCTCCAACGCCGGCGCGATCTGTTTGATCGTGGACGT
>MNEX01000139.1 GCA_001917905.1 Acidobacteria bacterium 13_1_40CM_65_14
AAGATTTCTTCGAGGCTCATGCGCGTCGGGCGCAGCTCCAGCAGGCCCCAGCCGCTCGACACGATCGCGCGGGCCAGATCGCGGCGGACGTCGCGTCCATGCTCGCTCTCGATCTCGTAGCCGACCACGCCGTCTTTCCGATCCGCTTCGACGACGCGGGTGACGCCGGGGATCCCGGCGAGCGAGGCCTTCGCATCCGCGCCGTTCGGGTCCACCTGCACGTACAGCGTTTCCGAGCCGCGCAGCCGCGACGTCAGGTTGTCGGGCGTGTCAACCGCGACGACACGTCCCTTGTTGATGATGACGACGCGCTGACAGGTCTGCGAGACCTCGGGCAGAATGTGCGTGCTCAGGATGATCGTGTGATCGCCGGCGAGGTGCTTGATGAGCTCCCGTGTTTCGATAATCTGCTTCGGGTCGAGGCCGGCGGTCGGCTCGTCGAGGATGAGGACGTCGGGATTGTGAATGAGCGCCTGCGCCAGCCCGACGCGCTGCCGATAGCCTTTCGACAGCTTGGAGCAGAGTCGATTGGCCACGTCGTCGATGCGCGTTTTCTGCATCATCTGCTGCACGCGCTGGTGCCGATCGGCCGACGGGACCCCTTTGATCTTCGAGACGAACGTCAGGTACTCGAGGATGGTCATGTCGGGGTAGAGCGGCGGCGTCTCCGGCAGATAGCCGGTCCGGCGCTTCGCCTCGAGCGGCTGGTCGAAGACGTCGAAGCCTGCGACAATCGCCTTCCCTTCGGTCGCCGGCATGTAGCCGGTCAGGATGCGCATCGTCGTGGTTTTCCCGGCGCCGTTGGGGCCGAGGAAGCCGAGGATTTCGCCGCGCTCGACGCGGAAGCTGATGTCGTCGACGGCTGTGACGCGGCCGTAGCGTTTCGTGAGGTGTTGAACCTCGATCACAGGAAGAACTCCTATCGGCTATACAGGGAGGCGCCTTTGCCGCAGCGCCAAACAAAAATGCTATCCGAAGCCGGCGTAAAAATGTAGGGGCCGGACTTTACCGGCCTCTCAGGAGGATTACATACATGTCCGTTGACGTCGGATCGAAGGCCCCGGACTTCACCCTGACCAACCAGGATCGGCAGCCGGTCAAGCTGAGCGACCAGCGAGGGAAACCCGTGGTGCTGGCGTTCTTCCCAGCCGCGTTCAGCGGGGTGTGCACCAAGGAATTGTGCACCTTCCGCGACTCGATGGCTCAGCTCAATAAGGCCAGCGCTCAGGTGTACGGGATCAGCGTCGACACCTTCTTCACGCTGAAGGCGTTCCAGGACCAGCAGCACTACAACTTCCCACTGCTGAGCGACTTCAACAAACAGGTCATCCGCGACTACGGCGTGTACAACGAGGACATGATCGGGCTGAAGGGCATCGCCAAGCGCGCGGTGTTCGTCCTCGACAAGGAGGGAGTGGTGCGGCACAAGGAGGTCCTCGACGACGCCCGCAACGAGCCGGACTACGGCCAGATCATGACCACGCTGCAGGCAATCGGTTAGAATGAACATATGAGCAATCGCTCATATGTTCACCAGCCAAAGACGCCGGCCCGCCTGCTCGACGAGTCTGCTGTCCGCGCGCTCGCCGAGACCTTCAAGGTGCTCGGCGACGCGACGCGCGTCCGGATCATCGATGCGCTGTCGAGAGTCCGGGGGGCAGGGGCCCCCGGGTCGAAAAACGACCTCTGTGTCCAGGACATCGCCGACGTGCTCGGCCTGACGCAATCCGCCGTGTCACACCAGCTCCGCCTGCTGCGCAGCATGCGCCTCGTGCGCACCCGCCGCGACGGCCGCCAGATCTTCTACGCGCTCGACGACGATCACATCCTCAGGTTGTTCGAGCAAGGGCTGGAGCACGTGGAGGAACGGGCAGGAGCGGCCACGCCGACCGTTGGACGTGTGCGGTCGCGCCGAGGTCCTGTGCTGGATACGCGCGAGCGCAACGGCGCGAGCGCGTCGGCGAGCGGGGGGCCCCACCGCCAGTGAAAAGCGCCTGCGGCCACGCCGAGCCGAGGACAAGTGAATCCGAGGCAAGGCGTCAGCGTCAGTTCGCGCTGGGGGTGGGGCCCCAGCGCCAGTGAAAAAAAGATGACCCCCACCTGTACCATCTGCGAGCTGCACGCCGAGTCGACCTTCAAGATCGAGGGCATGGACTGCCGCGAAGAAGTTGCGATGCTCGAGCGGCGCTTCAAGAACCTCGTCGGCCTCGAGGCGTTCTCCGTGGACGTGATCGGCCAGCGGCTGCACGTGAAGTACGACGCCGCGAAGCTGTCCGCGTCCACAATCGCCGGCGCCGTAGCCGACACCGGCATGCGCGCGTGGCTCGAGCACGAAGAGCCGATCGCCGGGGCCGAGCGCCAGACGCGCATCCGCCAGATGCTGGTGCTCACCTCGGGCGGCGCGCTCGGCGCCGGCTTTCTTGCGCAGCTCGCGCATCTGCCGCCGGCGCTCGCCATCGGCTGCTTCGTCGTGTCGCTCGCCGCCGCGGCGTCGGTCACGACGCGCAAAGCGGTCACCGCGATTCGCGTCGGCGCGATCGACATCAACGTGCTGATGCTCATCGCCGCCGCCGGTGCGGTCATCCTCGGCGAGTGGTCGGAAGCGGCGACGGTCGTGTTCCTGTTCGCGGGGGCGCAGGCGCTCGAGGCGCGCACGCTCGATCGCGCGCGCACCGCGATTCGCGCGCTGATGGATCTCACGCCGGCCGAGGCGCTGGTCCGCGACGTGGATGGCGAGCGGCACGTCGACGTCGACCAGATCGCGCCGGGAACCGTCATCGTCATCAAGCCCGGCGAGAAGATCCCGCTCGACGGTCAGGTCGTCGCCGGTGACAGCGCAGTCAATCAGGCGCCGGTCACGGGTGAATCGCTCCCGATCGACAAGGCGCCGGGCGACGACGTGTTTGCCGGCACGATCAACGGTCGAGGCGCGCTCGATGTACGAGTCACGCGTGTACGGCGCGATACGACGCTCGCGCGCATCATTCACCTGGTCGAGCGGGCGCAGGCGCAGCGGGCGCCGGCGCAGGCGCTCGTCGAGCGGTTCGCGCGCATCTACACGCCTGGGGTCATCGCGCTCGCGGCGACCATGGCCGTCGTGCCGCCGCTGGCGCTCGGGCTGCCGTGGCACACGTGGCTCTATCGCGGGCTCGTGCTGCTCGTCGTGTCGTGCCCGTGCGCGCTCGTGATTTCGACGCCCGTCTCCATCGTCGCGGCCCTGGCCGCCGCGGCCCGCAAGGGCGTGCTGATCAAAGGCGGCGCCCATCTGGAGCGCGCGAGCCGCGTGCGGTGCGTCGCGTTCGACAAAACCGGCACGCTCACACACGGCGCGCCAGAGGTCGTCGAGGTCGTCGCGCTCGACGGCTTCGTCTCTGCGTCTGTCATCGGTCTGGCCGCATCGGTCGAGCAGCGCTCGGAGCATCCGATTGCGCAAGCGATCTGCGAGCACGCGGCGTCGGCGCGGATTTCGGCGTCGCCCGCCGACGCGGTGACCGCGTTGTCGGGCCGCGGCGCCGAGGGCCGCGTCAACGGGTCGCGCGTCCTTCTTGGCAGCCATCGGCTCTTCGAGGAGCGGCGTTTGTGTTCGGCGGCGATCCACGAACGTCTCGACGCCGTGAGCGCAGCCGGTCGAACCGCGGTGCTCGTCGCGCGCGACGGGCAGGCGATCGGCATCATCGCCGTCGCCGATCGGGCACGCGAAGCCGGAAAGGACACGGTCGATCTGCTCCGCCGCCACGGCGTCCAGAACGTGGCGATGCTCACCGGCGACAGCTACGCGACCGCGAAGGCGATCGCCGCCCAGCTCGGCGTCGACGATGTGCGTGCGGAGCTGTTGCCCGAAGACAAGGTGGCGGCAGTGGAGGAGCTGCAGCGCCGCTTCGGATCGGTGGCGATGGTCGGCGATGGCGTGAACGATGCGCCGGCGCTGGCGACCGCGGACGTCGGCATTGCGATGGGTGCGGCCGGCAGCGACGCAGTGCTCGAAACCGCGGACGTCGCGCTGATGGCCGACGAGCTGCTGAAGATTCCCTACACGTTGCGCCTGAGCCGGGCGACGGTGCGGAATATCAAGGCCAACCTCGCGATTTCGATCGTGATGAAAACGGCGTTCGTCGTCGCCGCCATCGCCGGCGTCGCGACACTGTGGATGGCGGTCGTCGCGGATACGGGGGCGTCGATCATCGTGATCGCCAACGCGCTCCGGCTGCTGCGCGCGGACTGACGTAGCGCATCGACGCTGCGCTCGCTCAACACAAAGGACACGAAGGACACAAAGACGCTTTTTGGATTCGGTCCCCCGGTCCTCGCCTTGATGGCCTTTATGCCCTTTGTGTCCTTTGTGTCCTTTGTGTCCTTTGTGTTCACTCAGCGGTGGTTCGATCCGTGTCCTCTGTGGTGGCGAGCTTCCGGGGCGCTGGCCTCGACAACCACACCTTCGCCACGCGCAATCCATCGAGCGCGGTCACTTTCATCTTCCGGCCGTCGACCTGAATCGTGTCGCCGACGCGCGCGTCGCGGCCGAGGGCGCCGAGCACGAAGCCGCCGACGGTGTTGTACGTCTCCTCGTCGACGTGGAGCCCGAACTGCTCGTTCACGTCGGCGACCAGCGCGAGGCCGTCGATGTCCGCGGATCCGTCCGGCCGCACGACGATCCGTCCGGACGCGGCGCCCGCTTCACCCGGGATGTCGCCGACGATCCGCTCCATCAGCGACTCGAACGTGACCAGACCGGCGGTGCCGCCGTATTCGTCGATGACAATCGCTTCGCCGACGTGGCGCCGCCGCATCTCCGCCAGCAGATCGTCGGCGCCGAGGGTCTCAGGCACCGTGACCGCTTCGCGCGCGAGCGAGGCGGCATCCACGTTCTTGCCGGCCGCGATCACCTTCAGCAAATCGTTCACGTGCAGCATGCCGATCACATCGTCGAGATCGCGGCGGTAGACGGGCAGCCGGGTCAGGCGCCCGCCCGCGATCTTCGCGACGAGCTCGTCGCGAAGCATCGTGCCGGGAACGGCGATGAGCTCGGTGCGCGGAATCATGACCTGGCCGGCGGTCAGATCGGCGAAGCCGAACACGCGGTGGAGCATCTGTTCTTCCTGCTCCTCGAGAACGCCCGCTTCCTGACTCGCCGTGACCAGCATCTTCAACTCTTCTTCCGAATGCACCATCGCGCGGCTGTCGGCGCCTTTCAGACCGAGCGCCTTGATGACCGCCTGCGCCGCGCTATGGACGACGCGGATGAACGGCCAGAACACGCGCATGAAGATCTCGAGCGGCTTGGCGACCCAGATCGCCGTCGCCTCGGGTCGCTCGAGCGCGATCCACTTCGGCGTCAGCTCGCCGAAAATGATCTCGACCGCCGTGATGATCGCGAACGCCAGCGCCACGGCGATGGTGTGCATGGTGGTCGCGGCGAGGTACGGCGGCAGAAACGCGAAGGCCGGCTCGATGATCGTCGAGAGCGCCGGCTCGGCCAGCCATCCGAGCCCGAGCGCCGCCATGGTGATGCCGAGCTGCGTCGCTGCGATGTACCGGTCGGGCGCGGTGACCGCCCGGCGCACGGCGCGCGCGCCACGGTGCCCCTCGGCGATCAACTGATCGATGCGCGTCTTTCTGACCGTGACAATCGAAAACTCTGCGGCGACGAAGAAGCCGTTGGCGAACACGAGCGCCAACAGTCCCGCCAGCCGCCCCAGCGTGGACGCGAGCGAATGCTCCACAATTCCCCCAATCGGGTCATCGGGTCGTTGGGTAATCGCGTCATCGATGACGTGATTACCAGATTACTCAATTACCCGATTCGGCCTCACGCTTTCCTGTTGCTGAAGAAGTGCGCGTCGACGAACTCGTCGATGAGCGTCTGGTTGGCAGGATCGACTTTCGCGAACTGAATGCCCATGCCGACGCGGCGATCGCTCCACGCGACGTGACCCTCCGCGTCGATGTCCTTCTTCGCGCCGGGCATGCGAAAGCGGACCTTGATCTTGGCGCCGCCTTCGAGCGGGCTCGTCGTCCGGATCGCGATGCCGCCGCGACTGAGGTTCAGCGTGAGCGCGGCGGCGATCGTGTTGCCGAAGCGGTACTGAATCGGGATGCCGAGCACGACGCGCGGGCTGCCGCGCCGGTTGAAGTTGTCGGGAAAGAGGTGCGGCGCCAGCGACGGCAGGATGTGCTGCACCGCGCTGTACTCGTTCACGTAGCCGGCGACGCCGAGCGCGGCGAGCTGGCGCACTTCGTCGGCGCTCGCGATCGTGCCGCTGAAGATCAGCACGGGCAGTTTGCCCTCGTCCAGCTTGCGGATCGACCGCACGAGATCGACGCCGGGCGCGTGCGGCAGCCGCAGATCGAGGACGATGAGATCGATCGTCGCGAGATCGGCGCGGATGCGCGCCAGCAGCTCCGCAGCGCTCTTGACGACGATCGCTTTGTGGCCGGCGTTTTCGACGGCCGTGCGAAACCGGTCGCGGACAAACGCCGTGTCGTCCGCGACGACAACGGTCTTGCTCGTGACCGAGGTGCTGGCCATCTGAAAATCTATCGGAATACGCCAGTTGACGCGATAGTGGAAATTGCAGATCCGCGCAGGTTCTCGCTATACTCGCAATCGTCCTGCCGCGCAGGATTCTAAGTGATCGGAGACCGTATGGCCACCTGCCCCGAATGCGATGCCGAGATCGAAGTCGACGAATTCGACGTCGACAAGGGCGACCAATTGAGTTGCCCCGAGTGCGGCTCCAATCTCGAGGTGGTCGGCATGGCGCCCCTCGAGCTCGACGTCGCGCCCGACGATGACGACGAAGACGACGACGAAGACGATCTCGAGGACGACGAGGATCTCGAAGACGACGAAGAAGACGAAGACGCGGACAAGGAGGACGAACCCTGGGACGAATGAAAGCTGACGCTCTGCGCGATCGGCTCGCTTCCCTCGGTTCGGTCGTCGTCGCGTACAGCGGCGGCACCGACAGCGCGTATCTCGCCTACATCGCCAATTGCACGCTGGGCGATCGCGCACTCGCGGTCACCGCCGACAGCCCCAGCTATCCGGAGCGCCACCGGCAGATCGCGCTGCAGATCGCGCGCGACTTCGGGCTGCGCCACGAAGTCATCCACACCCACGAGCTGGAACGCGCCGAGTACCGCGCGAACCCGGCCAACCGCTGCTATTACTGCAAGCACGAGCTGTACACGCACCTGTCGCGCATCGCGGCCGGCCGCGATGCGATTGTCGTCGACGGCAACAACGCCGACGATCGCGGCGACTATCGGCCCGGCCGGCAGGCCGCGCGCGAGTTCGGCGTCAGAAGTCCGCTCGACGAAGTCGATTTGACCAAGGACGAGATCCGCGAGCTCTCGCGCCTGGCGGGACTGCCGACGTGGGACGAGCCGGCGTCGGCGTGCCTGTCGTCGCGGATTCCGTATCACCGCGAGGTGACCGACGAGAAGCTCCGCAGGATCGAGCGCGCCGAGCAGGCGATTCGCGCGCTCGGGTTCCGCGTGTTTCGCGTGCGCCATCACGATGATCTGGCGCGCCTCGAGATCGCGCGCGAGGAAATGCCGCGGGCGCTCGAACCCGAGATCGGCGCGGCAATCGTCCGCGAGCTCAAAGCCGCCGGCTACACGCACGTCAGCCTGGATCTCCAGGGGTATCGCACGGGGAGTCTGAACGAAGGATTGTTCCTGCGCCCGACGTGAACACCTACGACGTTGAACGCAGAACGCGCAGAGCTCGCAGAAATATCTTTTCTGCGGATTCTGCGGTTTCTGCGTTGATCGTTGTGCTCGCGATCGGTTTTCTCGCCTTCCATGTGCCGTACCTTCCGGTGTCGCTGGAAGATCTCGATTCGATCAACTTCGCGCTCGGCGTGCGGCACTTCGACGTCGCCGAGCATCAGCCGCATCCGCCCGGCTATCCGCTGTTCATTCTCGCGGCGAAGGGCGCGCACGCGCTGATTCCGTCTGAAGCGAACGCGCTTGCGGCGGTCAGCATCGTCGCGGGAGCGCTCGGCGTGCTGGCGATTGCGGCCTTGTTCCGCGGATGGGACGGTCTTCCGCCCTCGCGTGAAGCTACCGCGGACCGCCGAAGCCTTGGCGGAGGCGGTCAGACCGTCCCAAGCGATCGATCGACGGCGTGGACGATCGCGGCGACGGCGTTGGCCGTGACGTGTCCGCTGTACTGGTTTACCGCTGCGCGTCCGCTCAGCGACCTGACGGGTCTTGCGGCCGCGGTCGCGGTCCAGGCGCTGATCCTCGGTGCGAGAACCGATCGCGCGCTGGTCGTCGCCAGCTTCTGCGCGGCGCTCGCGGCCGGCATCCGATCGCAGGTCGTCTGGCTCACGCTGCCGCTACTCATCGTCCGTGCTTGCTACGGACCGCTCCACCACGGGGGACACAGAGGACACGGGGGGCAAAGCCTTTCCGGACAGGATTTTTCCTCCGCGTCCCCCGCGTCCTCCGTGGTTGCGATGTGGCGAGCGCTCGCGGCGTACATCGCAGGTGTGCTCGTGTGGGCGGTGCCGCTCGTCGTCTTGACCGGAGGGCCGGCCGCGTACTGGCGCGCGCTGTTCAATCAGGGCGCCGAGGATCTCACCGGCATCCAGATGCTGTGGACCAGGCCGAGCGTCCGCACGCTGGTGGACGCGTTTTACTACGCGCTGATCGCGCCGTGGGCCGCGTGGTGGATTGCGGCGGTCGTCCTCGTGTTCGCGATGCTCGGCGCCGTCGTCTTGCTGAGGTTCACGAGCCGGTACGCGCTGCCGTTCGTGATCCCGATCGCCTTTCTTGCGGCGGCCGGCGCCCGGCTGTTGCCGCGACAGTCCGGGCTCGTCGTGGTCGCGCTGCTCGCGATGTACTGCGCGCACCTCGGCGGCACGTCGGTGGCGGCCTTCGCGTCTCAGAAAGCGCCGGCGTTCCGGCTGCTCGACGACATGCACACGGCCGCGGCGTCGACATCACCAGCGCCAGTACTGGGAATGGACCGTCGCGAAGAGCTCGACCTCCGCCGGCCGATCAAGTGGGTCGGCGAGAACATGCCGCCCTTCGCGCAGACGCTGCCGTCGCCACCGCAGCACGAGTGGCTCGAGATCGTGAAGTACTGGAACAGCGGTGGGCGCGCCCCCGTGTGGTTCGTCGCCGATCCACTGCGGACCGACATCGACCTCATGCAGCACAGCGATCCGACGAAGTACCGATGGCCGATCCCGTACGCGGTGCTGCTCAGCGGCGTCCGGCCGAACGAGATGGACTGGTATCGCATCGCGCGCCCCGAATGGTACGTTGGCGAAGGGTGGTCGCTGACGCCCGAAGCGGCTGGCGTCGCCGAGACCGATCATCGCGGGCTGACGGCCGGTCCGATCGACGCGTGGATCGCCAAAGACACGTTGACCGGGACTATGGTGGTCGGCGGCAGAAACTTCGAGAGCGCTCCGCGATCGATCGCGCTGACGCTCGACGCCGCGCCGCTCGACGAGTGGAGCATCGCGCCCGGCTTCTTTCTTCGACTCGTGAGGCTGCCGGCCCGACAGACGGCCGATTATGCGAAGCTGACCGTTCGCACGCTCCCTCCATCGCGGGTGGCGATCGAACAGTTCGACGCATCGGCGTCGCGTCCGCTGTTCGGGTTCGGTGACGGCTGGCACGAGCCGGAATACAACCCACAGACCGGTCTTCGCTGGCGCTGGTTGAGCGAGAAGGGCGAGCTGAAAGTCCGCTCGCCGAAGCCGGCGATCCACCTCCATCTCGAAGGCGAATCACCACGAAAATATTTCTCGCGCGGATCGCGACTGATCGTGCGCGCGGGGCCTCGCGTCGTCTTCGATCAAACGCTGTCGGACGACTTCGCGCTCGACATCGCGATCCCCGACGTTCCCGACACGATCACGCTCGAAACCGATCAGTTCTTCACGCCCGCGGGGCGGTCCCGTCCGTGGAGGAAGAGCGGTGACCTCCGTCACCTCGGCTTGCGGATCTTCAAGTGCGAGCTGCGCTGAGGTGTCAGACACGTGTCAGACACCGGTCTGACACGTGTCTGACACCGGCTTTTGGGCGAGGCAGAGGAGCGAGCTGCCGAATGGCGCGTCGAACGATCGCAGCCACAGACTCTCGAGCCACAGTACGCCGGTCAGCAACGCGTTGATCGGCGCCGGCGGGACGCTGATCTCCTGATGCGCGTGCTGCTCGTCTTTCAATCCTCGCCGGCGTTGAAGCGTGCGCGTCAGCATCAGCGGGAGCGACAGCGCGGCGTTGGTGTACGTCAGCCGCACGATGGTGAAGCCGGCGGCGGTCACGCGCGCGCGAAGCCCCGCGCGATCGTAGCGGCGAATCTCACGACTGAGCACCGAGTGATCGCCGCGCAGCCTCTCCATCGCCGCCACGTTGATGATCGCGTGGCCGCCCGGCTTCAACAGCCGGAACATTTCCGCCAGCGCGGTCCGCTCGTCGCTGTCCTCGAGCGAATAGATCACGTCGAACGACGTCACCAGATCGAAGACGCCGCTCGAAAACGGCGCGGCGGTCACGCTCGCGCGCGCAAGATGCGTGCGGCCCGCCTCGTGACCGAGACGGAGACCTGTTTCCGCCAGGTCGAACCCGTAGGCGCGGCCGAAATGATTGAGCAGATCGACGTTGGCCCCCGTGCCGCACCCGCAGTCGACGATGCGAACGTCGGATCGACCGGCGGTCGCCGACTGGATGAGAGGCGTGACGAAGGCCCGGAAGCCGCGGAACCAGAAGTGGCGCGCTTCGGCGCGTGCAGTCGCGCGCAGTAACTGTTCCATGCGTTGCAGCCCGCTGTGACGCGCTGTTCTGGATACACGCGAGCGCGACCGCGCGAGCGTGTCGGCGAGCGGGGCTGGGGCCCCGCGAGAGCGTAAGATTGTATCGTTTCACTGCGTTGGGACCGATAAGCCCGTCAATTGACACCGCGTACACCAACTTTGTAAGCTCCGACGCTTGAGGAGTACTGAATGATTCGCGCGCGTTCGCTCGTTTCCGCAATGGTTCTGAGTGCGGCTCTCACAGGAGCGACAGCCGGCTGTCATAAAAATCCGCCGCCGGTCACGCCCGCGTCGCCGCCGCCTCCGCCGCCGCCCGCCGCGACCCCGGCTCCGCCCGCGCCGCCTCCGCCGCCGCCGCCCGCGGCCGCGCCCGCGCCGCGCCCGCTGACCGAGGAAGAAATCTTCGCGCGCAAGTCGGTCGATCAGTTGAATTCCGAAAAACCGCTCGACGACGTGTTCTTCGATCTCGACAGGTCCGACATCAGAGACGACGGCAAGAGCGTCCTGCAGCGGGACGCGGACTGGCTGAAGAAGTGGCCGACGACGCAGGTCACCGTCGAAGGCCACGCCGACTCGCGCGGCAGCTCCGAGTACAACCTCGGGCTCGGATCACGGCGGGGCGCGGCGGTGAAGGACTATCTTTCGAGCCTTGGCGTGCCGGCGAGCCGTGTCATTGTGGTGAGCAAAGGCAAGGAGCAGCCGTTCTGCAACGAAGAGAACGAATCCTGCTGGCAGCAGAATCGCCGCGGACATTTTGTGATCACGGGGAAATAGGCGGGACGGGCAGGATGGGCAGGACGGGCAGGATGGGCAGGAAGGAAGATCCCATCCCGCCGATCCCGCCCGTCCCGCCTATCCTGCGCCTCCTGCCTCTCCCGCCCTCGCGTCCAGCATCCGCGTGACCTCGGCTTCGGTCACGCGATACTTCGCGATCTTCTTTCCATCGATCAGCAGCACGGGAATCTCGAGACCGTAGCGGGCTTCGAGGTCGGCGTCGGTCGAGATGTCAATCTCCTCGACGGTAATCGGCAGGGCGGAGCGGCGCACAACGCGATCGACGATCGCTTTCATGTCGTCGCACAGATGACAACCAGGCTTCGAATAGATCGTCAGCGCGATCACGATGTGAGAGCAGAGCGACAGTCGCTCGCGATGCGCTCCGCCGCCGCTCGCGGATCGTGGGCGGCGATGATCGGCCGGCCGACGACGAGGTACGTGGCGCCCGACGCGAGCGCTTCGGCGGCGGTCATCGTGCGGCTTTGATCGCCTTTGACGTCGGTCGCGCCCCTGATGCCGGGCGTGACGATGACGAACTGGCGCCCGCATCGGCGGCGGATGATGTCGATCTCGTGCGGCGAGGCGACGACCCCGTCGAGCCCCGACGCTTCGGTCAGCGCCGCCAGGCGTCCCACCTGCGCGGCCATCCCGTCGATCACGCCGATGTCGCTCAGCGCCTGCTGATTGAGGCTGGTGAGCATCGTCACCGCGATGAGGAGCGGCGCGGGTCGAGACGCGCGCGCCGCTTCCTGGTGGGCCGCATCGCGGGCCGCGCGCATCATCGCGCTGCCGCCCGATGCGTGGACGTTCAGCATCCAGACGCCAAGTCGCGTCGCCGCGGCGACCGCGCCGGCGACGGTGTTCGGGATGTCGTGGAACTTCAGATCGAGGAAGACACGATCGCCGCGACCGGCGAGCTCTTCGACGATGCCCGGTCCCTCGCGCGTGAACAGACGGCTCCCGATCTTGAATCCGCCGGCGACGCCGCGCAGCCGATCGGCGAGCGCTCGCGCGTCGGCCGCCGTATCGACATCCAGCGCTACTAAGAGCTGATCCATGTTTACTCCGGGGGCCCCTGCCCCCCGGACGCGCTTCGCGGGGACCCCTACGCCCCGCTTCTTTTTTTACTCCGGGGGCCCCTCCCCCCGGACGCGCTTCGCGGGGACCCCTAAACTCCGCTCCGCTCCGCGACTGTGTGCCCCGTGTCGATCGTGCCGACGAGATCCGCGATCCTCGCGATGTTGTGACGCTCCATGTACTCGCGCATGCCGGCGAGGAGCTTCGACCAGATGAACGGATCGACGAAGTTCGCCGTGCCGACCTGGACCGCCGTCGCGCCGGCGATCATGAATTCGAGCGCGTCGCGCGCGTCCGCGATGCCGCCCATGCCGATGATCGGAATCTTCACCGTTTGCCGGCACTCGTACACCATCCGTACGGCGATCGGCCGAATCGCCGGACCGCTCAGCCCGCCGACGATGTTCGAGATCTTCGGACGCCGCGTTTCGACGTCGATCACCATCGCGAGAAACGTGTTGACGAGCGAGACGGCGTCGGCGCCGCCGTCCTCCGCGGCGCGCGCGAACGACGCGACGTCGGTGACGTTCGGCGTCAGCTTCGGAATCACCGGCAGCCGCGTCACGTTGCGTACGGCGCTGACGACGTCGAACGTGCCGGCGAGGCTGCAGCCGAACTGGATGCCGCCTTCCTTGATGTTCGGACAGGAGATGTTCAGCTCGATCGCGTCCACGCCGTCGGCGTCGGACAGGATGCGTGACACCTCGACGTACTCGTCGAGCGTGGTGCCGCAGACGTTGACGACCACCGTCGCCTTGCGCGCGCGGAGCTCCGGCAGTTTTTCGTCCACGAAGCGGCGCACGCCGATGCCCTGCAAGCCGATCGCGTTCAACATGCCCGCCGGTGTCTCGACGATACGCGGAGCGGGATGCCCTTCGCGCTCGGCGAGAAACAGGCCCTTGGAGACGACGCCGCCGAGCGACGAGAGATCCACGACATCGGCGTACTCGACGCCATAGCCGAAACATCCGCTCGCGGCGAGGAGCGGATTCTTGAGCGTCAGCGAGCCGATGCGGACTGAGAGATCCATGTTCAGACGCGCCACGACTTCCTAAAATCGCCACCACAGAGGACACGGGGGACGCGGAGGAAAAAATCTCGTTCTAGATACCTTAAAAAAGGAAAGGCAACCACGAAGGCACGAAGGCACGAAGAAGATTTTCTTGTACTGGAAGGTCTTCGTGTCTTCGCGTCTTCGTGATTGCATTTTTGCTCGGAAATAGATTGGACTTGTCCCCCGTGTCCTCCGTGTCCACCGTGGTGGCGAGCTTGCAGAGAACCTTCAGTCCCACAATATCTGATCTCCCGCGAGCACCGGCCCCGCGAGGCACGACCGCACGTGATGGGCGCCGCCGTCGTCGCCGCGCATCGGCACGACGCAGCTGTAGCAGCCTCCCAGGCCGCAGCCCATGATGCGCTCGACCGACACCTGACACGGCCGCCCGTACTTCATCGCGGTTTGCGCCGTCGCCGCCAGCATCCGTTCTGGTCCGCACGCGTAGATCATCACCGGCGCCGTCGGGGATCTCGATGAGAGACGCCGATCCAGTGGCGCGACCACGCGTCCGCGCTCACCGGCGCTGCCGTCCTCGGTCGTGAGCACGAGCTCCACGTCGAGCGCGCGAAAAAAATCGAGGTAGAACAAATCCGCCGCGCGGCGAGCGCCGTAGAAGAGTGTGGAGTGGACACCGCGGGCGCGAAGGTGCTCGGCCAGCGTCGCGAAAGGCGCGAGCCCGACGCCGCCGGCCACGATCCAGGCCTCGGTCGGCGGCTCGACGATCGTGAACGGACGGCCGAGCGGGCCGAGGCAGGCCATCCGCTGACCGGGACGCGCGTCGTACAGCAGTTGGGTCGACACGCCGATGCGTTTGCTGAGAATTGAAATGCCGGTCCGCGTCCCGTCGGCGCCGCGCAGGATCTCGAAGACGGAAAACGGTCGGCGGAGCAGCGGATCGTTGAGCGCTGGGGCGTTCGCCTTGATCATCACGAACTGTCCCGGCGCGCTCGCGGCGGCGATGGCCGGCGCGGCAAGGGCGAGCACGTTGTAATCGGCCGAGAGCGGCTGGTTGGCGATCACGTCGGCCGCGACGTCGATCGGCATCGCGGCAGTATACTCCGCGTCGTGCGATATCTCCGGATGCTCAGCAACTCGGTGGCGGCGGCCTGCGTGGCGACCGCGTACGTGCTCGCGCTCGTGCTGCACCTGAATCCGATGCTGCCGCTGCATCCGGTGCGGCTCGAGCCGCTCGTGACGACCGTCGGATTGTTCTACGCGGTCCACTTCACGGTGGTCTGTTACATCCTGCTCGTCCTGCGCCAGTTGTTCGCGCGCGAGGTGTTCTCGCCTGCGTGGATCAGCGTCGACGTGATCACGTGGCTGTGCGCGATGGCGGCCGCGGCCGGCGCCGCGCTGATGTGGGCGAATGTCACGACGTTCGGCCGTGTGCTCGACGCGGCGACGACCGACGCGCTTCGCTCCAGCGTCGCCGTGCTCGCCGGCACGTCGGCATTGTGCATCGTCCTCGCGGAGTTCCGGCGGCGGCGTCCCGAAGCGCGCTTCATGTGGGCGTTCCTGCTCGTCCTCATCATCGGCGCGTCGGTCGCGGCGCCGCTCGCGCTGCGCGGCAGCGGGGTGCCGCCGCTGCTCGACGCGCGTCCGCTCGACGCGGCGCTCGACGGCGCGCCGCCGGAGCGGTTGGCGCGCGTCACCGTCATCGCGCTGGATGGCGGATCGCTGGACTTCATCACCGGCGCGACCGCGGAAGGACGGCTGCCGAACTTCGGCCGGATCCTCGATGCGGGCGCGGCGCGCCATCTGGCGACGATTCATCCCACGTCGCCCGAAGCCGTGTGGGCGGCCGTCGCCACCGGCAAGCTGCCGCTGAAGAACGGCGTCCGCTCCGCCGGCATCTATCAGCTGCAGGGCGGCGGCGGATCGATCCAGCTGCTGCCTGATTTCTGTTTCGCGCACAGGCTCGTCCGCTTCGGCTTCCTGATCGAGCAGCCGCACGCATCGACGACGCTTCGTGCGCGTCCACTGTGGGGCATTCTCAGCACCGCCGGCATTCCCGTCGGCGTGGTCAACTGGCCGCTGACGCAGCCGGCGCCGGTCGTCCGCGGCTTCGTCGTCAGCGACACGTATCAGCGTCTCTCAGGGACCGCGTCCGACATCGACGAGCCGTCCACGATTTATCCGCCCGAGCTGCAGGCCGACGTGGTGGCGGCCCAGGAGAGTCTGGCCAGCACGATGGCCGATGGCGGCGCGGTGGTCACCGCGTCGCTGGCCGGCGATCCGCGGTACGACGCGCCGGGGAAAAGCGATCGCCTGTACGACGCGATCGCGCAGGCGTTGGCGCGCGCGCGTCAGGTGCAAGTCACGCTGACGCGGTACCAGAGCCTCGATCCGATCGGTCATTATTTTCTGCGCTACGCGATGCCGTCCGAGTTCGGCGACGTCACCGACGAGGAGCGGCGGCGGCTCGGCACGGTGCTCGATCGCCATTACGCGATCGTCGACGAAGCGATCGGCCGCGCGATGGCGGCGCTGGGTCCCGACGATCTGCTGCTCGTCGTGTCGGGCTACGGCATGGAGCCGCTCGGATTCGGAAAGCGGATCATCGAGCGGTTGATGGGCGATCCCGACGTCAGCGGCACGCACGAAGCGGCGCCCGACGGATTCCTCATGGCGTACGGCGCATCGGTCGCCCGCGGCCGCGAGCAGGCGCGCGCATCGGTGGTCGACATCGTGCCGACGATTCTGTACTTCCTTGGCCTGCCGATCGGCCGCGACATGGACGGCTACGCGCGCACCGATCTGTTTCAAGCCGCTTTCATCGAAGAGCGGCCGATCACGTTCATTCCCACGTACGAGAGGTGAAGCAGTGACGCTGTCGGCAACACAAAGGACACCAAGGACACGAAAGCAGGTGGATAGCGAGCTGAAGTCTTGGCTCGCCGAGGCGATGCGCCTCAGCGAATGACCATCATCGCGTCGTCGCCGGCACCGCTTTCATCGTCGTCTGGGCTTCGACCCACTCGCCATTGATGCGGACCATCCACGTGCCGGTGCGCGCCTTGCCCTTCCAGCCCTCCGGCCGGAATCCGATGTCGCCGCCCGAAATGATCGCGCCCGAATCGCGCGGCGTCTGTGCGGATGCCAACGCGCCGACGACCGCGAGAGACGCCAACCACAACAGGACGAAGGCCACTCGTGCGATGCGAGTCATAAGGTTCTCTCCTCTTCGCGTAGGACGTTCGCCGCCGTCCGCCGGTCTGCTATAATCGCGTCCGCTCTTTAACGCGCTCCTGCGAGAGCGCAAAGAGGTGATCGATGATAGTCCCTCGCGATTTCTCCGCCCACAATCAGGTGCGCCGATGCCGGTGGTGATGGATGCCGGCCGGATGAGCAAGTCTCTTGCGCACATCGCGCATGAGATTCTCGAGCGTAA
>MNEX01000299.1 GCA_001917905.1 Acidobacteria bacterium 13_1_40CM_65_14
AAGCTGGCGGGCGACGGCCAATCACATGTGCACTACCTCCGCTCGCTCACCGACAGCCGGGCGATCGCCGACGCGGCAAAGCAGGCCAGGCGCGCGCCGTCGTGATCGGGGCAAGCTTCATCGGACTCGAGGTCGCGGCATCGTTGCGGGCGCGGAACCTTGACGTGCACGTCGTGGCGCCCGAGAAGGTTCCACTCGGGCGCGTGCTCGGCGAGCACCTTGGCAGCTTCATCCGCGCATTCCATGAGGAACACGGCGTCGTGTTCCATCTCGGCCACGCGCCTCAGCGGATCGAACGCGATTCCGTCGTGCTCGACGACGGATCGCGGCTCGAGGCCGATCTCGTCGTGATCGGTGTCGGCGTCAGGCCGCGACTCGAGCTCGCGGAGCAGGCCGGCCTGGCGATCGACAAGGGGACCGATCAGCTCGGGCTCTTCGCCCTGACGATGCGGCATCCCATCGTCATGATGTTCGTGTCGCCCTTCCGAGTTGAGCTCACGCGCACGATCGAACGGGGTTCGAGCAACCGAGATGCGGTGAGCCGCCCCTCACGATCACACGGACGTCGAGTCGCACAAACATCCTCCAGAACGGTCGTCGTGTCCTTCGTGGTCATAGTGCCCGCGAGAAACCTGCTCTTGCCTCGTCGCGAGGCCGCGAGTAGACTCGGCGCCGCTTTCCGTTTGGTAAAACCCGCGTTCGCACTGCAACACACAGGAGGTGCGTTATGCATCCGGCACGTTCCGTTTGCGCGACACGTAGAACACGCGTCCGAAACTTCGCGTCCACCACGCTGGCAGCCGCAGTGTTCACCACGGCGCTCGCCTTGCACGGCACGGTCGAATCGGTGCGCGCGAAGACGCAAGTTCCATTCCGCCTCATGGAGACGACGATCGGTGAAACGCAGGCGGCGCTCGAAGCAGGCACCGTCACGTCGGAAGACCTCGTGAGGATGTACCTCGCACGGGTCGATGCCTACGACAAGGACGGTCCGGCGATCAACGCGATGATTCGGCTGAATCCGAACGCGCTCGCGGACGCGCGGGCGCTCGATGCCGAACGCCGTGCCGGTCGATCGCGCGGTCCGCTGCACGGCATCCCGGTGGTGCTCAAGGATAACTACGACACGTTCGACATGCCGACGTCTGCGGCTTCCAAGTCGCTCGCGACCTCTGTCGCGCCGGATGACGCGTATCTGGTCCGGCGGCTCCGTGAAGCGGGCGCTGTGTTCCTCGGCAAGACGAACATGCACGAATTCGCCTTCGGCATCACGACCATCAGCTCGCTGGGCGGACAAACCCTCAATCCGTATGACGTGCGCCGGAATCCTGGCGGGTCGAGCGGCGGAACGGGTGCCGCGGTTGCTGCGAACTTCGCGGTCTTCGGCATGGGCTCGGACACGTGCGGTTCGATTCGGATTCCGTCTTCACACAACAGCCTCGTCGGACTGCGAGTCACGCAGGGACTCACGAGCCGCGACGGAATCATTCCGCTGTCGCTCACGCAGGACGTCGGCGGGCCGCTCGCGCGCAGCGTCGAAGACATCGCGATCGTGATGGACGCCACGTCCGGATTTGATCCGAATGACCCGATCACGGCCGTGAGCGTGGACCACACGCCAGGCAGCTACACGCACTTCCTCAAGACGGGCCGGCTGCGCGGAGCCCGCTTTGGCGTCCTGACCGATGCAATGATTACCGTCCCTGAGGATACCGAGGTCGCGAATATCATTCGAAGCGCAGCGCAAGAGCTGGCGGCGCAGGGCGCCGAGGTGATCGACGTGTCGATCCCGAATTACACCACCATCAGCAACGTCGATGTCATCACGTACGAATTCAAGACCAACCTCGATGCGTACCTGGCCGCCACGCCGGCCGCGCCGTTCAGGACCTTGCAGGACATCTTCAATCGCCGCGATCTGTGGCACCCGTCCCTGACCGGCGCGTTGAGCGGCGCCCTCGCGAATGCGCTGAAGCAGCCTGACTACTCTCAGCGGCTCGCCGGTCGCGAAGTGTTCAAGAGCGCCATCCTGAAAGTCTTGGAGGACAACCATCTCGACGCGCTCATCTACCCGACCATTCGCCAGAAGCCGATCTTCGTTTCTAGCACGAGTCAGCCGGGATCGAACTGCCGCGTCAGCGCGCGGTCGGGGCTGCCGGCGATCTCGGTGCCGGTCGGTTTCATCCCCGAGGCCGCTACACCCACTGGAATCCCGGTCGGCATGGAATTCCTCGGCCGCGCGTTCACCGAGGGAGACCTCCTGCAGATCGCGTACTCGTGGGAGCAGGCGACGCATGTCCGCCGGGTGCCGGCGAGCACGCCGGTGCTCGAACCGCGGTGGTCGTACAGCGTCAGCGATGGCGTCGCGAGCTTCGATCTCGATCCGACCGGCAGGCAGTTCCACTTCACTGCGCCAGGCATGGACACGTTCGTATACATCGATCCGGCGATGCACGACGTGAAAGGGACACAAATTGGGGAGCTGAAGGATGACCGCTGGCACATCCGTTACTCGGTTCCAACCGGCGCGCCTGGTCTTGCGACGATCTGGGTGAATGATCTCTGGACGAAAGACGGCGCGTACACGCTCTTCGGAAGAGCGGTGCCCCGATAAATCCGACAGCGAAGAACGCGGGAGCCGAGCGGGAAAATCGGTCGCAGTTCGTGTGAAGTCGGCTGTTCCTACTAAAAACTTCGTCGTTCTGAGCAGGTCGTTTTCCCGCTGCAGTTTCAGGTAAAATGGTATCATTGTGATACCATCTATTGTGAAGGTGCTGGTGATGCCGAACGTGTTGGTTCGAAACCTAGATGATGGCGTTCTGAAGGAACTGAAAGCCGCAGCGAAGGCACACGGGCGCTCGCTGCAGGCGGAGATTCACGATGTGCTCCGGAACGCAAGTGCCAGGCGGCTCGCGGAAACGCGACGCCTGTCCGCTCAGTGGATGAAACGCCTGCGAGGTTCGACGCAGTCGGATAGCGCCGCGCTCATTCGTGAGGATCGCGACGCCAGGTGAGTGTCTTCGTCGTAGACGCGAGCGTCGTCGTGAAGTGGTTCGTGCCAGAGATTCACAGCGAGGCCGCGCGACGGCTGCTCTCGCTGCCGCATGAGTACGTCGCGCCGGATCTGCTGTTTGCGGAAAGCGCCAATACCATTTGGAAAAAGGTCCGCCGCAACGAGTTGACTGAGACAGAAGGTCAAGGCCTTGTGACCACCATCGGACAGATCGCCGTCGAAACCGTCTCCTGTCGTGCATTGGCCGAAGACGCGCATGCTTTGGCGACCACGACAGGGCGCACGGTGTACGACTCGATGTATGTCGCGCTCGCCGTCCGCCTCAACACTCGTTTCATTACCGCAGACGACCGGCTCGAAGCAGCGCTGAGGAAGGTGTCGGCAATCGCAGGCCACATCCAACTGCTCCACACGTTCGAGCGCGACACGCAAAACCGAGGCGACCCAACGAACTCGGAATGAATGTGTGACGAATTGGCTGCAATTCGGCCTGTGTTTTGGAACCGGCGTGAATATTTGCGGAACACAGGAGTACGTCCGCCTGAACGTGAGCCACCTTACGCGTGGCAGTTCCGCCGAAAGACAGGCTGGGCAGATCCACCGACGCAAGACGTTGTTTGGTGAGATCGGCTTCCCTGACACAGTCGAGAAAATCAGCTCTTCTGCGGCGATCCGTCCCGTCCGAGTCTTCCACGCTGCCAGCAATTGCAGCGCAGCATCGGGTAAAGGGATCGATCGCAGACTGGCCACCGTCTTCGGATCGTCGAACACCCCTTCATAGACAGCGGCGCGAACGCGCAGACTCCGATTCGGCTCATCGATATCCCACCACCGCAACGCGAACAATTCGCCACGCCGAAGCCCCGTAAGCAGCGCGATCCCTATCAACGTCCGTGGGAGCAGCCACGGCAACTGCGCGACCAACGCCATGGCCTGGTCAACAGTGAGGGCCCACTTGGGCCGCACCGTCTTCAGGCGCGGCATCTCGACCCCACGCGCCGGATTCGCCTGGAGATGGCCCCACTTCATTGCCGACCGCAGGATCGCGCTCAACACGTCATGGATGTGGTCGATCGATTTCGGTGCGTACCCGACCTTCGTCAGATGCGTCACGTACGACTGAATCGCTTGGGTCGTGACGTCCGAGCAGGCGAGATCACCGAATCGCGGGATCAGATGCTTTCCATAATGTGTTGGTGGGTTTTCTGCGTCGAGTGCTTGTACTTCGTCGGCAGCACATCCACTTCCCACTGATGCGCCAGCGTCCGAAACGTCACGTGTGACCGCGTCGGGCCGCCACCGCTGCCGGCATCGGCCACTTTCCGCCTGAGGATCTCACCGGCCTCTGCGCGTGAAATGTTGCCGAGCGCTTCGTAACACAGTCGCTTCTTGATGGTCCCGTCGGGAGCTATTTCCAGCTCCCGCCAACGGATCGCCCACCCCCTTCCTTCCTTGAACAGAGACCCGCTCCCGTGCTGTCGTTTCCTGCGAGCCATGCGAGAAGACTCCTGTTCTCTCGCTGGCTCTCCGTGCCGTGGTAGCTCGTGACCCATTGTAGGTTGAACTTCGACGTCTTCGAGATCTCGGCGGCCGTCGGGCCGCTCGTACTCAATCCGAAAATCCGGGACCGCTTCGCGCGGCGGACTTCAGCGGGGGTGATGCGACTTTGCGGGCGCGCCTGGATGCTCGGTTTCAATGTGGTTGTCACGGAACCGACTGTTGGACCGGTTCGTCCACTGGAACTGTTCGCAGACTACAGTCGCCGGGAGGTCCACGACATCTTTGCGCCGACCGACAGCTTCAGCCCGGTGCCGGCAGCTGGGGGCTATCGGGGATCATCGAACATCAGCCGGGCGATTTCATCCTGTTTGTGACCTTCGGGCGCGAGCGCAGAGGGCGAGCACGCCTTTGATGAAGGCGTGACCGTCAGCGCCGCCTGACAAGCCGCCGTAACCGAGGAGCGGCGCAGGATTCGTGCTTCGGTGCGCGCCAAGCCAATCCCACTCGTTTTTCATGCGGGTTTCGGTCCTGCGATTGGCGCACCGAAGCTTCGGCGAAGCCGGCCAACGCTCCGCCTTCTGTCGTGGCTTCCCGGCGTCCTCGTTACACGTTCGAAAAGCTCATGGCGTGCACGCCGCGTATCCCGCGCGCGGCGCCTGCGTGAAGTTGCATCCGTACTTCGGATTAGCGATCGCCGCGGATGTCAGCACATCGTCGCCGGCTGGCTTTGCGCCGGTCTCGACCCAGTTCACCAGCGATGCGAATGCCTGTGCCTCCTCGGTCGGAAGGAAGAAGCAGTGGCCAACGTCTCTGTACACGCGCTGCACGAGCAGGTCGGACGCACCCTGCGCGTTTGCGTGTCGCCGATAAATCTGCTCCATGGAGAATGGGACGAAGAGGTCACCCAGGGTGTGCATCGTGAGCGTCGGAATCGGGATGTCGCCGGAGATTCCGGGGATGTTCGCGAGACCGTTCGGGTGACGGCCCTGCGGATCTTCACTGACGCGGAGCACGATGTTGTTGAGCGCCTGCTCTGCGGCGGTCAATGCCGGATCGTTGTCCATCTGATAAATCGTGTCGACGTTTCCCACCGCTCGACCCGGCGTGCCACCGAAATCGCCAGGCAGCGCAAACCCGAGCAACGAATTCCCCCAGAACCCGAACGCCGTGGCGAAATTGGCCCGGCTGCCGCCGGTCAGTTGTTGAACCACGGCGGCGTACTGCAGGCCTTGCGGCGTCAACGCGAACGGGTAGGGCGTCCCGAATGCCGTCCGAATCGCAGGTGCGATCGTCGTCGCGTAATCGGTCGGAAAGGGATACCGTGGCGGGATTCCAGCAAGTGCCTGCGCCACCAGCTGTAGATCGAGGAAATAGTCGAAGAGCTCGGCGTCGCCCATGACACCGCACATCGGCATGGCGCCGTCGTAGGCGTTTGGATACTGTTCAATGGCCACGCCGGTGATGTGCCCGCCCATCGAGTGGCCCGTGAGATACGTGCGGCGGGGTACGCCGACCAACGCATTGAAGAGCGACGTCAGCGCGTGTGTGTCCTGCACGCCAGCCTTCACGTCGTATCCGTTTTTCGCGTAACTCGAGGCGGCCCATGCGAAGCCGTTCGTCACGAGGTACTGCCGGATGACTGGATTCGACACGGTGAGCTCGAGGCCGTTTCCGCGGAATCCGTGAGCATAAAGCACCAGGCTGCCGTTCCAGCTGTCAGGCACTTCGATGCGATATCCGGCGCCTTTGTGGACACCGAACAGTCGCCTCGTGTTGGTGCCGGGGAGCGCGTCGAAAGGAAGCTTTGCGGCGTCAACAAAGTATTGCGGAGGCTGGTCGGCGGAGACGATCACAGCTCTCGGTACTACGGACGCTGCGATCACGACGAGACCGGCGACGATTCCGATGCGCTTCATCATCGGTTCCTCCTTCTGTTGTCCGCGGAGATGTGGCGGCAGGATACCCTACCTCTCGTACGAGAGCGTTGCAAGTGCGTCTGCAAACACCATGGATCCTGAGCAACCACGCTGTCGCAGCCTGACGCGCATTTTGTCGCCCTAAGAGGCTCTGGCCGAGGACGTCGCATGTCGAGGAGAGTGCTTTGGACCTTGCCGGTGATCGCATTGTGCATGGCGATGTTTTCCATCTCCGCTCAAGATCGTGGCGGAGGTCGCGGCGCCGTCACGCTGCCTGACGGTCCCGGCAGGGAGATCGTCCAGCTGCAGTTGCGTCGTGGCACGCGCTCACCTGATCACCATTCGGATACTGGCGCAACGAATGGGTGAGCGTATTCACGACGATGGTCGCGCTGCCGCAGGATCAGACCGCGACGGTGGAGCATTTACTTCGCGAAGAACTTTCCCGAGAATCCGCGCCCGCGGTTCGGGCCTCGCGGCCGCGCTCAGCAGCGCCACGTTCGTCGCCTGCCGCGAACTTCTACAGGCGTTCCTCAATCTCGTGCGGACAGATCCGCAGTCACGTCTCCACTGCTGCCGGCTTGAAGACGCGCGCGTCTCGAGCGGCCGAATCACTCCAGCGCATGGTCGCGCACCTGCTCCCGCAGATCCAAATACGCGACCGTCGGGCGAACGCCCGGAATCTCGGTGTCGTCGAATCGTACCGGCAGCACGTACTCGCCAGCAGACGACAGCGCCCGCGCCTGCGCACTCGTGTGATCCGCAAATATTCCGTCCGCTCTCTGCCTCAGCCGACGGCACGATCCGAGTTCGACAGATAAGCAGTCGGTTCCCTTAAATCTGCGAGCCAAGCCATACGACTTGGGCCGTCTCCAACATATCTCCAAGACTCAGGTCGATTCAGGCGAACTCACGAGAACACGAGAGACGATCCGAACCTGGTGTAACTGCCGTCGGATCAAACGCTTGGACCAAAAGTCGCGCGCCATCAGCAGTTTAGAAACATCCGTCAATTAGGGTTCGAGTCCCGTCGACCCCGCCAACATTTAGCAAGTTCTTGGTTCAAGCGTGTGTGTGAAGCTCGAGGCGAATGAGCGCAATGAGCGCCTGTCAGTGTCGGAAGTGTCGATTGAGTGTTGGGGCCCTGTACAACAGGGCCCCTTCTTCGCGCCGCAATCGTTTAGTGCTTGACGAACTTGGCGTCCGAGTGCGCCTCGGCGACGATGATCTCGGCGCCGGGCGTGAGCCCGAGCACGTTGGGCACGGTCACGACAAGGCGAATTCCCCGCACGGTGAGGCCCGCGTGGCCGGCGACCGAGCCGTCGGCGCATTCTTTCGCCAACGTGCCGCCATTGTCGCAGACCTGTTCGTTCAAGATGACGAAGCCAAGCCCCGCCAGGTCGATCCTTGTGTTGGCCGGCGGGGTACAAGTGGATTCGAGCCCGAGCATCGCGCACACGTCAGTGCCCAGCACGGTCGCGCCGAGCAGCTGGGTCCCATCGGCATTCGAGAAGGTACCCGATGCGGCCGCCTCGCTGTTCGACTGTGACCTGATGACTTCAGCAGAGACCGTGCACGAGCCCGCCTTCAGGATACAGGGGACCCCGCCCACTTCGGCGAAGGTCGAAGCCGCACTGGTGTCCGTGAAGCTTGCTCCCTGGCTCTCACTGACAGATGCGCCAGCCGTCAGTACTGAGCCGGCCGGGAGACCCGCACCATTGTCAACGGTCGGAGCCGTGACCGCGTCAAGGTTCTGATGATCAAACCCACCATTCGCCTGGATGTCGACGAAACCGACCACGACCGGCGCGACCGCGGGCTGCGTGGTCTCACGCAGGACGAATCCGTGTCCGCTAACCGTTTGAGGCGGACAGATGAGGATCTGCGCGAACTCGGCGTGCGAGGTCGCGCTCCCGACGACGACGTCCACGGTCTGGTTTCCCAGCACCGCCGGAAGGTAATCAGTGATGTGGATTCTGATCATGCTGACTGTGAGGTCCGCCGTGAAGAGCCCACCGGTGAGATTGCCCGGCGGCGGCGTGCCCGTCGAACCGATCCGCTCATAGAGCTTCACGAAGCTGCCTGGCCCGTAG
>MNEX01000190.1 GCA_001917905.1 Acidobacteria bacterium 13_1_40CM_65_14
CTGAAGTCTGAAGTCTGAAGCTTCAAGTCTGAAGTCGGAAGTCTGAAGCTTCAAGGCTGAAGTCGGAAGTCTGAAGCTTCAAGGCTGAAGTCGGAAGTCTGAAGTCTGTGGCATCCCTTTCGTCAGACTTCCTACTTCGTACTTCCTACTTCGTACTTCCTACTTCGTACTTCCTACTTCGTACTTCGTACTTCTTACTTGACGCTGACCTTGAAGTCTTGTGTCTTGACATCCCCGTCCCCGAGCGTCAGTCGTGCGGCGCCGGCGCGATGCTCGTCGAGATACGCGGGCTCGAACCACTCGCCTTGTTCGGCTGGATCCACTGTCACCAAGTAGTACTCGCCGGGCGGCAGCCCGCGAATCCGGTACTTCCCGGTTTGATCCGGACGCGCGGTCATGATTTGCCGCGCCTGCGGACGCCACGTCGGTGAACACAATCTGCACGTTGGCGACCGTTTCGCCGCTTCGCAGCGTGAGCGGCGTGTCCGTCACGTCGCGGCCGTTGATCGTGACCGACTTGAGCGTCCAGCCGCGCATGTTGCCGCCCGGCCGAATCAGATGCGATCCGGCAGAGACGCCGCTGAGCGTGAAGCGCCCTTCCTTGTCGACGCGGGCGTTGCCCTGCGGACCGAACGCGGTTTGATCCGTGGACGGCGCGGTGATGCGGACCTGCGTGATGTCCGGGCTCGGCGAGCCGCCCGGCAGCAACGTGACCGTGCCGCTGATGATCCCGCCCGGCGACAACACGACCGTGACGTCGTCGACGTCCTGACCGTTGACGCTGATGGGCTGCGAGGCGAATTCTGGAGGGTCGGTATCGTCGCCGCGCGCGCGCAGTACGTAACGCCCCGGCGGGACGTTGGTGATCGTAAATGCACCGTCCCACTGAATGCGACCGCCGTAGTTGACGCCGATTTGTCCGGAACGCCCGCCGCCTTCGGCCGCGAGATTCACGTTGCCGCTGTTGGTCGGCGTCCCGTCAGGACTGGTGACGTGACCCGCGATGCGCGCCGCGCGCACGAGCTGCATGCTGAAGTTGATGTCGAGGACTTCGGCGCCGAGTCCGACCGTGACCGGCTTCGCCTCGTCGACGGATCCGACGCCGGGGAAGTACGTCGGCGCGTACGCCAATTGGTCGGCATCGTCCGGCTGACCACCACCGAAGAACGCCGCGCGCCCACCGAGCGCGGCGAGGTCGGGCGGGACACCGCCACGACCCGCCGGGCCAAATCCGCCGGGGCCACCCGGACCGCCGCGTCCGCCAGGTCCACCGCGTCCGCCGCCCCCGCCAAAGTTGCTGTTGAAGTTCCGCGCGACGGCGCTGATGTAGTACTCGCCGGGCATCAATCCCCAGACGCGGTACTGTCCCTTGTCATCGGTCTGCGCCGCGCCGGCCGGCGTCAGCCGCCGCTCGCCTTGTAAGTACTGATAGCGCATCACGCGGACGTTGACGCCCGGCATCGCGTCGCCGTCCTCGTCGAGGACGCGACCGGCAATCGCGCTTCCGCGCGGCAAACGAAAATCGACGCCTTTCAGTTGCTGACCGTCGAGAAGCTGCAGCGGTGTGCCGGCCTGGAGCGGACGACGCTGACCGTAGGAGAGCGACACGAATCCAGACTTCGAGACCGTCAGCGTGTAGCGGCCGGCTGGCAGCTCGGCGAGATCGAAGACGCCCTGGTCGTCGGTGAGCGCGCCGCGTCCGCCGGGAAGCTCCGCGGCATTGATGAACACACGCGCGCGCTTCACGGGCCGGCCGTTGTCGGCCGCCAGGACCCGACCCGTGATGCGGCCAGTCGGCGCCGGCGGCGTGTCCTTGTTCTGCTGCGCGGAAGTATCGCGCGTCGGCTGCTGCGAGCCGCGCAATGACGCCGGCGGCTGCTGCTGCGCGGACAGGAGCGTGACGCTGAGCAAGCAGCAAAGCGCCGCTAAACAACGCCGCGAGCGATCAAGCGAGCGGTGGCAGGTGCGCGGGGGTGGGCCCCCGCGCACAGAGTAAAAAAAGATGGCGAGCATCTTCGTCTATTAGACCCGACGTTGGGGCGTCAGGTTGACTGTCATCTTTTTTTCACTTTGCGCTGGGGCGCCCCAGCGCCTGCCACGCCTCGCCTCTGGCTCGGCGCGCTCGTTTGCGGCGACTGACTTTTCTTACTCTGCGCTGGGGCCCCACCCCCAGCGCCTGCCACGCCTCGCCATCGGCTCGGCGCGCTGGTTCGCGGCGACTGACTTTTCTTACTCTGCGCTGGGGCCCCTGTACCGTTTACGACAAGAGCCCTTCACGCTAAGAATGACAAAAGGGCTTGTGGTAGCTGTGGAAAACCGTTCTGTGGTTTTCCAAGGAGCGGTGGGCGCGTTCTTGGCGTCCACGGCTCCGGCAGCTTCCACAGCCACGACGATCGATCAATGAACCCGGCTGCCTCGTCGGGAGCGCCTCTAGGGCCCTGCGCCTCGAGCGCCTGGGGTGGATCTGCGCCCCGACGGGGATGCCGTGGTGTACCTCCAGTGGGGAATCGCGCCACGAGCGCCAGTACAGGGACGAGGACGCACCACGGCCAGCCCACGCACACGGGAGACTCTTTGGATGCACACACACTATGCCTGGTTTCTTGGCATTGATGGCGGGTACGAGGCCCACCAGATCTGCCTGATGGATGCCACGGGGCTGATCGTGATGGAGCGCCAGGTGGCGCATGACGCGGCCGCGGTCCAGACTGCAATCACGGCGCTGCTGGAACGCACCGGCGCCGCGCCGGCGCAGATCGCGGTGGCCATTGAAACGCCGCGCGGGGCGTTGGTGGCGACCCTGCTCGAACGGGGCTTCGCCGTGTTTGCGCTCAACCCGAAACAGCTCGATCGGTTCCGGGATCGCCATACGGTGGCGGGCGCAAAAGACGACCGGCGCGATGCCTTGGTGTTGGCGGATTCGCGGCGCACCGATCCGCGCGCGTTTCGGCGCGTCCAGCTCGATGACGCCGTGGTGATGCAGCTGCGCGAACTCGCGCACGCCGAGGACGATTTGAAGCGCGACCTGGGCCGGTTGACCAATCGGCTGCGCGATCAGATCTATCGCATCGCGCCGGCCGTGCTGCCGCTGTGTCCCGCGGCTGATGAGCCGTGGTTCTGGACCCTGCTCGAGCAAGCCGCCACGCCGGCCGCCCAACGGGCGCTGACGCGGACCGACGTGCTGACCCTGCTCAAGCGCCACCACATTCGACGGCTCACCGCCGCCGACGTCCTCGCCGCGACCCAGGCCCCCGCCTTCTACCTGGCCCCCGGGGTGGCCGAGGCGACGCGCGAAGCGGTGGAGCTGTTGATGCCGCAGATCCGGGTCGTCGCGGCGCAACTGAAGCGCTGTGAGGCGCGCCAAGAGGATCTGCTCACCGTGCTGCGCGAGCGGCCAGCGTCTGAGGCGGAGCCCGGAGAGCATCGCGACGTCGAGATTCTCGAGTCCTTGCCGGGAGTCGGGAGAATGGTCACCGTCACGATGCTCGTCGATGCCACTCAGCCGCTGGCCACCCGCGATTATGACAGCGTGCGCGCCCATGTCGGCGTCGCGCCGATCACGAAGGCGAGCGGGAAGCGTCGCGTGGTCAGTATGCGCTACGCGTGTCATCCTCGGTTGCGCGAGGCCGCCTATCACTGGGGACGCGTCAGTCTCCAGCACGACGCCGCCAGTGCGGCGTACTATCGCCGCCTCCGCGCGCGTGGCCACACGCACGGGCGCGCGCTGCGCAGTGTCGTGGACCGCTTGCTTCGCATCCTGGTGGTTATGCTCCGTCATCGCACGCTCTATGATCCCATTCGCTTCGTAATTCCCGTCGCGGTTCCCGCGTGACTCGGGAGGACAGTTGACAAATGGTGGGGAATCCACCCCCAGCGCGACCTATCGCTGATGCCTCGCCTCGGATTCCCAGTCCTCGGCTCGGTGTGGCCGCCGGCGCTTTTCACTGGCGCTGGGGCCCCACCCCCAGCGCGCACTGACGCTGATGCCTCGCCTCGGATTTACATGTCCTCGGCTCGGCACGCCACCCCAGCGCGGCTGCCGCGCTGGGGGCCCCGGCATGGCCGCGGGCGCTGCTGCGTCAGATCAGTCCACGATCGCGCGAAGACCTTTGACCAAACGGCCGATGCCTTCGGCGACGGTTTCCTTCTGCAACGCGCCGTACGCGACGCGGAAGTAGCAGCCGTCGGTCATCCCGAATGCGGGCCCGGGGATGACCGCGACTTTGTGCTCGCGGATCAATCGCTCGGCAATGGTCATCGCGATCGATCGATCGGCTGAATCCCGACACTCGGCTGAAGCCGTCCCGCCTCCGCTCGCCGGCGAAGGCGGCGAGCGACGAGGTACGTTGACCTTCAGCATCACGTAGAACGCACCGTCGGCCGCCGGGACGTCGGCCAGCGGGGCGAGCGACCCGAGCTCGCGCAGCACGATGTCGCGAATCTCGGCGAGCTCGTGCACGTGCGGCCCGGAGTAGGCGCGGCCAACGTCGAGCGCCGCCGCGGCGGCCACCTGCGACACGACCGGCGCGCAGACGAGGATCGTGTCCTGGGCTTTCATCATCGCTGATGCGAGATGATCGGGGTACACCATGTAGCCGATGCGCCAGCCGGCGAACCCGTACGCCTTCGACAGCGAGTACATCGAAATCGTGTGCCCCTCGGCGCCGGCAAACGATCCAGGCGACACGTGCCGGGCGGATCCGTACGTGAAGTACTCGTAGACCTCGTCGGCGATGTGATACAGGCCGCGATCGCGGCAAAGCGTGTTCACCTCGCGCAGCGACGATTCGGTGAACACGGCCCCGCTCGGGTTATTCGGCGAGATCGTGACGATGGCGCGGGTGCGCGGCGTGACGGCGGCGCGGATGGCGTCGAGCCGCAGCTGATAGCGATCGTCGGTCGGCACACGGACCGTCGTGCAGCCGGCCATGTCGATCGCCATCTCGTGATTGAAGTAGAACGGCACCGGCAGGATGATCTCGTCGCCGAGCTGTGTGACGGCGAGCACCGCGTGGACGAACGCCATGTTCGCGCCGGCCGTCACCATCACCTTGCCGCCGCGCGTGACGTCGACCCCGTTTTCGGCTTTCAGCTTCGCCGTCAGGCGATCGACGAGGATCGGAATGCCCAAGCCATCCTGATATTCGTGCGTCGCCGGATCGGCAAGCGCGTGGCGCGCCGCGTCAATCGCCTCGCGCGGCGGACCGTAATGGACGACGCCCTGACCGAGCGAGATGGTGCCCGGTACCTGACGAATGAGATCGCCGATCACCTGAACGATCGGCGCCTGCACTGCGTCCATGCGCGACTGAAATCTCACGGACTGCATTATATTGGGCGGCTCCGGAGGCCCTATGTTATGCGTAGGACGAACGCCGGCGACGGAACAATAGCAAGCCGGCCACGAAACCACGAAATCACGAAAGCACGAAACCAAAACCTTTTCGTGTGTTCGGTTTTCGCGTTTTCGTGGTTTCGTGGTTCTGCTGGGCGTTACTGCTTATCGAACACCGCGACGGTGTTGATCTTCCTGCCCTTCTCGTCGGTGCCCGTCGTGGTGACGGTCATCGTTTTTCCATCGCTCGACACAGCGCGCGTCGCGGTCTGAACCACTTTGCCGGCCTTCTTGCGCTCCAGTTGCGTCGTGTTCGGATCGATGCGCGACGCCGAGACGCTGTCGTACGCGGCCGGGCCCTTCACCGGCACGCTCTTGCGGTCATACTTGACGGTGTAATCCGTGCTCGTCGGCTTGCCCTCACCATCGACCCCTTTTGCACTCACCTTGACGCCGTTGGGGACCGCGGTGATGACGATGGTGTTGCTCTTCGGGGCGGGACCCGGGTCGTATTTCGTTTTCGCCGCGTTCATCTTCCACGTGCCGACGGCGGGATCGGTTTGCGCCCACGCTGAGACCGCGCCCAGGACCACGACGAAGGCCAATAACACACGCCTCATCCGACACCTCCTGCTCGAGAGTGAATAATGTGGAGGGCCACTATACTGCGACTCGAGGCGTGTCTCCTCGCATCTATTACCGGGCCGCTCCGCTCGCACCCCACCGCGCAAGCGTGCGCGGCGGGGACCCCGCGACGGCACCCCAACGCGGCTGCCGCGTTGGGGACCCCGCGTTGTCGCGGCCCGAAAGTGGTGGTCGAAGGCTCGATGTGACCAGTACCTCTTCAGTGGATACGGTCCGCTAGGATGCCTGCGATCCGGATCTTCGTGACAGGCGGGACCTTTGACAAGGAATACGACGAGCTGACCGGGTCGTTGGAATTCAAGGACACGCATCTGCCCGAGATGCTGCGGCTGGGGCGATGCCGGATCGATGTCTCGATTCGCACGCTGATGATGATCGACAGCCTCGACATGACCGACGCCGATCGCGCGCTCATCGTCGAGCAATGCAGGCAGGCCTCGGAATCGCGCATCGTCGTCACGCACGGGACCGACACGATGGTCGAGACCGCGGCGGCGCTGGCGGCCGCGCTGCCGCCGGCATCGGGCAAGACCATCGTGCTGACCGGCGCGATGGTTCCGTACGCGTTTGGCAGCTCGGACGGCTTGTTCAATCTCGGCAGCGCGCTGTCGTTCGCGCAGACGCTGCCGGCCGGCGTGTACCTCGCGATGAACGGACGGTACTTCCAATGGGATCGCGTGAGAAAAAACAAAGAGACCGGAGTGTTCGAGGCGATATGAGTAACTCTCCACCACGGGGGACGCGGAGGACACGGAGGATGAATCCTCTCTTGTACAAAAAGGTTTGCCCCTCCGTGTCCTCCGTGTCCTCCGTGGTGGTTATTTTCTTCGTATCCTTTGTGTCCTTTGTGTTCGCCCAGCGTTCGATGCGAGCGCAGACGGTCGACGAAGCCACGCGCCTTCTTCAAGAGTACGTTCGCATCGACACGTCGAACCCGCCGGGCGATACGCGGAAGGCCGCGGATTTTCTCGCGGGCATCTTCCAGCGCGACGGGATTCGGGTCGAGCGCTACGAGTCGGCGCCGGGCAAGGCGATCCTCTACGCGCGGTTGAAGACTACGCTCTCGCCGCCGGCCGGGAAGCCGATCGTCCTTCTGCATCACATGGACGTCGTGCCGGCGGATCGCAGTCAATGGAGCACCGATCCGTTCACGCCGGTGATCACGGATGCGGAGCGGGGCGTTGGGGTCCCCGCGGAGCCCAACCGGGGGGCAGGGGCCCCCGGAGTAAACAACGTCCTGTGGGGCCGCGGCGCGATGGACATGAAAGGCCAGGCCATCGCGCAGCTTCTCGCGTTTCTCCGGCTGAAGCGCCAGAACGTTCCGCTGAACCGTGACGTCATCCTGCTGGCGCACCCAGACGAGGAAGTCGGAGGCGCGATGGGCGCGCGTTGGATGATTGCGAACCACTACGCCGAGCTGGATCCCGAGTACGTGATCGACGAGGGCGGCTTCGGCAGCCGCGAGCTGTTCGCCGCCGGCAAGCTGGTGTACGGCATCGCGGTCGCGGAGAAGAAGATCGTCTGGCTGAAGGTGCGCGCCGAAGGCGTCGCGGGCCACGGCAGTCAGCCGAACGATCAGAATCCCAACGATCGCCTCGTCCGCGCTGTCGCTCGGCTGCTATCGGAATCCGACGTCGCAAAAACCGATGTCGCGCGGCCCTTTCAGGGCCGCGAGTCAGGCGGGCCTGCCCTTCGACAGGCTCAGGGCACCCCGAGCTCGTCGAGGGGTGAAAGGCCCGCCCTGCAACCGTCTCTGGTTGACGTCATGCGCGCGCGCGTCGGGACGTTCGCGACAAACAAGTTCACCCATGCGATCCAGCAGTCGACGATCGCGGTCACGTGGCTGCGATCGGGCGTCGGCGATCCGCCGAAGATCAACGTGATTCCGTCGGTCGCCGAAGTCGGCCTCGACTGCCGCGTGCTGCCGGGGACGACGAAGGACGAGTGGATCGCCGAAGTCGCGCGGCGCCTCGGCGATCCGTCGCTGAAGATCGAATTGATCAACGAGTCGGACGATCCGATCGTCACGCCGCAGGACACGCCGCTCTACCGGAATCTCGAGGCGGCCATCAAAGCGCGCCATCCCGACGCGATCGTGACGCCGATGCTCATTCCGTACGGCACCGACTCGAACGCGTTCCGGCCCAGAGGGGTCAAGAGCTACGGCATTTTCCCGGCGATCCTCTCCGCCGACACCATCGCCGGCATGCACGGCGACGCGGAGCACGTGTCGCTCGACAGCGTGCGCGAGGCCGCGGAGGTGTTCTTCGAGGCGCTGCGCGCGACACTCGCGAAGTGACGCGACGAAAGGCAACCGCGGAGAACGCAGAGAGCGCAAAGAAAAGTTTTCTCGGCGTGCTCTGCGCGCTCTGCGGTTGGATGTTCTTGTCGGCGTCGGTGTTGGGGTGCGGCCGCGCGGTCTCGCCGTCGCTGCGACCGAACGTTCTCCTGATTACCATCGACACGTGGCGCGCCGATCGTCTCGGCGCCGGCATCAGTCCGAACCTCGATCGCCTTGCCGCGAACGGCGTCCGCTTCACCGCGGCGCGAACGGCGGCGCCGCTGACGCTGCCGTCGCACACGACCATCCTCACCGGGCTGCTGCCACCGGCGCACGGCGTGCGCGAGAACGGCGTCGCATTGAGCGACGCGCACCCGACCGTCGCGAGGCTGTTGAAGAACGCGGGCTACCGGACCGCCGCGTTCGTCGGCGCGTACGTGCTGGATCGCCGCTTCGGGCTCTGGGCGGGATTCGACACGTACGACGATCGCATCCCGCGCGACCCGGCGGCCACCGAACGGCTCGAAGCCGAACGCCCTGCGTCGGCCGTCGTCGACGCCGCGCTCGCATGGCTCGACCACCGAACTGACCAACGACCAACGACCACTGACCAACGACCAACGACCACTGACCAACGACCAACGACCAACGACCAACGACCATTCTTTGTGTGGATCCACCTCTACGACCCGCACGCGCCGTACGCACCGCCCGCCGAATTCCGCGGGCGAACGAAATCGCCATACGAGGATGAGATTGCGTATGCGGACGCGCAAATCGCGCGCGTGTTCGAGTGGCTGGGGGCGCACGCGCTTGCGGATCGCACGCTGATGATCATCGCCGGCGATCATGGCGAAGGGCTCGGCGATCATGGCGAGCGGACGCACGGCATGCTCGTCTACGATTCGACGTTGCGCGTGCCACTCGTGATTGCTGCGCCGGGTCACGCCTCCGCGGTTCGCGACGAAGCCGTCACCCTCGCCGATGTCGCGCCGACGATTCTCCGCGCGGCGAGCGTCGCGCCGCCGGGCGAAATGAAAGGACGCGATCTCCTATCAGAGGTCCGGCTAAAGCCGGACACCACACACGAGAGGAACAGCGCCGGTTCCGGTGGCGTCCGGCTTCAGCCGGACCTGTACAGCGAAACGGAATATCCGAGAGTCGCAGGTTGGAGTCCGCTGCAGGCGCTGACCGACGGCCGCTGGATGACGATCCGCGCCGGATCAGCGATGGAGGTGTACGACCTGCAGAGCGATCCGCAGCAGCTCCAGAATCTCGCGCCAGCGCAGAGCTCGATCGCGATCGCCATGAGCGCGCGCATCGATGCGATTCGAGCGAGCGCAGGCCCTTCCGCAAAGCGCGAGGTATCGCCCGAAAGCGCGGAGCGCTTGCGAGCCCTGGGCTACGTCGCCAGCACCGCGAGCCCCGAGAACCTCGCGAACCCCGCAAACCCCGCGAAGATGATCGGCGTCTGGAACCGCTTCGAAGACGCGCTCAGCGCGCTCAACGCGCACCGGCCCAACGCGCTCGGTCTGCTCGAGCCGCTCGCGCGCGAGCATCCGGAGTCGCCGGTCTTCCAGACGACCGCGGCACGAGCGTTGAAGGACACCGGGAACGCCGGCAAGGCGCTCACGATCTATCGGTGGGCGGCACGGCGGTGGCCGGCAGACGCCGCGCTGCTCCACGATCTCGCCGTCGCCGCCCGCGACGGGGCCCAGACGGCAACCGGCGCGGCGGCACTCGCGCTGCGCGAAGAAGCGGCCAGGGCCGAGCGCGCGGCGATCGCGTTGGACCCGAACAGCGCGACCGCGCACAACGGTCTCGGTCTCGTCGCGGTCGACGAAGGCCGTGCGCAGGACGCGGCGATCGAGTTCGAGCGCGCGGCCGCGATCGATCCGAACAACGCGTCGTACGCCGCCAATCTCGGCAACGCGCGGCGAGCGTCCGGCGATCGGGCCGGCGCCGAAGAGGCGTACCGGCGCGCACTGGAGATCGACTCGGGAACGGCGGAGGCGGCGAACGGCCTCGGCGTGCTGCTCGTCGAAGCGCATCGACCAGCCGAGGCCATCCCGTGGTTCGAGCGCACGCTGACCGCCGCGCCAGAGTTCGTCGAGGCGCGGCTGAATCTCGGCATCGCGCTGCAGGAGTCCGGCAATACGAAACGCGCAATCGAAACCTACCGCGCCGTGTTGGCGTCACCGACGCGCAACCAGCGCGAGCGCGATGCCGCCGCGAAGCTCCTCGCGTCGCTCGGAGCCTCACGGTGAGCGCTCGTCATGGCTCATGGCGATCAGCCATCATTGCGGTCGCGATCATCGCAACCGCAGCGTGCGGGCGAGCGCCGCGACAGAACGCGAGCCCGCGCGCGAAAAACCTGTTGCTGATCACCATTGATACGCTGAGGGCCGATCACGTCGGCGCCTACGGCTACGCGCGCGCGCACACGCCCGTGCTCGACGGCCTCGCGCGCGGCGTGCGCTTCGAGCGCGCTTACGCCGCCGCGCCGATTACGCTGCCGTCGCACGCGACGATCCTGACCGGCCGGTATCCGCCGGGCCATGGCGCGCGCGACAATGGGCTGCACATGTCGGCCACCGTGCCGACGATCGCAACCGTGCTGCACGCGCGCGGCTTCAAGACCGGGGCATTCGTCGCAGCGTTTCCCCTCGATCACCAGTTTGGCCTCGACCGCGGTTTCGACGTGTACGGCGATCATCTGCCCCGCGGCGCCGACGGCCGGCAAGTGAACGAGCGTCCAGCGTCGCAGGTCGTAGACGAAGCGATCGCGTGGCTGGGAACCAACGACCAAGGACCAACGCCCAACGACCAACGACCAACCACTAACGACCAACGACCAACGCCTAACGACCAACGACCAACCACTAACGACCAACGACCAACGACTAACGACCAACGACCATTTTTCCTCTGGGTCCATTTCTTCGAGCCGCATGCGCCGTACAGCGGCAACACCTCGCGGCCGATCCTCGAGCGCTACGACGAGGAAATCGCAACCGTGGACCGCGAGATCGGCCGACTGCTGAACGCGCTCGGCGATCGCGCCTCCGAGACCGTCATCATCGCGACCGGCGATCACGGCGAAGCGTTTGGCGAGCACGGCGAG
>MNEX01000294.1 GCA_001917905.1 Acidobacteria bacterium 13_1_40CM_65_14
ACCTGGCGAAGCTGCGCGCGACACGCGACGGCGACGGATCGCTTTTGGATCACACGACGATCCTGTACGGCTCGGGCATTTCCAACAGCACCAAGCATTCGGGCGACAACTTGCCGCTCCTGGTCATGGGCGGCGGGGCCGGCACACTCAAAGGCGGCCGCCATCTCTCGTACACCGACAAGCCGACGATGGCGAATTTGCTGGTGACGCTGATGGACAAGATGGACGTGCCGGTGGAGCGAATCGGCGGCAGCACCGGCAAGCTCCCGCTCGATACGCTGTCGATGTAGCGCCTGCGGCCACACCTCGCCGAGGACCGGGAATCCGAGGCGAGGTGTCAGCGATAGCTCGCGGCGAGATGGCGGGGTCCCCAACGCGGCAGCCGCGTTGGGGTGCCCGTGGGGCCCCGCCACCATTGAGAAAAAGTAGACAGAATCAGAGGATGGCGCGCATGAGAGTCACGCGGCAGCGCTTGATCCCGTTAGGACTCGCCGTCCTTCTGTTCGGCGCTGCCAGCGATCGACTCGCTCTCCTCGACGCGGCGAAAACCGCTGACAAGGATGCGGTGCGCGCGCTGCTGCAGAAGAAGGCGGACGTCAATGCGGCCGAGGGGGACGGCACGACCGCGCTTCATTGGGCGAGCTACCGCGACGATCTTGAAAGCGCCGACCTGCTGATTCGCGCCGGCGCAAAGGTGAACGCCGCAAACGATCTTGGCGTCACGCCGCTCTGGACCGCGAGTCAGAACGGCAGTGTCGCCATGGTCGCGAAGCTGTTGGCGGCTGGCGCGAACCCGAACGCCGCGCTCCTCGCCGGCGAGACGCCGGTGATGGTCGCCGCTCGCTCGGGCAAGGCCGACGTCGTCGAACAGCTGATCGCGAAGGGCGCCCACGTGAACGCGCGCGGCGCGCGCGGCCAGACCGCGCTCATGTGGGCGGTGTCGCAGAAACATCCCGACGCGGTGAAGATGCTCCTCGCGCACGGCGCCGACGTTCACGCTCGCTCGGAGGTCTGGAGCGAGGTGATGGCGGTGCCGCCGCACGGTCATCTCGACTACAACCGCGCCATCCCGCACGGCGGCGACACGGCGTTGATGTTTGCGGCGCGCGCCGGCGATCTCGCGTCCGCGAAGCTGCTCGTCGCCGCCGGCGCGAACGTCGACGATGCGGATGCCTGGGGCGTCAGCGCCACGACGCTGGCGGCGCACGCAGGGTACGGAGAGCTCGTCGAGTTTTTCCTCGAGAAACGCGCCGACCCGAACGCGGCCAAAGCCGGCTTCACCGCGCTGCATGTGGCGATCATGCGTCGCGACGAGAAGATGGTGACCGCGCTCCTCGACCACGGCGCAGACGCGAACGCGCCGCTGAAGACGTGGACGCCTACCCGCCGCTCCTCGCGCGACTTCAATTTCAATCCCGAACTGGTGGGCGCGACGCCGTTCTGGCTCGCCGCGCGTTTCAGCGAATCGGGCGTGATGCGCCTGCTGGTCAACCACGGCGCCGATCCGCTCGTCGTGCACCGCGGTGAGCACATCGTCGAGGCGAAAGGCGGCGACGGATTCGAACGCCGCATCGATGTGACGACGGCGCTGATGGCCGCGACGGGGATGGGCGGTGGAACGGCGTGGATTCAGCTCGGCCGCGCCGAACGCGAAGCGCTCACACTCGAAGCGGTCAAGCTGGCGGTGGAGCTTGGCGTCGACGTCAATGCCGCCAACGCCGACGGCCGCACGGCGCTCGACGCGGCGAAGGCGTTACGCTACGAATCCGTCGTCACGTTCCTCGTCGAGAAGGGCGCCAAGCCAGGAGTGAATAAAAAAGGATAAGCCGCTAGCCGGGTGCCGCAGTGATCTGCTCGTATGAGAATTGCGGAATACCTGCACGCTCGGACGCATGCTCGACCGTGATCGCCGAGATGTCTCCCTGCGCGTCCAGGTCAAGGACGGTGTTCTCGTCGAGATCGCGAGTCTCACTGACCGGGACATCACGAAACTCGATGTAGAGAGTATCAGTGTCAGCGAAGTATCGGATCTTCATGGTTTGAATCCACGATCGAAGAACGCGTTGTGAACGGTTTCACCGTCGGGCAGCAGAATCACGCGAGATAACGATCTTCCATCTCGGGTACCTGAACCCATCGTCGGATTCGGCCATCGGTTTGGACTTCTTCACGAGCTGGTGAGCGTATCGCGCGCTCGATCCACTCGTTTCGAATCACCGCTCGATCGGGGCGCCTCCGAATCGCCTCGAAGTAGGCGGTGATCTTCACTGCCCTACCGTACCAGAAGGATCCGGAACCTCCAAACACCTGAACCGGTCGCCGACAGATCTTTATAGCCGCTCGTCCCAGGCGGCAAAATGTCTTTCGAGAGAATCCTCAATTCTTTCACGACTTCCGCGTTGAACGACAAACGTTGCGCGAAGGCTTCAATCGGTGTCGTGTTCGGCCTAATGGTGTTGTACCATCGGCCTTCCCAACGCAGGAGGCTTCATGACCTGCTGGCGTCGGTTCGTTCCGGTCTGGTCGTTTCTTTGCGGCCTCGCCCTCGTTCCCGTGACACTCGCCGACGGACCGGCCACCTGGGTCGACGATCTCTCGCCGATTGCCGCGAGCGACTGGAACGGCGACCGCGCGGCGCATCTCATCGAGCGCGCCGGCTTCGGCGCTACTCCTGACGACGTCGCGCGCCTCGCCGCCATGACCCCGAAGCAGGCGGTGAGCTCGTTGGTCGATTACGACGCCATCGACAACCGCGCGCTGAAGCCATTCGATCCGTCCGGGACGTGGGATCCCGGCATGGATCCGTTTCCTGCGAGCCGGGCCGAAGCGGTGCGCCTCGCGCGCGAGCGCGGCGCCGCGCTCGGCGTCAAGGTGCTGCCGGAAGGATCAGACCGCCGCCTCCAACCGGTCGTCGACAAGTTCTTCTACGGTCTCCGCGCCAACAGCATCGAAACGCAGCGGCTCGGCGTCTGGTGGGCGAACCGGATGCTGACGACGAAGCGACCGCTCGAGGAAAAGCTGACGCTCTTCTGGCACGGCCACTTCGCGACCGGCGACGTCAAGGTGCGCGACTACCGGATGATGCTGCAGCAGAACGAGATGCTTCGCGCGCACGCGGCCGGCAGCTTCCGCGATCTGTTGATAGGGATTCTGAAAGACCCGGCGATGCTCGTCTATCTCGACAACGGCGAGAACGTCAAGAAACACCCGAATGAGAACTTCGGCCGCGAGCTCCTCGAGCTGTTCACGATGGGCGTCGGGAACTACACGGAGCGCGACGTCCGCGAGGCGGCGCGTTCGTTCACCGGGTGGACCAACGACGTGCTCGCGTTCAAGTTCGATGCGGAGCAGCACGACTTCGGCGACAAGGCGTTTCTCGGCCGGACGGGATCCTTCAACGGCGAGGACATCATTGACGCCATCCTCCGCCAGCCGGTGACCGCCGAGTTCGTCGCGGCGAAGCTCTATCGATACTTCGTACGCGACGACATGTCCACGCCGGTCAAGACGAATCTGGGTCGAACGTTCCGCGACAGCGGCTACCAACTGAAGCCGCTGCTCACGCAGATCTTCCTCTCCAGGGACTTCTACAGCTCGAAATCCGACGCGACGCAGATCAAGAGTCCCGTCGCGCTCGTCGTCTCGACGTACAAGAAGATGGGACTGCGCGACCTGCCGACGATCCCCGACTTCGGCCGCATGACGGGAGGCCTGGGGCAGGCGCTCTTCGATCCGCCGAACGTGGCCGGCTGGGCGGGCGGGCGCACGTGGATCACGCCGGCCACGCTCTTTCAACGCGGCAACGTCTTCCGCGACGTCCTGTTCCCGGACGTGAAATCGTTCCGCGCGCCGGATCGGTCGATGCCGCCCATCTACGCGCGCGTCGGCGAGCAGCTCGCGAAAGGGAAGAACATCACCGAGGCGACGAAGGACGGCACGGGGGACGCGGAAGCGAACATGATGGCCGACCGCGACGAGGACTTCAACACGCGCTACGCGAGCTATCGCGGCTACGTCCTGGCGTACGAACGGACCAAGCCGATCCCGAGACGCGTGGCGGACGTGAGCCTGACGTCGATCGTCGCGGCGGCTCACGCGAACACGTCCGATGCGGTCGTCGATCATTTCATCCGCCGGTTTCTCCGCGTGCCGATCGATGAAAAGGACAGGAAGGTTCTCGTCGATTTTCTCCGTGAGAAGCTGCACGGCTCTACGGTGCAGCCGAGCGAGACGCTTGAGCCGGCGCTCCGGGAACTGTTGTATCTGGTGCTCAGCATGCCGGAGTATCAACTCGGATAGATCGGTTTTCGACTTGGTGTTGCGGCGCTGAATCAACACAAAGGACACAAAGGACACGAAGCCGAAACCAGTTCGCGTTCCTTTGTGTCCTCTGTGTCCTTTGTGTTTGATCAGTGCGGTGAGAGGGGAGGACTGGAATGACCCGCTGTTCGTGCTCGCGGCGTGAGTTCCTGGCGCGCGGCCTGTACGGGATCGGCGTCGGTGCGGGGCTGCCGTTGTTCCTGAGCCGCACGTCGGCGGCGCTGACGGCGCAGGCGCTGCAAGGCACGAGCGCCGAACACCATCCCGAGCGCATTCTCGTCGTCCTCGAGCTGTCCGGCGGCAACGACGGGTTGAACACCGTCGTGCCCTACGGCGATCCCGCGTACTATCGCGCGCGACCGACGTTGGGGATTCCCGAGCGCGAGGTCATCAAGCTCGCCGATGGATTTGGCGTGCATCCGTCGATGGTCGGCTTCGAGCGGCTCTACAAGGACGGTCTCATGGCCGTCGTGCACGGCTGCGGCTACGAGCACCCGAGCTTCTCGCATTTCTCGTCGATGAGTTTCTGGCACACCGGCGTGCCGAACAGCGGCGAGCCGCTCGGGTGGCTCGGACGGCTCGCCGACCAGCGCTACGATCCGGCGACGCACAATGTCATCGTCAATCTCGGGACCTCGCAATCGCTCGCCGTCCGAAGCGGACGTCATTCACCGCTCGTGTTCGACGATCCGGCTCGCTTCCGCCGCGACGGGACCGACGCGGAGAAGGAAGCCCTGGTGACGCTGAGCGGCACGCGAGCCACGTCGAATGCCACACGCGACTTCCTCGCGGCGACGGCGCGGAATGGGACCGACAGCTCGGACTTCGTTCGGCGAGCATCGGCGTCGTATCGAACGACGGTGGACTACGGCATCGGCAACGCGTTTGGCAGCGGCCTGCAGCGGGTTGCCGCGCTCATCGCGGCCGGCATGCCGACCCGCGTGTACTACGTCACCTATCAGGGGAACTCATTCGACACGCACGTCCAGCAAGCCGACCTGCACAGCCGTCTCCTCATGTACACCGCCGACGCGGTGCGCGCTTTCATGGAAGACATCAAACGCATCGGTCGCGAAGACGACGTCGCGGTGATGATGTTCACGGAATTCGGACGCCGCGTCGAGGAGAACGGCAGCCTCGGGACCGATCACGGCACCGCGACGCCGATGTTCGTCGTCGGCAAGCACGTCAAGGGCGGCTTCTACGGCCGCGCGCCGAGCCTCACGGATCTCGACGACGGCAATCTGAAGATGACGACCGATTTCCGGAGCGTCTACGCGACGATGATCAAGGAGTGGCTCGCGTACGACGACACGCAAGCGGTGTTGAAAGGACGGTTCGAGACGCTGGGCGTGTTCGGGTAGCGGAGTTAACGGAGAATGACGGACGCAACGGTTAAACACCGAGGAACGGAGGAACGGAGACAAAACGGAGGAGAGCATTCGATGCGGCGCCGCGAAGCGGCGGCGCAGGCCGTCCGCATCGAATGCGCTCGTTTTCTCCGTTCGTCCTCCGTTGCTCCGTTCCTCCGTGTGAATCCGTTGCCTCCGTCTTCTCCGTTATCTCTAGCGCAGCGCGACCTCGACCGGCACGGCAATGTAGGACGCCTGCTGCCCGGAGCGGAACACACGCTGCGTCGCGCGCTGAAAATCTGATTCCTGCGCCTGGAAGATGTTGGGCACGAACCGCTGCGGATTGCGGTCGATCACCGGGAACCACGTGCTCTGCACCTGCACCATGATGCGGTGTCCCGCCCGGAAGACGTGGTCGTTGCCGGCGAACGCGATCTCGTAGCGCTGCACCGCGCCCGGCACGAGCGGCTCCGGCTTCTCGATGCTCCTGCGATAGCGTCCCCGCGTCACGTCGCCCGCGATCATCAATTGATAGCCACCCATCTCGGGATCGGTGGGATATTTCTCCGGATACACATCGATCAGCTTCACGATCCAGTCGCTGTCGGTGCCGGTCGTGGACGCGAAAAGATTCGCCACGATCTTTCCAGACACCGTCACGTCGCTGGTGAGAGGGTCGGTCGACCAGGCGAGGACATCAGGCCGGCGATGCACGAAGCGCTGGTCCTCGACGAGCCATGTCGTCCAGCCGACGCCGAGCCTGATGGGCCGTTGGCGATACGGCACAGGACTGGCCGGATCCGAGACGTAGCTGTCGAACGCCGGTGCGGTCGCGGGTGCTGCGGGCGGCGGATCGAACGAGAGCTTGCCCTCGCTGCGCAAGTACAGCCGCCGGTAGACGAGGTTGCGCGTGGGCGGCCACGCATCGTGACGCACCCATTCGTTCACGCCGGTCCTGAACGTCAACGCTTCGCTGACCGGCGCCCGTCCTTTGCCTTTCAAGTAGTACGCGAAAAACGGCGCGAGGATTTTCTCGCGATAGTACGCGGCCGTCGCGCTGCCGAAATCGACGCGTCCGAGTTTCCGTCCTTCGCCGCTCGACCATCCGCCGTGATTCCACGGGCCGACGACGAGAAAGTTCTCGTGCGCTGAATCGTGGCGCTCGAGCAGGTCGTAGATTTTCAGCGGACCGTAGAAATCTTCCTGATCCCACCAGCCGGCGACGTTCAGCGTCGGCGCCGTCACGCGCGTGAGCCACGGCGCGAATGCCTGCCGCTTCCAGAACGCATCGTAATCGGGATGCGTCGCAAAATCGTTCCAGGTCGGGATCTTTTCGCGGAAGTACTGCCGGTTGACGTTCGCCAGCGGTCCCAGATTCAAATACCAGTCGTACGTGTCGTCGCGATCGATGATCGCGGACGGATCGGCGACTTCCTTGGACGACTCCATCCGGTACGCGTACTCGAGCCCGTAGCTCAATCGAAACGCGCCGTTGTGATGGAAGTCGTCGCCGATCCACATGTCCGCCGGTGAAGCCTGAGGCACGACCGCTTTGAGCGCCGGATGCGGATCGAGCATCCCCATGACGGCGAGCCACGCGCCGTAGCTGGTGCCGGCGATCCCCACGCGTCGGTTGTTGTTCGGCACGTTCGCCAGCAGCCACGCGATCGTGTCGTACGTGTCGGTGCTCTCGTCGATCGCCTTTGTGTCTTTCGCATCCCGAGGCTGGCGAAGCATGACGAACGCGCCGTCAGACTTGAAGCGGCCGCGGATGTCCTGTTGCACGATGACGTAGCCGTCGGCGACGAGATGCGCGAGCGACGTCGCGATGCGTCCAGGATTCAGCGATCCGGTGCCGTACGGCGTGCGCAGCAGAATGATCGGCAACGGCTCGCTCGTCTGCTTCGGCGAGTACACCTGCGTATAGAGCTTCACGCCATCCCGCATCGGGATCATCGTCTCGATGGCGGTGAGCGGCGAATCCTCAGGCCTGCCCTGAGCGAAGTCGAAGGGCCGGCCCTGAGCGAAGTCGAAGGGCTGTCCCGCGCCGAGGACGGCACTCGCGAAGCACGCGAGAACCAACACTCGCAGGTGGCGTCCGGCTTCCCCTCGGCGGACCTCGGGACAGGCAGCCGGACCGCGCGTTATCGCCCAGGGAAACGGACGACGACGTTTTCGAGCGGCATTTCCATCGTGCGCGGCTCGGGCGTGGCGAATGGCGTCCACGATAGTTTCTCCTCCTGCAAGCTGGCGATCCGGCTTTCGATGTCGAAGGCGTCAAACGCGTACGGCAGTCCCTCGCTGCCGAGCGGCGCATTCGCGTCACCAAGATGAAAGTGGAGATGCGGCTCGGTGGAGTTTCCCGAATTGCCGACAAGGCCGAGCACCTGGCCGCGGCGCACCTTGTCGCCGACCTTGACTGTGATCGAGCCGGGCTGCAAGTGCGCGTAGAACGCGAAGACACCATCGCCGAGATTGACGATGACGTGATTGCCGCCAACGGTTTCGAGCGTAATCGGGACTGCTCGGGACGTTACACCAGGGATGTTCTCGGGGATTCCATCCTTCACCGCAGACACGACGCCGTCGGCGACAGCCAACGCGTCCTGTCCATAGGCG
>MNEX01000107.1 GCA_001917905.1 Acidobacteria bacterium 13_1_40CM_65_14
GCGATAATCGAGACGCCGATGCCGTAGTAGCGGCCTTCCTGGCGCTCGCGCATCTGCGCGTACTCGCGCGGCGTGAAATAGCTGGAGTGCGGATCGAGCGTGCCGAGCATCCCGCGGATCGCGCTCGTGACGAGATTGTCGGACTCGACTTTGTCCACGTAGCTCGTCTCGATGGCGTTCAACGCGGCGGTGAAGGCCTTATAGTGCTCGGGGATTTTGTCGTCGGTCGCGAGCGCGCTCCGGCCGAAGAACCCGCCGACGAGAGCGGAGACCACGATGGCGAAGACCACAGCGGGTAAAGGACGGTAACGTCGCATAGTTGGCATCGTAACAGATAACTTATGGTCGGGCAACGACTTCTGGGCTATAATGCCTGCGGGTTTTCCGTCCGGATTCGAGAAGGCAGGACACTATGTTTGGTTCCATCGGCATGCCGGAGCTGATCATCATTTTCGTGATCGCGCTCATTATCTTTGGCCCCCGCAAGCTGCCTGAGCTCGGCAAGTCGCTCGGGAAGAGCCTCGCCGAGTTCAAGAAAGCGTCGAACGAGCTGCGCAACACGCTGGAGGAGGAAATCCGGATCGAAGAGCAGAAGACCGAAACCGTCAAACAAACACCGCCGGCGGCCGGAACGGCGACCTCGACCCCACATCACGTTGAGGAACCCGCCGTCGATCACAGCCACAGCGCGTAAGCTGCAGCTCTCATGTCCCTGGTGCCTTTTCCGGGTCCCCACTCCGGGGCCTACCCGATAGCTCCCGACGACGAAGACGACGATTCGCCAGGCGCGAAGATGTCGTTTCTGGAGCACCTCGACGAGCTCCGGAAGCGTATCGTCTATTCGCTCAGCGCGGTCGGCATCGCACTGCTCGTCGCCTTCACGTTCATCACGAAGATCTACGACTTCCTGATGGCGCCGACAATGAAGCACCTGCCGGCGGGCAGCAAGCTCATTTACACCGAGCCGGGCGAAGCGTTCTCGCTGTACATCCAGTTGTCGCTGATCGTCGGCGTGCTCATGGCGGCGCCGTTCATCATGTATCAGCTCTGGCTGTTCATCGCGCCGGGACTGTACGCCAACGAGAAGAAGATGGCGATCCCGTTCGTGCTGCTGTCAACGCTCGGCTTCGTCGGCGGCGCGGCCTTCAACCACTACATCATGTTCCCGTGGATGATGGCGTTCTTCGCGAGCTTCAACACGCAGGATCTGGTGTTCATGCCGAAGCTCGATTCGGTGTTCTCGCTGTACACGAAGTTTCTGATCGCGATGGCGGCAGTGTTTCAGATGCCGACGCTCGTGTTCTTCCTCGCGAAGATGAGAGTGATCACCGCTCGGTTCCTCATCTCGCAGTTCAAGTACGCCGTGCTGCTCATCTTCATCATCTCCGCCGTCATCACCCCAACCGGCGATCCGGTCACGCAGACGGTGTTCGCCGCGCCAATGATTGGCCTCTACGTCCTCGGGATTGCCATCGCGTGGGTGGTCGGCCCGAAGCGTCTCAAGGAATAACCGCCTTTTTTCGACATCGAGGGCACCTCAGCCGTAGTACTGTGCGGCTGAGCTGCTGTTTACCGCGGGAGGTACAGCTTGAGTCGAGGTGTCTGGCTTCGGCGGGTACGAGTTCCGCGGCAAGCCGGACGGCGCCCTCGAGGCGCCGTCCGGCGCGTTCCGCTGGGGCGCCGGCGTGGCGTTTCCTTCGCGCAACTTCCTGCGAGTCACTGGCGAATTGAATGGTGAGCTGCCGAACAAGGACGCGATCATCTTCCCCGGCGCTCAGATCCTGTGTGTGGATTGTCCCGGCCGGCCCTTGACCTCGAATACCGAGAATCTGACGCGCGCGACCGTGGGCCTGACCGGCCAGGCAATTTGGAATACATTCATAATTCCAAATTCCAAATTCCAAATTCTGAATTCCTGATTGCCGTGCCAATCAAGGCCTCATCCACCAAACAGATCGCGGCGCTTGTGGCCGATCTTGGCGCCGCGAGCGACATCATCCGCGAGGCCGCAGTGGCTCGCCTGATCCTCATCGGCGGGCGCGCGGTCGGGCGTCTCGTCACCGTCGCCGACTCTGACGCCCCCGGCCCCACTCGCATCGGCGCGTTCCGGGTGCTCGACGCGATTGGGCATCCGCGCGCGCTTGCGCCAGCGCTCCGCGCCATCGACGATACGGACTCGAAGGTCGCGATCGCCGCGGTCGGCGTGGCGCGCCGATTTCTTCGGAGTGCCCCCGGCGCGGCGGCCGTGGACCGCCTGACCGCCAGGGCGCTCGACCGCACACGGCCGAATGACGTGCGGGTGGCGGCGCTGCAGGCGCTGCGCGACCTCGATCCGCTGACTGTCGCGCCGCTGCTGAAATCACTCGCCGGCGATCCGGTGGCGGCGATGAGCGCTGAACCCTCCGTGCCTGACGAGGCGCGGGCGATCCGTCAGACCGTCGCAAGCCGCGGAGGCGACGTCGCGCTGAGCGAACTGCTGCGACTGGTCGAACAGGTGCGCGATCGGGAGGCGGCAGCCGCGGCGAACCGCCGCGAGGAATGGGCAACGGCGCGAGCGGCGGTGCACCTCGCCCTGGCGAAGCGAGGCAGCAGGATTGCTCTTTACGATCTGCGTGAATGGCTGGAGACCGCGCGTCAGCCGCTGCCGGTCGAATCGCTCGCGGCGCTGTCGCTCATCGGCGATGCGGCGTGTCTCGCACCGGTGGCCGCCGCGTACTCGCGTTCAAGAGATGTCTGGTGGCGCGATCGGCTCGTGGATGTGTTTCAAGCGATTTTGAAACGAGAACGGCTCACGAGGCGAAGCGCGGTGCTGAAGAAGATCGAGAAGAGGTGGCCCGATACGTTTCGGCGACTCGTTGGCTAGCGACCAACCCACCAACTTTTTTTCACTGGCGCCGGGGCCCCACCCCCGGCGCGAACTAACGCTGATGCCCCGCGGCGGACCGCGAGGCATGGCCGCGGGCGCTTCTGATCTCTTCGGCCCATTCGGGCTCTCAGTACGCCTTGGCGAACCACGCTTCGGCCGTCGCCGGCGCGTCGCAGCGGATGCACTTTCCCGACGGCGTGACGCCGTTCATCGGCATGTTGCGGATCGTCGCCTGCGTGTCGTTCTTGATTTGCGTTTCGCACGCCGCCAATCCACACCACGGGGCGATGACGAATCCCGGCCGGCCTTCCATGATCTGCTTGAACTCGTCGTACGTGGCCGCGCGCTGCGTATGCTCGTCGCGGAACTGGCGCGCACGCTCGAACAGGTTCTTCTGAATCTCGTCGAGCAGCGTGCGCAACCGATCCGCCAGACCGTCCATCGGCAGGCTCTGTTTCTCGCGCGTGTCGCGGCGCGCGACCAGGACGGCCGACTTCTCGATGTCCTTGGGCCCGATTTCCACGCGCAGCGGAACCCCCCGCATCTCCCACTCGGAGAACTTCCAGCCCGGACGCTCGTCGCGCTCGTCGATCATCACGCGGATGCCCGCCGCGCGCAGCTGACCTTCGATCTCCTTCGCCTTCGGGAGGACCGCTTCGCGCCAGTTGTCACGGCCGATCGGCACGATGACCACCTGGTACGGGGCGAGCCGCGGGGGCAGCACGAGGCCGCTGTCGTCGCCGTGCGTCATGATGACGCCGCCCACGAGGCGTGTCGAAACGCCCCACGAGGTTCCCCAGACGTGCTGCACTGATTTGTCGCGCGCCTGGAACGTGATGTCGAACGCCTTCGCGAAGTTCTGCCCGAGGTTGTGCGACGTCCCCGCCTGGAGCGCGCGGCCGTCGCCCATGAGCGCTTCGATCGAATACGTTCTCAGCGCGCCGGCGAATTTCTCGCTCTCACTCTTCATGCCTTTGATGACCGGCATCGCGAGCACGCTCTCCGAAACGCTCGCGTACAGATCGAGAATCATCAGCGTCTCGGCTTCCGCCTCGTCGTGCGTCTCGTGCGCGGTGTGCCCTTCCTGCCAGAGGAACTCGGTGGTCCGCAGGAACGGCCGCGTGACTTTCTCCCACCGGACGACGTTCGCCCACTGATTGATGAGGATCGGCAGATCGCGCCACGACTGGATCCACTTCGCGTACATCGTGCCGATAATCGCTTCCGAGGTCGGACGGATGACGAGCTTCTCTTCGAGCTCTTCGCCGCCGCCATGCGTCACGTAGGCGACCTGCGGCGCGAACCCTTCGACGTGCTCGGCTTCCTTGTGCAGCAGGCTCTCCGGGATGAACAGCGGGAAGTACGCGTTGACGTGGCCGGTCCGCTTGAACTCGGCGTCGAACGCCTGCTGAATGTGCTCCCAGATCGCGTAGCCGTACGGCCGAATGACCATACAGCCCTTGACCGGCGAGTAGTCGGCGAGCTCCGTGCGCCGCACGACGTCGAGGTACCACCGCGAGAAGTCCTGCGATCGGGGCGTGATTTCGGTGACGAACGAGTCGGCCTCGGCTTTTTTCGACATCGGGGTGTTTCCAACGCTGTTAGAACACAAAGGACACAAAGGACACAAAGGTTTTATTGTAGCGAGCCTTTCCTTGGTGACCTTGGCGTCCTTTGTGTCCTTTGCGTTTAATCGGCGCGAACATCCACGAGATGGACCTTCCAGTGTAGATCGTCGCGCTTCGGGAAGTCCGCCCGGAAGTGGCCGCCGCGGCTCTCCTCGCGGCGCAGCGCCGCGTGCGCGATCAGGCGCGCGACCGTGACGAGGTTGCGATGGCGCCAGCCGTCGGCGGTCGGCGGCGCCGCGGCCGCATATGCGGCGTCCAGCGCCGCCACGGACACTTCGAGGCCCTCGCGCGTCCGAAACAATCCCACGTTTCGCCACATCAGATCGCGGACGTCTTCGCTCGTCATGGCTGATGGCGGATGGCTGACGGTCATGGTCGATCGATTGGCCATCGCCATGAGCCATGAGCCATTGACCATGACGCGATCCGCCTTCAACGCGGCTGCGCGTGGTTGCTGCCGCATGGCCGCCGCGGCCCGGGCGCCAAACACCAGGCCTTCGAGCAGCGAGTTGCTCGCGAGCCGGTTCGCACCGTGCAGGCCGGTGCACGCCACTTCCCCGGCGGCGTACAAGCCGGGCAGCGACGTGCGTCCCCACTCGTCCGTGTCCACACCGCCCATGATGTAGTGCGCGGCGGGCCCGACGGGAATCGGATCGCGCGCGAGATCGAGTCCGAGCCGGCGGCACATCTCGTCGATCGTCGGAAACCGCCGCCGCACGTACGCGGCGTCGAGGTGCGCGAGCGTCAGCGCCACTGGTCCACCCGTGCGCTCGGCCTCGCGCGCGATGCTGCGCGCGACGATGTCTCGCGGCGCGAGATCGCCGTCAGGGTGATAGCGCGTCATGAACGGCTCGCCGGCCGCGTTGACCAGGCGTGCGCCTTCTCCGCGCAGCGCTTCCGAGATCAAAAACCGCGGCGAGCCCGCACGGTTCAGCGCCGTCGGATGAAACTGGACGAACTCGAGATCCGCGACGCGCGCACCCGCCCGGAACGCGAGCGCAATGCCGTCGCCGGTGGCGACCGTCGGGTTCGTCGTCTCGCGAAAGACTTGACCGGCGCCGCCCGTGGCGAGCAGCGTTGATTGCGCTCGCACCTCCTGCCGCGCGCCGTGTGCGTCGAAACACGCGACGCCCGACACGCGGCCTTCTTCGACCAGCACCTCGGTGACGAGCGCGTGATCGACGATCTCGACCGCCGGCAGCGCGCGCACGCGCTCCCAGAGGACGCGGCCGATCTCACGGCCGGTCGCGTCGCCGGCGTGCAGCACGCGCCGCACGGTGTGCGCCGCTTCACGGCCGAGCGCCGGGCGGCCGTCGGCCTCGCGATCGAAGCGCGTGCCCCAGTCGAGGAGCTCGCGGACGTCGTGCGGGCCTTCCTCGACCAGGACGCGCACCGACGCTTCGTCGCACAATCCGTCGCCGGCGCGCATGGTGTCCGCCCCGTGCAGCGCCGGACTGTCGTCGGCGCCGATCGCCGCCGCGATGCCGCCTTGCGCGTAGCCGGTGTTGCTCTCGGCCGGATCGGCCTTGGTGAGAATCAGGACGCGGCCGGCGGCGGCGAGACCGATGGCAGCCCGGAGTCCCGCAATGCCGCCGCCGACGATCAGGAAATCGGTCGAACGCACCCGGATGCTATCCTACCAAGCATCTCGATGGATGCGGTTCGTCTTGACGTCGCCACACCGTCGCGGCCGTACGCCGTGACGATCGAGGGCGGCGCGATCGAACACCTCGCGCGTCTCCTCGACGAGCTCCACGCGCCGGCACGGCGCGTCGTCGTCTCGAGCCCGCTCGTCTGGCGCCTGCACGGCAGCCAGGTGGCGCGTGCGATCCACGCGAGCGAACCGATCCTCGTGCCGGATGGCGAGCGCTTCAAGCAACTGCCGACCGTCGCGCGCATCTACGACGCGCTCGTGCGCGCGAACGCCGACCGCGCGACCACGCTCGTGACCTTCGGCGGCGGCGTGATCGGCGACATGGCGGGCTTCGCCGCCGCGACCTACCTGCGCGGCGTCGCGCTCGTCCACGTGCCGACCACGCTTCTGGCACAGGTCGACAGCGCGATCGGCGGGAAGGTCGGCGTGAATCATCCGCTCGGCAAGAATCTGATCGGCGCCTTTTACCAGCCGCACGCGGTCGTGGTCGACCCGCAGGTGCTCGGCACGCTGCCGCGCCGCGAGTTCCGGGCGGGGCTGTACGAGGTGATCAAGTACGGCATGACCTCGAGCGCCGCGCTCTTCGATCGCATCGCCAACGAGCGAAAAGCGATCTTCGCACGCGCGCCCGAAGCACTCACGCCGATCATCGCCGAGTCGTGCCGCATCAAGGCGAGCGTCGTGGCGGCGGACGAGCGCGAAGCGGGCCCGCGGCGAATCCTCAACTTCGGTCACACGGCTGGACACGCCATCGAGGCGGTGACGAAGTACCGGCGGTTTCGACACGGCGAGGCGGTCGGGTACGGGATGCTCGTCGCCGCGGAGATCGCCGTCGGACGCGGCGCCCTGGCGGATCGCGATCGTCAGGCGCTCGCCGATCTGATCGCCAGCCTCGGCCCGCTGCCGCCCATCGCCGACCTCTCCCCGGCGCACATGATCGAGGCGATGCAGCACGACAAGAAGATGATCGCCGGGCGACTGCACTTCGTGCTGCCGACCATGGTCGGCGCCACAACCATCGTGGACGACGTGACCGAAAAGGAGATACGGGACGCGCTCAAGCGCGTCGGATTCAAAGGATGATCGGCGCCGACCGATCGCTCAGGTCTCGAGTCCGTACTCGCGCAGCTTCGTCGTCAGCGTCTTGTAGCTAATCTGCAGCAGCTCCGCCGCGCGACCCCGATTACCGGCCGCCTCTTTCAGCGCGAGCTCGATCTTCCGCCGCTCGACTTCCGTCATCACGCGCCGTGACACGTCGGCCAGCGTTCCCGACCAATCCATGGTCGCCCACGGACTGGCGTCCGGCTCGGCGGCGGCCGGCGCCGGCGTGCGGTCGCGGAACGACAGATTCAGATGTCGTGGGTGGATCGTCTCGCCCTCGGTCAAGATCGCCGCGCGCTCGATGCAGTTTTGAAGCTCGCGCACGTTGCCCGGCCACCCATACGCCCGCAGCTCCTGCTCGGCGGCCGGCGACAGCACAAGCGACTTCTTGTTCAGTTCCCGACAGAACTTATCGATGAAATAGCGCGCGAGCGTCGGGATGTCGTCGGGACGGTCGCGCAGCGGAGGGATGACGATCGGAAAGACCGAGAGGCGGAAGTAGAGATCTTCGCGATACTGCCGCGCCGCGACGGCCGCTTTGAGATTGCGGTTCGTCGCGGCGACGACGCGGACGTCCACCTGCAGCGGCAGCGTACCGCCGACGCGCTCGAATCGCTTCTCCTCGAGCGCGCGAAGAATCTTCGGCTGCAGCGAGAGCGGCAGATCGCCGATTTCGTCGAGAAACAGCGTGCCGCGGTGCGCCAGCTCGAACTTGCCGGGCTTCCGCGCCGACGCGCCGGTGAACGCGCCTTTCTCGTGGCCGAAGAGCTCGGTTTCGAGCAGCGTTTCGGGAATCGCCGCGCAGTTGATCGCGACAAACGGACCCTCGGCGCGCGGACTCAGCGCGTGGAGCGCGCGCGCGAACAGCTCCTTGCCGGTGCCGCTCTCGCCTTCGAGCAGCACGGTGGTATCCGTGCCGGCGGCACGATGCAGCGCCAGCGACACCTGCTTCAGCTTCACATCGTCACCGACGATCGTCGGCGCGCCGCGGCGCTGGGCGAGCTCCTCTTTGAGGATCAGATTCTCCGTGGCGAGGCGCCGCTGCATGAGCGCGCGCTCCACCATCAGCAACAGATGATCGGGATCGACCGGCTTGGCGAGAAAATCGAGCGCGCCTTCCTTCATCGCGGCGACCGCATCCTGGATGCTGCCGAACGCCGTCATGACAATCACCGGCAGCTCCGGCTCGAGCTCTTTGGCGGCGCGCAGCACCCCAAAGCCGTCGCCTTCCGGCAGACGGAGATCGGACAGCACGATGGCGGGCCGCGTCGCTTTCAGCGTCGCTTCGGCTTCAGGCTGATCGCGCGCCTCGACGACGCTGTGCCCCTGCGCTTCGAGCGCGTGGCGCAGCATCTCACGCAGCGAGTCTTTGTCCTCGACGAGCAGGATGGGGAGATCGGTCGGAACGCGAGATCGCGCGGTCACCGCAGCCAGCCGGGCGGGACGCCCGCGCGGCGCGCTTCTTCTTCGAGATCGGCGATGGCTTTCTTGCCGTCGGTGATTGACTGCTTCAGACGGCTCAGCTCGCTCGCGACCTTCTGGCGATCGCGCTCGATGACCGAGCGTTGGGCGGGATCGTCGCGGTTGACGAAGTCGGCCTGGAGCGAGTTGAGGCGAGTCTGCATCGCCTCGGCGTACGTCTCGTTGCGAGCCACCTCGTCTCGCAGCGTCTTCATGCGGCCGGCCCAGAACTTCTGATCCTTGGGCGGTTCCTTGTCCTTGGTTTCCTGCTCTTTGCCCTTGGCCGCAGCGGCGTCCTTCGCAGCATCGGGCGCCGTAGCCGCCGGCGAGGCGGCTGGCGCGGGCGCCGATGGCGCGGGCGCGGCGCCCAGATCTTTGTTCGTGTAGACCTTCGCCGGTTCCGGAATCTTCTTGCGCCGCTCCTCTTCCTTCTTGGCTATATCGGCGAGAGACTGAGCAAAAAGCGGCGCGGCGCCTGCGACGAGCAGCGCGACTGTGGCGAGGGCGGCAAGACCTTTCAGACGCATGACTTTCAGCATCTTATCGGCTCAAAACCGATCGTAGTATAGAGCCTGTACGGCAGAGCTCCGTGTTACGGCCGAGGCGCCAGGCTCGAGCCCCTGCCCTGAATCTGAGCCGTCAACGCTTCGATGTGCGTGTTCAATTTGGCGGCATCTGGCGACAACGGGTCCATTTCGAGAAACCGGCGATATTCGCGCACCGCCTCGCTCATGCGACCGAGCTTCTCGAACGTCATGCCGAGCGAAAAGTGGAAGCTGGGCTCGCTTGGCGCGAGCGCGATGGCCTTCTCGAACTCCGGAACCGCGGCGCTCGGATCGCCTCGTTTGTAAAGCGCCAGCGCGAGGTTGTACTGCGTGGCGTAATCAGCCGGAAAAAGCCTGACAGCTTCGCGATACTCGGTGATCGCGCGATCCCACTGCCCCGCCGCTCCGATTCCGTGCGCCAGGTTGAATCGGTACGCCCATTTGTCGGGCACGAGCGCCACCGCACGCTCGAAATGCGTCACGGCGTCGGCGACACGGCCGAGACGCTCGAGC
>MNEX01000228.1:0-8567 GCA_001917905.1 Acidobacteria bacterium 13_1_40CM_65_14
CGGACGTGTGTCGCGGAGCTCTGCCGTTGGCAAGGATGTCGCCGTCCTTGTCGAGGGCGGTGGTGCGTGCGTGAACATTTCTTTGAACGACGCGCGACCGAAGAGGGCGTGGATCCTGTGCAAAACCCCTCAGAACGCGGTTTCGCACAGGCCCCACACCCCTCCCTCTGGTTCACTGAAAGAAGAACGGACGACGACGAGCGACCAGCACGGCGAAACCGTGCACTGAATCGGATCAGGCGCACGACGATCCGGAATGTATTGCCGTGCGGGAACGCGACATTGCAACCACCGCGACGCTCCCGGATCGCGAAGCCGACGAGCTTGAGACCCGCAGTGGGCCGCCGACAAAATGGACCTTGGCAATCTGTAAGCTTGCCTGTCGGACGGTTTATGTCTTCCTCAACAAATTGTGAGGTCACGGTGTCGGACGTCGTGTCGATGATCGTCATCGTTCCTCCGCACGACTCGGGCCGTACGGTGTCGACTCCAGGACGCGTGGGCTTCACATGGAAGTGTCCGAGGGATCGCGTTCGCGATCAATATGGAACGGCGCCGTCGGCACCATCGAGGCGACGTCGATGGCATTGATTGCGATGACGGGAGCGGCGTCCGGTTACCGTTCACCGGGCGCATCGGCGTGACGGAAGTACGTCACCCTCGGGCTCCAGATCGCAGGATGGTGCGAAGGCGAAGATCGATGCCTGCGGCATCGGCAAGGGTGAGACACGTCACCCCCGCTGGGAGCGCTGCAGGGCGCTATAGAGCGCTCTATAGCGCTCCTTTTGTTTTCAGTGGTTTAGCCGGATCCTGGCGCTCCAGAGCGCTGCGCCCTTCCCCTGAGGTGACGACCAGTACCGGAGAACTGCACGATGCCGAGGATTCGTACCCGGACGGTCAGCAGCAAGGTGAGCGAGGATGACTACGCGTTGCTGAAACAGCTGGCCGGCGACCAGCACCACAGCGCCGTCTCAGCGGTAGAGGGCCGCACGACACCGGCAGTGTTGGCGAATCGGTATCCGAGGTCGGAGCCGGTTTCGAGGATGTTGAGGGTCGGTAGCATTCGTCGTCTTTCGGCGGTTAAGCTCTTGCCATGGCGCTCGATGCTGAGACGCTCAACAAGACTGAATTTTTCAAACGCACGTGGGAATTCGAGGACAAGTGCGAGGCGGAGACCGACAAGGCGATTCCTGCGATGGGCGTCAAGGCACCGCAGGCACTGTCCACCATGGGTCGGCTGCTTGCCTACCTTGATGCGATAGCGTCCTGCGCCTGGGGATGCCCCGGCGGCGACCACGCCATCGAACGTCTGATCTTCCGTGCCTGCAATCGTGCCCGCGGCGCGGTCAGGCTCCTGCGCCTCGGCTTCTACGATGAATCCCTGATGCTGTCTCGGGCCAACGGAGAGGCTGCGAACTTGCTGTGGCTGTTCCTGAAGGACAAGACGGCAATCGCCGACTGGAAGGCAGGCGCTAGACGAACGTCATCACCGGTCGAAGTGCGCAAGGCGCTTGAGAAGTTCTCGGACCCGATGCTGCCGCCTGTCGACCAGGAGCGTTACAAGCTGCTCAGCGGAATCGGTGCGCATTCCGATGCGGGCTTTGCGCCGGCAGCCCACAATATTCTCGACATTCCGGTCTCTCCCGGTGAGCCGCTCGAGCAAGGCATCGTGCTCTGCCTGAACGAGGTTGCTCACCCGCTCTCGTTCATCGCCATCGCGGCGCTCGTCCTTGTCAAATTGCCAGACGACATCAAGAAGGCGGCAAAGCAGGCCATCGTCGATCAGTTTCTCGCGGTCGGTAGCTTCGACATAAAGTCGCGAGCCGACTATCTCGCCAAACAGCGTGAGGCACTCGCGAAGGCGCTTGAGGAATCCGAAGATACCGAAGGGACTTAAATGCCAGGGTCGCGGCCGGGATGTGACACGCGCCAGTCTCGGCAGTCCACTACGTCGGCGGGACGAGAGTTATCTCATTGACGGCCTTCGACTTCCTCCCGTCGGGTAAAATCGGGCAAGGCCCCACGGCATCGCTGGCATTTACGGCAACCCTGGCAATTTAGAATGTGTAAGTTACTGATTCTAAATGAGCTGCTAGGGTTCGAATCCCACCCTCTCCGCCAAACATCGATCCTTTGGTTTCAACAGCTTAGTTGGCGTAGCGGGTTCTCAGCGTGCAAGCTAACCGTTTTCGCCTCAATTTTCGTCTCCACATCGCTCGAAAAGTGGCCTGTTTGAGCCACGCGGGTGTTCAAAGAACCCTGTCAGTTGGCCACCTGTGACTGGTCGCCATCGGCGCTGCCCTCGTCGAACGCCTCGCGCCATAGCTTTCCCGAAGCGCTTGGGGCCTACACGAAGGCGGCCGGCCTCTCCGCGGAAACGCCCGCCATGATCGCCTCGCTGGCTGATGCTCATCTGGATCCGGTCGCACAGGGCAAGCCCGCGGACCTGTTGCGCGACTTGAACGCGCTGTCTCACGACCGATTCATATCATCGTTTAGGATTAAACCCGCGCGTGGCAGGTTTACGGCTTCGTGGCTGGATCCCAGTGCTCGTCGGCCTTGCCGTCGACGAATCGCCACATGTCGAACCAGGTCGACGTGTAGGTCTTCGACGGATCCTTGGAATCCTTGTACTCGCGCGGAATCACAACTGTTACCCAGTCGCCGTCAGCCAACACGGCGACGATTGGAGTGATCAGCCTGTCGCACGTCGGCGTCTTCGGACGGCTCCCGAAAAACTTCACAACGGCGTCTCGCCCCGACGCGACGTTCGGATTGTGCTGGATGTAGCGCGCGGTCAGCCACTTGTCGGCTTCGTCCCAATGGTTGCACTGCAGCAGGTCCTTCATGATGTGGAGCGCCGCCTGCTTGTTCGTGTTCAGCTTCGCACTCTGATCGGTGAAGAGCGCCTCCGGATTCGCGACGCCTTTAACCGGTTCTTGAGAGAAGACGGGAGCCGCTGCGAGCGAAGCAAGTGAGAGAACGATTGACTGACTATACAAGCCAAGCTTCATTTCTTGAAATACCTGTTCCGCGGATCCTTGCCGACGATGTGAGGGAGGTCCTTGTTGTTCTCGTTGCAGATGTACTCCATCAGCTCGTCACCGTGCTGATAGGTCGAGTGGCCGTACAGGGTAAACGGCCTGGTATACGCTCCCGGATCGTCGACAGTAATTTCATAGTCCAGACGATCAAGATCCGGACGCCGGTAGCGTTCGATGATGTGCAGTTGTTCCGTGTGCGGGTGGCCCGCGAAATCGAACCAGAACTTGTCGTTGAATCCCACGGAATCGACAACCAGCGTATCGCCTTCCCACCGGCCAACCGAGTCGCCGTACCAGGTCGGATTTGGATCCTCAGGATGCTTCCGGCCGTCCAGGAATATCTGGCGATAGCTGTGGATGTTGCCTTCGAACAGGAAAAACAGGTGCGTCCCGGTCTGGAGAACGCGCCACGGGTATGGAGCCTGCCGAGGAACACCGGTCGGAAGGCAGTGAGCCTCGGGATCATCTTTGGACATGCGCTCGCGCGCAAGCTTTTCGGCCCACGGCTGGAGAGGCAGCTCCTCACCGTCCTTCAGCGCGTCATGGATGTCGTAGATGAAATTCCGATCCGGGCCCCAGATACCGGAGAAATCCACCTTGCCGTCCGCCGTACGCGGGGCGGGCCCGGCCGTGGCCTTCTGAGCGCCTGCTGCTCGTGAACGACCTTCGTCTTCCCGACCGGCGGCGGCCAAAAAGGCAACCAGGACGACACTGGCGACTGCGCCAGCCGCGACGATTGGGCCTGTGAACGGCTTGCTCATCGGGGGCCTCCTTCGTCTGTCGCTGCGCTGCCTGCTGCGTTCTTCGCCCGCGAGTCCTTGGCGGTTGCCAACCAGCAGGCTGGACTCGTCAGGAGCGCGCGGGCGTAGCGGCATCTTACCAGAACGGGGATTCTTTCATTTGCTCCGAGGCGGACGCTGGACGTATCGTCTCGTACGCTCGCCGGCTCCCATCGCCGGCGTTCGAGAAGGGGCAATCACATGAGACGCTCGCACCTGACGGCCGCGACGGTCGGGATCGTCATCGGCATGCTCGGCATCATTCGGGATCACGGTGTGGCAGCGCAGCAGCGGGCCGAAATGCACGACATGCAGTTGGTCGGCTTCAACGATCTGCAAGCGCGAAGCGCGTACCAGCCGGTGATCCACAAACAGGGAGATCGGTGGATCGCCTACATCGGCCACCACGGGGGCCGTCAGCTCAACCCTCTGACGGGAAAACAAGAGAGCAACGGCACGTCGATCCTCGATGTCACCGATCCGAAGCGGCCCAAGTATCTGGTGCACGTTCCGGGAGAGTCGGGACAGGGTGAAGCCGGCGGCGCCCAGATGGTGCGCGTGTGCGATGGCCGCGAACTCCCGCGTGCCGACACGAGCAAGGTCTACCTCCTGCGCACGTTCGGCAACAGCGGGCACGAAGTGTGGGACGTCACCGAGCCGACCAAACCAGAGCGCGTGACCGTCGTAGTGAGCGGCCTCAGGCAAACCCATAAGAATTGGTGGGAGTGCGACACCGGCATCGCATATCTCATCTCGGGCGATCCGGCCTGGCGCACGACCCGAATGACCAAGATCTATGATCTGAGCGATCCGGCGCACCCAGCGTTCATCCGCGACTTCGGTCTTCCGGGCCAGCAGCCCGGGTCGACCGGCCCGGTGCCTACCGAGCTTCATGGGCCGATTTCGCTCGGCCCGAAAGCCAACCGCGTGTATTTCGGCTACGGCACCGGCGCACGCGGCATCGTGCAGATCGTCGATCGCGAGAAGCTCTTGAACGGACCCAAGGAACCGACGGACGAGAATCTGCTCTACCCGCAGATCACCAGAGTCGATCTTCCGCCGGATGTCGGCGCGCATACCGCCTTCCCGCTCCTTGGGATGGACGTCGCGGAGTTCGGCATGCAAAAAGCGCCGACTGGCCGCCGTGCGGCTCCCCCCACGGCTGCCGGCGGCCACGATCATGAGGTATCCGTGCCTGCAAACCAGACGCAGGCGCGGCGCGATTTCATTGCTGTCGTCGGCGAGACGACGGCCAACGAGTGCTTCGAGAACCGGCAGATGCTGCGCATGCTGGATGCGACGGTCGAGACGCGGCCTTTCGGCGCCTCGTCGTTCACGGTGCCGGAGTCGAGCCGCGACTACTGCAGCCGCGGCGGGCGCTTCGGCACGCATTCCTCGAACGAGAACTTCACGCCGATCTACTACAAGCGCGTGCTGTTCCTCGCGCATTTCAACGCCGGCGTGCGCGCCGTGGATATCCGCGATCCGTTCAACCCCAAAGAGATCGCGTTCTACGTTCCAACCATCACCAGCAAGACTGACAAGCGGTGCGTGGGCACGGGAGCGGACGAAAAGTGCAAAGTCGCGATCCAGACGAACAACGTCGAGGTCGACGACCGCGGCTACATCTACATCGTCGATCGCGCGAACACGGGCATGCACATTCTCGAGCTCACCGGCGCGGCCCGAAGTGCCGCCAGGTTCTGAACTGCGCACGATGGAACCGGCGCGTGGAGCTCGCGACGTCCCGCTTGAATCGGACAAGGAGCGAGCGACCGGCTAGAATGCTCGGCTCTCGTCTGTTCCCTGCCAACGAATTTGGATTTCTGCAGTGCGACCACAATAGCGACCCGCGCACGAAGGGCGCGACCACACAAGCCTTTCGCGACTGCAGCAAATCTTCAGAAATCAGGTGGGGGAGGCGCGTTATTGCCGTCCCAATCTTTGACGGTTCCATCCTTGGCCTTCAGAAACCCCAGAAGACAGCCGTTGGAGCCGTCCCGCAGATGATGACACCGCGCTTTGACGGTGTCGCCCGGTTTGACGTAGTCGGGCGTGACTCCTATTCTTTGGAGGCCAGTGCGGCTCGTTGCTTCCAGTGCCCACATTTGAGGCTCACCCTTGGAATCCTTCACTTCCAGGTAGATCCAAGAATGCGGGACGACCAAGTGCAGTTCCTTGACCACACCCTCAATATCCATAAACGTGTCGACGTAGTTGCCATGGGAATGGTGCGCGAACACCGGCAACGCGAAGGCCATCGCACAAATCGTCGCGAGGCGAAGACCTGATTTGAACGGCATGTTCACCCTCCTCGTCCAGACCCTGACCTTACGGCTGCCCTCAGCGCTTGACGCGCGGGGGCGTCGGGAATCCGTTAGAGTAGACAGACTGATAGCGAAGGCCGATTCCATTCTCGTCGAGCCATCCCAGCGATTGCTGAAACAACCCCGGCTCTGGGTAACCCGCCGGCACGGTGCCCTCGATAATATAGAGCTTGTTCTCGTGCATGTAGATCCCGGCAAAGGTACGGGACTTATCGGCGTTGTTGGTGAGCTGAAGCTGATATCCTTCGACGAGGTCGACGGTATTCCAGACAAAGCTCGTCAGCTTGGCGTCCCGTTGTATAAATCGCCATGATGCATAGACAATCGCGCCTCGTAAGTCAGCTTTCCAGTGCCCCTCATCGCCCGGTGATCCCAAGCAGGGTTCGGCGCCCGCCGGACAGGACTTGGCTTTTTCCGTGAGAATTCGTTGAGCCTGGTTGTAATCGACCACGGTCACCGAGTAGCGGCTCTGGCCCTGCACGGCGCTATAGACGCGCGCCGGCAGATCGGCTCCACGCTCGGATCGGTAGGTTATCTCCGTTACCTTCGGCAGGCTCGGGAAGTTGCACGTGAAGCGATCTTCCCGGTTGGCAAATTCAATCCATTCCTGGGCGAACGAAGCTCCCGACATAGAAAGTACGACGGCTGCCGAGACGAATGGCGTCAGGCGCATGATTCATTGCCCTCCAGCGAAGCTTGGTTCGCGCACCACACGTGTTGAAGGTTCACTGACATCGAATGGCGCCGCTGCCCTCCGTGCCGCCTTTGTCGCGGTAAACCTTGTGGCAGTTTGCACACGCGTCGTTCAGTTTCTCGCTGATGTCGACGAAGGCCTCGTAATTTCTCGCTCGTGACGTCTGATGCGCGAGCTTTCCGACCTCCACCAATGCGGCAACGTACTGCTTCCAATCGGCGCGGTCAACGGGGACAGGCCTGCCGTTCTGACACCGGCGTCCTGGCGTGAGGAAAAGGGGCGCCGTCTCCGTGATCGCAATCGCAGCCTGATCGACGGCCAGCCATCCGGGATAAACCGAGGATCCCCACTCGACGTAATCAAACGGTGACGAGGCCGGCGATTTTTTCGGCTGAGCAGCGGGATCCCTGATCTGAAGGTTGAATATGGTATTCGCAGCGGGAAACGCGATGGCTCTCATGAGCTCGGCCAGGTTTCCTTCTGGCGGGGGAAGAAACGTGGCAGCGCCCCTGGCTGCGGGCGCCGGGAAGGTTCGGACCGTGGGAAACGCCACCTGCGCCAGCGTGGCTTCGGTGAGTTCGGCTTGCCCAGCCGGGAACTTTCCGGCCTGAAGAATGTACGCCGCGAGGTCGGCGGATTGTTGCCGGGAAAGGCTCACAGGCTGGTTGAAGGGCATCGTCTTCTCGATCTTGTCGATAAGATTCGCCAGCGGCCGCCCGCTCCAGTTCGAGAGGAAACTGTCTCCGACCAGCGGAGGGCCGGTCGTGCCTTCCATCGCCATGCCGTGACATTCGCCGCACTGGACCTCGTAAACCTGCTGTCCGCGCGCTGCCTGCCCGGCGGAGTACACACCTTCGGTAATCGATCGCAACTGCGGGACCTGCGCCGCAAGCGAAAACACTGCGGCGGACGCATAGACAAAAACTGCCACAGCGAGCGCGTAGCGAATTGCTGGCCGGCCCAATAGCGTCGGGCGCACCATTTAATTCTCCTGTTCATCGATGACCAGCGCATTGTACGCCGGCAGGACACCGTGGGACGAGGACGTGTTCGGCGTCAGCCGTGAAGCCTTGTGACTCGGCCCAGCGAGAGACCGGCGCGAGGGAGGCGAGTAACGACGGTCCGACCGGCGGCAAGAGGCGGCGATAGTTTTCGGGCAAACCCGGGGTCGACCCCATCGATCGTCACCAAATGCCCAGGGCTGCGAAAACGGCTTCCGGCCAAAATGGGGAGATGCGCTCGCTTGGTCGTGCGTCGCAAGGCCGTCAGCTGCTGCCGCAGGGCCAGGTTCTCCAAGACCAACTCTCGATGTCCACGGCGCGCCAACGCCAGCGCTCGGACGATGACGAGCAGCTCCAGCATGCGTCGATGGTGGCTGCCGTTGCCGCGAGATTCAACACGGACGAGTTTTGGCGAGGGTCAAGGCGATCTTCCCGTTACCAAGTAAGTCAAGCGGAAGACTACCGGCCGGCGGAGCCGCTCAGAACGCGGGCATCGAAGCGAATCGCATTCGAAGGCGCCGTGAATGTGAGTGTCGCCGTAAAGGAAGCGCCCGGCGCAAGCCAGAGAGGGGCGCCTGTCGATCGGATCAATGGACTTCCGGCTGGCAAGGCGCACGACGTCGCACCCGTCGAGTTGGTCAGAGTCGCGCCGGACGTGAGGTTATCCACGGCAATATCGAATGGCGCGCCGATGGCGTGTGAAGACGTGTTCTTGACGGTGA
>MNEX01000228.1:8614-10674 GCA_001917905.1 Acidobacteria bacterium 13_1_40CM_65_14
GTGGACACGTATACCTTCCCATTCGCGATCACTGGCGGCGCAAACTTGGTGAAATCGCCGAGCGCGTCCCGTGCGCTGTTCATGTCGGTATTGTAAATTTCCTGGCTCACATCGGAGGCGCGGAAGGCGCGCAGTGTACCGGGAGCTTGCCCGCCGCTCCTAGTGGATTGAGTCGTAGCGGCCCACACAATGCCGCTGCCCACATCGGAGCCATTCGCCGAAACGCTGGGGCCACCGGTCATCCCTGGTTTTGCCGCACTCACGGCGGCCGGAGTCGTGACGAAGCGGTTGTTTACGAAGTTATAGGCTCTGAGGACATCCCTTCGATCCCAGACGTAAAGAACGCCGTCATTTTGGCGGCCCCAAAATGCCGTTCCGAGGGTTTGCGCGCAGTCCTTTTGGCCGCAACCGTGCCCCGCTTGAAACCGCTGTAGCGGCCCGCGTTGGGCGCCTTCCAGCTTACCCATGTCATTGCGATTTAGGAGAAAAATGACGCCTTCCTTGCCGCCGGAGAACATGAGCTGCGAATTGGGGATTAAGGTAACACCGCCTGCGCTCATATCGATATTGTGAAGGAAAAGATACTCGTGATTGTCTGGTGTAAACCAGTCGGCAAGCTTGAGACTGGGGCCGGCTAACTTCAGCGTGCTGCTCCCAAAATTGCTGACACCGTCATAGTAGCCGCCGGCTGTTGAAATATAGATATTGCCCAGACCGTCCGTCGCGATCCCACGGCCTGCCTGCCAAATTCCACCTTTCCGGCCACTCGGCGTCGTCTGGAAGACTGCCAACCGTTGCTTCAGATCGCGCGCATTGAATGTTTGCACGAAGCCTTCCTGCGACCAGTGCTGATCGTTTGGATCGGGCACTATGTTGGCGAAGGCGATGTAAAGCACATCGTTGACCATCAGCAGCCCCGCCCGTTGGAGTGCGCCTTTCACGTTCGTCAGCGTCCCCTCTGGTCCAGCGAAGGGGAATGACAGGAGTTGTGGAGAGTTGTATTTTGGACTGCCGTCGTATATGTCCAGGGCATTCACCCACAGGTTGTATTCGTTGTCTTTCAGCACCAAGGCGACCACATAAAGAGTACCCGTTGGCACATCGATAAACGGCGTCCCGAGAATGCCATGATGGACCGGCCCGATCCAGCTGTCGCCGGGAGCGGGAGTGCCAAGGTTTCGCGACCACAGAGGCTCCGATTGCACAGGATCGTCGGCGTCAAATGCGTACACGGTATTTCCCATGGACGCGACGAACATGACGTTGTGGCGTTGGCCAGAAATGTTGAGGTTGGGAACGATCAAGGGAAGAGCGTAGATGCTGTCGTCCACTCTCCTCGAAAAGAGCTTGCCGAAGTGAGTGCCGTCCACATTGGACGGGTTGAGCATCCACTCCTGAAGGTTGGCCCCCGTACGCCCGTAGTCGTACTGCGACATCGGCACAGTGACCTGCGCGCTGACCGACGCACGTACCACAATGACTATTCCAAGCCAGCATGACAAGATTCGCATATGCCAAAGTACCTCGGTGATGACTTCAAGAACCGCCCATCAGCCCGAATTCAGGATATGTGAAGTTGTTGTGCGTTCCCAATTACCCTTCGTATTGCAGCACGTGCATTCCGCCATTCCAGTCGCTGACGTACATCAGTCCATCGGTCGTCACGTAGACATCGCACGTCTTCGCGGCAAGCCCGACGTTTGGCCGAGGATCGATGAGCTTCTGTGGAACTGGTGGCACCCAGGAGGCGATTTCCTTAGGCGCAAATGCATCCCTGATGTCGAACACGCGTACGCCGGCATTGTTGTAGGTTGCGAAGATAATCTCCTCGCTGCGGAAAGAACCGGGCCGATTTTCGTGGACGTTGTGCGGTCCGAACACGCCAGCAAAGCAGAAGTCCCGGTCTCTCGGCGTCGGCAGCGTGGAGATCGGCACCGGGTTCTCCGGCGCTCGCACATCCACAATGAACGTGTAGAACGTGCCTTTCGCGCATTTCTCCGCGTTCGCTTCATCGACGACAACGGCGAGATTGCGACCCGGCAACGGGAGTGGTGTATGTG
>MNEX01000191.1:0-15790 GCA_001917905.1 Acidobacteria bacterium 13_1_40CM_65_14
CATCGGCGCAGTTTGACGGCGCCGCGATCTCACAGGTCCGGTACACGAGCGCGTGGATCCCGACCTCCGTGCCTGCGGCGACATTGACCTCGCCGGTGGCCGGATCGAGCGTCACTCCTCCGGAGGTGGACGACTGCTGCGTCAGCGTCACGTGCGCCGTCGTCACACCGATGCCCCCGAGTTGGTCGTTGGCGAGGACGCTCGCGACCGCCGTGCCGCCCGCCGTTGATGTGGCGGCGCTGTCGTTGACGGCATTGATGACGTAAGGCACCAACGCGACGGCGCGGTCAGCGACGATGGCGAGGTCGCCGGGGGGAGCCGTCAATGGAATCAAGCTGGTCACCGCGTTCGTGTTCACGTTGGCCACGGCAACCTTGCCGATGCGGGGAATGGCAGTGTAGACGGCGCTTCGATCTGGCGTCACGCCGATGCCGTCAGGGGAATTCTGTTGCGTGAAGCTGGGGCCATCGGCGCCAAGATCGATGATCGCCGCGATGCTCTTCGTGATCGTGTCGATCACGGCAACGTAACGTCCATTAAAGAACCCCGCGCCATAGCCGGTGTCGAGCCATATATACCGGATGCCAACATAGGCCCGACTTCCATCCGGGGTCAGGGCAATCGCGCCTGGCAGCGAGAACAGATCGATCGTGCCGGCGACCGTCTCTGAGGCCGTATCCACCAGGAGCAAGCCGCCGCCCGCGCTGAACACCCCGGCGGTCATGTCGAACGTCACGACGCCGACGTAGGCGCGCGTCCCGTCCGGCGAGAACGCGACGGACCACGCGGTGTTGGTCACGCCGGCGATCGGTGTCGCTTCAGCTGCGAACGAGTGCAGGACCACGTTCGCCGCCGTGTCGATGACATAGACGAGCCCGGCCGCCACGTAGGCGCGTGCGCCGTCCGGGCTGATGGCGATGTCACCACTACTCCCCACTGAGATGGTGGCCGCGACGGTGGACAGCGCCGTGTCGACGACCTCGACCACTCCAGCCGCGGTCATCACGTACAGCCATTTGCCGTCTGGCGTGACAGCAAGAGCCGACGGAGTTGGTCCGACCGGAATCACATCGATAACAAGATCACTGGACGTGTCGATTACAGAAATGGAGTTGGAACCTCCGTTTGTCACATATGCACGAGTCCCGTCTCGGGTAACCGCCGCTCGTACGGGACCTGTGCCGACCGGAATCGTGCCCGCCACGGTGCCGGTGGCGGTATCGATCACGGTGACGAGGTTCGCGTTCGTGTCGGCCACGTAGGCCTTCGTTTGCGCCTCGGTCGGGGTTGCGCCCGCCAGGAAAAACAGCGGAAGTAATGCCAGCGCGCTGAGGTTGCATGTACGGGGGAGACGTCCATGTCGCACCTTCACGTAGTACCTCCTCTTCGTAAGGGGGAGCATGAGTTGGAAAGGAGACATAAGGCAAACCGTCGGCCAACGAGATCGATGATCGCGGCCGCTCGTCGACAAGATATGACGTGAATCGTTCTGCCCGCAGAACACGCGAGTTGCGTTATCTCGACGCCTTCGAGCGAGCTGCGCGAAAGCTGGACGCCCGGTGGCTGGCGCCTACGAGACGCGAAAGGCAGTTCGGAAAAAGAAAAGCGGCAGGGCGAACGACGATCACGCCGGTCGGGTTTGGCCAAAGCCCAACACTATATACGACTGAGGCCCGAAGGCTCACTGATTCACCAAGTTCTGAATGAAGAATTCCATCATCCGATCCTGATTCACCCCGCTGTGGCCGCGGTCGGGACCGACTTGGAGCTCGAAGCTCTTACCGGCGTCCTGCAGCGCCTTCACCAACTGCAGCGTGTTCGATGGATGGACGTTATTGTCAGCGGTGCCGTAGTAGAGCAGCAGCCGGCCTTTGAGGTCTTTCGCGTACGTCATCGCGCTGCCGGCGTCGTAGCCCGCCCTGTTCTCCTGCGGCATCGACATATACCGCTCGGTGTAGATCGTGTCGTACTGCCGCCAGTCGGTGGCGGGTGACGAAGCGGACGCGGCCGCGAAGACGTCTGGATGGCGCAACAGCTCCATCAGCGACGAGAAGCCGCCGTACGAGGTGCCGAAGATGCCGACGCGCGTCTTGTCGAAGTACGGGCGACTCCACAGCGCCTTCACGCCCTCGGCCATGTCGTCCATCTCCGTCTGACCGAGCTTCATGTAGATCGCGTCCAGCGTCCGTTTGCCCAGACCGGGAATCGCGCGCGAGTCGAGGTTCAGCACCAGGAATCCGTACTCGGCCAGCGCCGACGGCGTGACGAACGTTTCGCGCGCGGTGTTGCTCGTGAACTCAGGTCCGCCGTACACGGTGACGAGCGCCGGATACGTCTTCGCCGGATCGAACGTCGAGGGAAAGTGAATCAGCCCGCGGAGCGTCGTCGTCCCATCTGATGCCTTGTAGGTGAACATCTCCGTCTTCTTCAGCCCAAGCTCGTCGAACTTCGTCAGGTCGGATGTGGCGAGCTCCGCAATCGTCTTCCCGTTGCTCGCATCGACGACGCGGGTGGACGCGGGCGTGTCGTGCGTCTGATAGACGTCGACGAAGAACGTACTGTCCGGCGAGATGCCGCACGGCGCCGTCGTCGTCGGGTTGCCGAATCGTCCACGGACGCCGGGAATGCAGCCGCCGACGGCGTGATGAAACGCGGGATCGGTCAGCCGTCGATCGCCCTTGCCGTCGAGACCGACGCGATGGAGCTGCAGCTTCAACACGTTGTCGCCGTCGCGCGCGGTATAGAAGACGACGCCAACCTGCTCGTCGATCTTGATGAGCGTGCCCGACTCGAACGTCGTGTGCGTCGTGAGCGGCGCAATCAGCTTGCCGTTCAGATCGTAGAGATAGAAGTTGTTCCAGCCGGTGCGCTGCGATTCCCAGATGAATCGCCGGCCGTCTTTCAGAAACACCAGCCGCGGATCCTCGTTCAACCAGCCGGTCGGCCATTCCTCGCGCAGCACGACGCGGCACGCGCCCGTGGACGGATTCGCGGCGGTGAGCTCCATGACGTTCTGTCGCCGGTTGGTCCGGAGGAAGAGCAGCTCGCGGCCGTCAGGCGACCACATCACGCGGTAGACATAGTGACCGGCGCCGGCGTTGTCGAACGGTTTGCCGTCGCGGACGTCGATCTTCGTCGACTGTTTGGTCGCCACGTCGTAGACGAACAGATCGACGATCGGATTCTGGACACCGGCTTTCGGGTACGCTTCGGTGTCGACGGTCGTCTGCAGCTGCGTCTGGTTGAGCGTGAGATAAAAATCCGGGACATCCTTTTCGTCGAAGCGGTAGTACGCGAGCTTCGTGCTGTCCGGCGACCACCACATTGCGGTCACTTGTTCGAGCTCTTCACCATAGACCCACGAGGCCGTTCCGTACTTCACGCGACTCGCCGCGCTGCCGTCAGTGGTCATCGCGCGCTCGTTCGAGCCGTCTGCGGCGCTCAGATAAATGTTACGGTCGCGATGGACCGCTTTCAGCGCGCGGTCGGGTGACACGGTCGTCGTGTACTGGCGACCACGATCCGGCGTTTCCCCAACGGACCCACCAGCCTTATCCGACCCACCCGACCTAGCCGACCCTTCCGTCGCCACGAGGTCCGTCGCGTGCCGAGTGGCGACGTCCCATCGATATCGCTTGCCATCCCTCGTGTATTCGAGCGCCTTGCCGTCGCCGGTCCACGTCGCCGAGAGCGCACCAGATTTCACCGCCGTCGGTATCTCCCGGGCCATCCGCTGGTACTGCGCATAGCCGGGCATCGTCTTCAAACGGTCCTGCGCGAAGGCTCCGACGCCGCAGAGCATCAGCAGAGCCGCGACCCCGATCAATTTCCGCATCCGATCACTATATCGGAGCAAGATTTCTTTGCCCAAACGGTCACGCTGCGATCACAGGCACAAAGGCCACCCCGAAATCGCGAAATCACGAAAACACGAAAACACGAAATCACGCGGGCGCAAGAACACGCGCGAGCGCAACGCGGAGCGCGCGGAGCTCGGGCCGAAACGCAGTGGAAACGCCGATCGGTTCGACGCGGCGCCGGGCAGCGGCGACAGCGGCCTGCTTCGCAGGCCGCTCCGCGTCGAACCGAGGCGCTCCGTTGGCTCCGTTCCTCTGTGTTTGTTCTTCGGAGCCGTTTCGGCTGGCTCTCCAGTCACCACGCCGATCTGGATCGCGCGCTCGGCGTGAAGGTGAAGGCGACCGAGATGATTACGGAAATCTATGTGCAGCGGCCGAGGTTGGCGGCGTTCATGGAGGAGGCCCGCGTCGCCTTGCGCGAGCGGAAGGCCAACATGATTTACGGGACAGTCCGCTTGATTGAGCAAGATGACGAGACGTGTCTGGCTTGGGCGCGCGACCGCTATGCCTGCGTGATCTTCAATCTGCATGTCGAGCATACGCCCTCCTCTCTCGATCGCGCGGCGGACGCGTTCCGCGACCTCATCGATCTCGGGATCCGCCACGGCGGGAGCTACTACCTGACGTATCACCGGTGGGCGCGCAAGGATCAGCTGGAGCGCTGTTATCCACAAATGCGCGAGTTTCTGCGGCTGAAACGACAGCACGATCCGGATGAGGTGTTTCAGAGCAACCGGTATCGCCACCATCGCGCGATGTTCAGCTGACCTGGTGTACGCCTTGCTGTCATCGCCTCGACGGTCCACCTATGCGTAGTGTCTGGCTACACACCATCTCGACCGTTGAAGGAGAAATCATTCCCATGAGAGCTGTGATTGGAACCGTCGTCTGCGCTGCCGTGCTCATCGTCGGCGGTCTGGTGTCGACCCCGGCTCGCCTTGACGCCGCCACGGCGCAAGTCGGGACGGCCGCCGCGTCGGACAAAATGCTGGACTCGCGCATCGAGAAGCGGATTCACAGCGACGCGACGCTCAAGAAGTACCACATCGACGTGTCGGTTGACGGCGGTGTCGCGACGCTGAAGGGGACCGTCGCGACCCGCCGGCACGATCAAGGAGAAGACCAAGGAAGGCGCCGAGGCCACGAAGAACGCCGCCGAAAAGGCCGCCGAGAAGACGAAGGAAGGCAGCAAGGCGGCGTACGGCAAGACGAAGGAAGGTGCCAAGAAAGTCGGCGAGAAGACCAAGGAAGGCCTGAGCAAGACCGGCGAAGTGATCACGGACACCTGGATCACGACCAAGATCAAGGCGGACATGGTCAACGAGGATCTGCTCAAGGACAGTGACGTCGAGGTTCATACGAACAATCACATTGTGACGCTGAGCGGGACGGTGATGTCGCCGGCGGGCCGCGCCCGCGCCGTGGCGATTGCCAAGGGCACCGACGGCGTGCAGCGCGTCGTCGACCAGATCAAAATCGGACCGAAGAAGTAGGAAGTCTGAAGTAGGACGTTTGAAGGACGAAGTCTGAAGTACGAAGTCTGAAGTCTGAGCGCCAGACTTCAGACTTTCACACTTTCAGAAAGACACATTTCCACCGACATGGACGCGCGTCGAGGATCCGCGTCCATGCGCGACGGCGATGTTCAGCCGCAGGAACGCCGCCGAGAACCACAGCGACCCGCCGTAGCCCTGCTTCAGCGTCTGATCCGAAAAGCGCGCACCTTTGTCGTAGACCGTGCCGGCGTCGACGAACGCGCTCACGCCGATCTTGCCGACGTGCAGCGGCGAGGTGAGCGGCAGAATCAGCTCCGCCGATGTCGCGACGAGCGTGTCGCCGGCGGCTGCGCCCGCGGCGAAGCCGCGTAGGTTCGCCATGCCGCCGAGGAGCGGCTTCAGATACAGCGGCAGCGGTCGATTCGAATCCTGCCGCAGCGCGCGGACCGCGAGGACGCTCTGACCAATCAGGCCGACGTATCCGCGTCCATCGACCTCGGTACGATTCACGTGGTGGTGGCTCACACGCTCCCACGACGCGCGCGCGTAGACCGCGTTGCGCGCAAGAAACGGATCCACCCGCGTGTCGACGACGATGTCGGCGCCCGCGTGAGCGAAGCGATCCTCGGCATCGAAGAAGGAGACGCGCTGCCAGCCGGCGGTCACGCCGGCCCTCACGCCGCGGACGAGCTCGCGCTCGCCGCGGATCCACACACGGCGGCGGTCGTCGTCTTCATTGAAGAATGGATTCGTGCGGCGGGTGAGTGACCCGCCGGCGATCACGCGATCCACGGGTCCGTGCGGGATCACCTTGTCGATTTCGACGCCCGCCTTCTTCTCGCCGCCCCACGTCAGCGGAAACGACAGGCGGCTTTGCTTGCCGGCGACGTCGGGCCGCGCGAGCCGCGCGCCGTAGGTCATCCCGTACCCGTCTTCGCGGCCGAGGATCGGCAGGATCATCAGGTTCAGCCGGTGACTGCGCACGATGCGCGTCGGTCGATCGGGATCGCCCGTCATCTCGATCTTGACCGCTCCCTCGTCGACGATGACGACGACGAGGATCTGCGAGGGATCGGCGATCGACGCGAAGCGCTTGAGCACCTGCACGCTCTCGAAGCGCTTGGTCGCGCGCAGCCGCGCCGCGACCTCGTCGATGGTCGCCGGCTCGACGCGCATGCCGACCTCGACGCCCGCGAGCTTGCGGATCTCCTCGTCCGGCGTCGCGGTGTTGCCGTGGATTTGGATCGCGGAAACGACCTCCATCTGTAGGCTTCGGCGGTCCGCCGTAGCTTCAGCGAAGGCGGAAAGGGCCGCGCTACAGCAGAGAGCGATGACCGCTGACCACATGTCAGCGGATCTTGATCGTGGTCGTGACGTCGGGCCGCCGGTAATCGCGATACTCGAGCGTGTAGCGCATGTCCAGCGGCCCGATGGCGAGCGTGGCGCCAATGGTCATCTCGAGATCGCGCGGCAGCCACACGTCGGGAAACGGCTGACCCATCGTCATCGTCGCCCGGAAATCGTCGACGTGCACGAACCATTGTGCGGGCAGGAAATCGAAGCCGACGTTGTCGAAGGTGTATTTCACGATCTGGTGCGCCTTCGGCTCGACCCAGAGCGTCACCAGCGCGACCTTGTTCATCATGCGCATGAATGCCGCGTCGTACGCTCGATCGCGGTCGGACGTGCCTTCTTTGTTGCGGCGCCGATCGGTTCCGCCGAACAGCTTCGCCGGGTAGTACTCGATGCGCAGCACCTCGCGGCCGTCGATCGTCTCGCGGCCGACGAGCGCGTACTTCCCTTCCTCGAACTTGAACCGGAGAAAGTACGCGGATGAAATGAATTGGGGCTGACGCGTCTGTTTCAGCAGTCCGTCGACGTTCACAGCGTCGCTCTGCGCACGTCGATCGTCGTCGAGCGTGATGACCACGCCGTCGTTCGTGAGGGCGACGTCGTTCGTCGCCGCGGGCGCCTGGCCCGCCGTGGCGCGCGCGCGCCGCTTCTCACGCTCCTGCTGTCGCTTCAGATAATTGGCTTCGAACGTACGGCGCTCGCCGTCGCCGATCTCTACGCCGTTGACCTTCAGTGGGCTGCGGACGAAGAAGCCGTCCCGGATGTACCAGGTGTATTCGCGCCGCTCGCCCCAGATCGGGACGCGTCCCGGACCGCGGAGGTCGAACGCTTCGCGCTCGTCGAGGACGTACTGCTGCAGCTTCTTCCAATTCTCATCGCGTTCGGCCAGCACCTGCTTCATGAAGGCGTCCAGGTCGGTCTGCGCTCGGACATCGATTCCACCCGAGGCCCACAGACACGACCACGCCAATGCAACCACGAAGACACGAAGGCACGAAGAAGAAGGCTCTTTTCTGGACCGCATGAGTCTGAAGATATCAGACGCCTGCCCACCGTTCGCGGTTCGTTTTTGACCGCTCGCCATCCCGACTACACGCTGACCGAGCTCGAGGCGACAGTGACGTTATCCGATCGCATCGAGGACGCCGACCGATCGCACCTGCCGTTCACGGAGATACCGCGCCGCGTCGTGCACCGTCACATCGTCGCGAACCGAGAAGACGTTCGATCGGGAGCCGATGAGATCCATGACGGTCATCGCAGCCCTCTTTTCTGCACTGGCGCCGGGGCCCCACCCCCGGCGCGAACTGACGCTGATGCCTCGCGGCAGACCGTTGGCATGGCCGCAGGCGCTTCACCAGCCGACAGCTTTTCCCTTCAACTGATCGTCCAGCCATTTCGAGATCGGTTCGAAGTAATCGATGATCGCCGTCGCGTCCATCTGTCGCGAGCCGGTGAGCGTTTCGAGCGCGTCGGGCCACGGACGCGACTGGCCCATCGACAGCATCGCATTCAACCGTCGTCCCGCTTCCTGGCTCTCGTAGGTGGAGCACCGGTTGAGCGGGAGCGTGCAGCCCGCAATCTTCGACAGCGCGCGGTGGAACTGGAACTGCAGGATCGCGGCGAGGAAGTAGCGCGTGTAGGGTGTGTTGTCCGGCACGTGATACTTCGCGCCGGGATCGAAGAACTCTTCGCCGCGCGCGGACGGCGGCGCGACGCCCTGATACTGCAATCGCAGGTCCCACCACGCCTTGTTGTAGTGCTCCGGTTTGATCTCGCCTGAGAAGACTTTCCAGCGCCACTCGTCGACGAGGAGGCCGAACGGCAGGAAGGCGATCTTTTCGAGCGACTTGTTCATCAGCAGCCCGAGATCGCGCGACGTATCGGGCGCCTTCTCGAGCAGCGTGATCTTGACCAGATACTCGGGCGTGACCGACAGCGCGATCGTGTCGCCGATCGCTTCGTGGAAGCCGTCGTTCGCGCTGTCGCGGAAGAGGACCGGCTGATCCTTGTAGGCGCGCTGATAGAAGTTGTGACCGAGCTCGTGGTGAATCGTCGTGAAGTCGTCGGCTGTCTGCTCGATGCACATCTTGATGCGGACGTCTTCGACGTAGTCGATGTCCCATGCGCTCGCGTGGCAGACCACCTCGCGATCCTTCGGGCGGACGAAGAGCGATCGCTCCCAGAACGTCTTGGGCAGCGGCGCGAAACCGAGCGACGTGTAGAAGTGTTCGCCGGTGCGGACCATGTCGAGCGCCGGCATCTTCCGTTTCTTCAGGATGTCGGTGAGGTTGAACCCGGCGTCGGCGTTGGGCGGTGCGACGAGCGGATAGATGTTCGACCAGTCCTGCGCCCAGATGTTGCCGAGCAGATGCGCCGGCATCGGTCCGGTCGCCGGTACGAGATCCCCGTACTTCTCGTGCAGCTTCATCCGCGTGTACGCGTGCAGCTTGAGATACAGCGGCCGCACCTGATCCCACAGGCGATCGAGCTCCTTGGTGAACTCGTCGGGCGGCATGTCGTACTTCGCGCGCCACATCGCGCCGGTGTCGGGGAACCCGAGCTCTCTCGCGCCTTTGTTCGAGAGCTCGACGAAGCGCTGATAATCCTTCTTCATCGGCGGCGAAATCGTGTGCCACCCTTCCCACGCCTCGCGCAGCACTTTCTCGTTGCCGGGCACGGACAGCATGTGCGTGACATCGTCGATGTTCTTGCACGTGTCGGGCTTCGACGGGTCGCGACACCATTTGCCCTTGCCGTACGCCGACTCGAGCCGCGCCATGATCTTCGTCAGCTCGTCGGATTCTTTTGGATCCGACGGTGCGGCGAGCACGAGCGACGTCTTCAGCAGATTCAACATCCGCCGCTGGTCCGCCGGCACGTCCACCTTGTCGTACTTCGTCGACTCTTTCGCGAAGCGCGCGCCCGCTTCGATCGCCGCCTGGTTCGCGCGCGCGGCGATGGCCTCGGTGTCGTCGGTGATGAAGTTCTGCTGCACCCACCCGGCCTGGCTCTGCGCGATCCCGAGCGTCAGGGTCGTCTCGTTGGCGTGGTCGAGGAATGTCTTCGCGTCGGCCGGCGTGGCGGAGCCCGCTCCGCCGGTCGATGAAGAGGTCTGCGCGCACCCGATCGAAAGCGCGCACATGGCAACTGTCGCGAGTCTCCAGCGAGTCGCTGGTCTCTGCATCCGGCTATTCTCCGCCACCATTCTGGCATCGTGCAATGTAGATTAGGTAGCCGTGCGCATCGGCATCGATCTCGGCGGCACCAAGATCGAGGGCATCGCGATAGACGACGATGGGGGTGTGCGCCTGCGGCGGCGGGTGGCGTCGCCGCGTGACAGCTACGCCGACACGCTGACGGCCGTCGTCGATCTCGTGCGCGACATCGAGCGCGAGGTGGGCGCGCGCGGCACGGTCGGCGTCGGAATCCCCGGCGCGATTTCGTCCGCAACCGGTCTGGTGAAGAACGCGAACTCGACGTGGTTGATCGGCCGGCCGCTCGGCGACGATCTGCCGCGGCGACTCGACCGGCCGGTCCGGTTCGCGAACGACGCCAACTGCTTCGCGCTGTCCGAAGCGGTCGACGGCGCGGCCGCCGGCGCCGACGTCGTCTTTGGCGTGATCGTCGGCACCGGCACCGGCGGCGGCATCGTCGTGAATCGGCGCGTTGTGGAAGGCGCCAACGCGATTGCGGGCGAGTGGGGACACAATCCGCTGCCGGCGCCGCGCGACGGCGAGTGGCCCGGCCCGCCGTGCTATTGCGGCCGGACCGGCTGCATCGAAACATTTCTCTCCGGTCCGGGTCTCGTGCGCGATTACGCGCGGGAGTTGCGACGTTCTGTTCTGGATACGCGCGAGCGCGACGGCGCGAGCGCGTCTGCGAGCGACAGCCTTGAGCCGTTGCGAGGCGCTGGCGCCGAGCAACAGCGCCGGGGGTGGGGCCCCGGCGCCGTGCCAGATGGTGGGGCCCCGCGAGACGACAAGACGATGACCGCGCGCGATATCGCGACCTCTGCTCACGCGGGCGAGCCGGTCGCGTCGGCCGCGCTCGCGCGATACGAGGAGCGGATGGCGCGCGCGCTTGGCAGCGTCATCAACGTCGTCGATCCGCAGGTCATCGTCCTCGGCGGCGGACTGTCGAACATCGACCGGCTGTACGAATCGGTCCCGAAGCTCTGGGCGCCGTACGTCTTTTCCGACACGGTCACGACGCGACTCGTGCGCGCGGCGCACGGCGATTCGAGCGGCGTCCGCGGCGCAGCGTGGCTATGGGATTAGAACTGAGAAGTGAGAACTCTGAACTGAGAACTCGGAATTCTGGGCCGAAATCGTACAGCGTGATATTGCTCGTCCTCGGGTTCGTCATCGTCGCCTCGCTCCTTTTCGCGGCGTTGACCGTCAGCAGCCAGGCCTTGTGGGCGTTTCCAATCGTCGTCTCGATGTGGACCGCGTTTCTCTGGGTGCTCATCGGCACGGGAATCGCCACCTTCTCCGCGCCGCCGCATCGGCCTCGTCGAATCGTCGCCATCGTCATCGGCTGTTCGCTCATCGCGATTGCCGCGTTGGCCGTGACGATCCTCGCCGGTCTGCTGATGATTGGGCCGCGGAGCGCGAGTCTCTAGCGCGGTTGTTGATTCGGTGTAGCGGCGCTGAATCAACACAAAGGACACGAAGGACGCCAAGACAAGACCGGTTCAGCGCAGCGATCAAGCACGCCGCCGACGAGAAAGAGGCGCTAACGCGTGAGGACCCAGACGATGGCGAGGGCGGCACCCGCGCCGGCGGTCTGGAGCCACAGCTCGACGCGCTCCTGCAGGAACAGCACGCCGACACACAGCAGCACCGCGGCGACGACGAGGCAGCGCCAGTACAGCTCATCGCTTTCTTCCTGCAGCCCGCGCGAGCCGGCGCGCTTGCGCGCGGCGTCGATGATCCGGTTCGCAATCTCGCGGTCGCCTTCGCGATCCAGCTCCATGTACTCGCCGCCGCCCGCGTTCGCGATCATCGACAGCGATCCGCGATCGAGCGACGAGCGAATGGGCGCCTCGGGCGCCGGCGATCCGGGTCCGGGTCTTTTCGGCGGCTCCGGGATGATCCCGCCGAGCGTCGTGCCGACGCCGACGACGAAGACCGGGACGTCCTTCTCGCGCGCGAGCCGCAGCGACCGCGCGACCTCGCCGCTCCACGCCTGACCGTCGGTGACCAGCACGAACGCCTTCGCGTTCGGGTTCTTGCCGTAGATCTCCTCGTCCTTCTCGATGAGCCGCAGACCCCACGCGATGCCGAGCTCGATGTTCGTGTCCCACGTCGTGTCGTCTTCGACGCGGAACGGCGATTCGCGATTGAGGTGATCGAGGAAGAAGAAGAACGTGTTCGGATCTTTCGTCAGGCGCACCTGCGGCGCCGCGATGTGGGCGAACAAGGCCATGGCGATCCGGTCATCCTTCCACGCGAGCGACTCGCCGAGGGTGCGCAGAAACTTCATGGATCGCTGCCATCTATCTAGGCTCAATCCGGGGGCCCCTTCCCCCCGGCCGGCCACGTCGCGCGTGCGCATCGACGCCGATCCGTCCTGGAGGATGACGAGATCGACGCCGGCCGTCCGGATCACAGAAACGGCGGCGGTCGGCCGCGAGAGCGCGAGGATCGCGAACGCGCTCGCGAAAATCACGGCGAGCCAGAACACCAGTCCGCCGAAGATCGGAAACTTCTCGCGCACCGGGAGCCTGCGATGCTGGCGGAACTGCCGCGCATCGCGCCGCCGGCGCGCGAGCTGCCATGCCCACGCCAGCAGCAGCACGGCGGGTGCAATCAGCAGCCAGAGGTACTGCGGATCCCCAAACCGAATCGAATTGATGTCTATGCTGGTTAACACGTTTGCTTTTTTGCACTGGCGCTGGGGCCCTTTTTTCTATCGCGCGGGGCCCCACCCCCGCGCCTGACGCCCTCGCGCGGTGGCGCTCGGGCGTATCAAGAACAGAACGTCACCGAACGCTCTTAGCCCTCAGCCTTTTCGTACCTTCGCGCCGCCTTTTCCAGCCTCGGGATTGTCCTTGCGTTCCTCTCCGCGCTTCGGAATGACGATCTTGAACTGGCTCATGTCGGTGCCCTTCGGCGGCCCGCCGGGATACCCGTGGAGCGTGGGGCCAACCGGAAGATCGCTGGCCGCTTCGGCCGCGGTCTTCTGCGCCACGCGCATGTCGGACGACTTGAGCGGCGTCTGCCGTCCGCGCGACAGGTTCTCGCGCAGGCGGACGGCGTACTCGTAGTTGTAGGAGACATCCGGACTGGACTGCGTCCTCAGCACATCGCCGTATGTCTTGACGACGCGGTCGAGGCGGCGCAGTGTGTCGGCGCGATCGGTCGCATGCTGGCTTGCGCGGAACTCCGCGTTCGCGCCAACCAGCAGCAGCTGCGGATCGGTCTCGGTGATGATGCCGCTCGCATCGCGCTTCGGCTCGATCGCCGCGTACTCGGTTTGCCAGTACTGCGCGAGCGCGCGCTCGTTGCGCACCTCGTTCGCCAGCGACTCGCCGACCCGCGGAAGCCGCCGCGCCACCCCGAGTGACGCGTCGACGTCCTCGTCGTCGTTCATGGCGTCGCCGTAGCGCAGCACCGCGAGCTGCTGATGCACCTCCGCGAGGCGGCGTTCGGTTTGACCCGCCATCCAGAACGCCGCGCCGGCCAGCGCGAGCAGCACCGCGATCACGAAAGGACCAACCACCGATTTCATCCCGTCCTCTTTTCTGCGCTGGCGCCGGAGAATCCACCCCCGGCGCGACCTGACGCTGACACCTCGCCGCGGATTCTCAGTCCGCGGCGAGGTGTGGCCGCAGGCGCTTCTGTCCGCCTACGGAAACTTGCGAAAGTACGGCACCGTGAGCTGCAGCAGCAGCGCGACCGTCCAGAAACTGGCGGCCATGAACGTATACGGCGCGTAGCGCGGGCGCGCCGTGCTGTAGCGCTTGATGTCGACGCGTCCCGACGACCGGCGATCGATGTCGTGGATGGCGACCATGATTGCCGATTCGTCCGACGCCGCGTAGAACTTGCCACCCGTCGCTTCGACCGCCGGCTTCCAGATGTCGTCCGGCAGCACGCCGCCGAGCGCTTTGTTGTAGCTCGTGCGGATGAAGTACACCGGAATCTTCGTCTGCACCGCGCCGGCAAGAATTTCGTTGACGCTCTTGCCGTGGATGGTGACCTGCGTGTCCTGGCCGTCGCTGAAGATCACCATCAGGTTGCCGGCCGCGTCGAGAAAGTCGAACGCGCGGAACAGGTCGACGCTCTCCTCGATCGCCAGCCCGATCGTCGTTCCCTGATCCGGGAACTTCATGAACTCGGTCCAGTCGCCGATGAGCGTGAGGCTCAGCAGAATGTTCTCGTAATCGGTGGTGAACGGCGTGACGACGTACGCTTCGTCGCCGAACTCGATGAGCCCGATGAGGTCGTGATACTTGCCCGCGATCCGCTGCCGCATGAACGCTTCGGCCGCCGCGACGGTGGTGAAGAAGGTCGCTTCGTTCGGCGCATTCTTGTTCAGGGTCGCGGCGGGGAAGCGCGCCATCATGCTCGACGAGGCGTCGATCATCACCGCGATCCGTCGTCCCGGAAACGAGACGTCCTGGCGCGTGAATGTCGTGTACGGATCGGCCAGGGCGACGACGAAGAAAGGAAGACCGGCGAGAAACAGGAGCAGCGTGCCGTGGCGAACCATCGACACCCACGACGGCCGGGTCCAGTTCAAGACCGCAGGCAGCGCGACCTGGGTTCGCCCCGCTTTTCGCCGCGTCGCCGCCCGCACGATCAGCACCGCCATCGCGATGCCGACGAGGATGACGAGCGTCAGCACGGCCGTGCCGCGATGCGCGAACAGCAGATCGGCGATGCGCGTGTTCCGCCACTCGAACACGCTGTCGCGAATGACGGCCGGGACGGCGGTTATCGGGACCACGCCCGGTTCTCGACCTCCGTCGCTACGCGCCGGCGCGTGAAACGCTTCATCAGCGACAGTTGTTCGAGTTTCACGCGGCGCACGGCGCGGGAGCCGGCGGCCAGCGACTCGTCGAGCGCCGCAGCGTCCAGGTCCGTCCCGCGGCCGTACTGCGCGGCGGTGAAGCGCGTCAGCGCCTGCTCGAGCGATTCGAGCATCGCCGCGCGCCGGCCGCCGGCGTCGGCCCGTGCGCGCTCACGCGCGACCGCTTGCGGCGTGATCGATCCCGACACCGCAATCCGTTTGCCTTTGGGCCAGCCGGTCTGGACAATGATGTTGCCCGCCTGGGCGTGATGACTTCCGTCCGTCAGCTGGAGACTGCCGACGGTCGATTGCCCGACGTTCTGCCCCAGCGCGTACGCCGCGGCCACGCGGAGGGCGCCCAGCGCGCGTCCCGCAAGCTCGGGCGTCCATCCGCCGTCTTCGCGCGCGCGCTTCACGGCGTTCAGCTCGCGGCTGGCCGCGCTGAGAATCGCGGAATCGCTGACGAGCCGATCGGTCGCCGCGGCCGGCTTGCGAAAGCGGTTGACGAGCCGGACGATGGCGAGCAGCGCCATCAGTCCTGCCAGCGCGAACAACACGCCGCCAATCACGATGAGCAGGTTCGCGCGGAACGATCGCTCGTCCACGTCCGCAAACGTTTCGGTCGTCGTGTCGCGGATGTCGGACGCGTCGGTGGGCACCATCGACATGACGCGGATGGACTGCGACGGCAGCACGTAGCTCTGATCGCGACCTTGAATCGCCGATCGCTGGCTCGTCTGGCTCTGCACGTGATACGAGAGCTTGGTCTCGGGCAGCGGGACGTCGCGGCCGAACAGGTTCTCGGCAATCAGCCGCAGGCGATACTCGTACTGAAAGAACCGCCGCTCGTCGGTGCGCAGGTCGGCGCCATGCGACCCGCCGGTGACCTCGAACGGCGCGAGCTGGATGACCGATGGCTCCAGCTTCGACTGATCGACGACGACCTTGGCCGCGTCGTTTTCGACGACGGCGCAGGTGAGGACGAGCGAGAAGGGCTCGCCGACGCGGATTGCGCCGGCGCTCGTCCGCCACCAGCATTGCATCGGATCGGTTTCGACGTTCTGG
>MNEX01000191.1:15916-16260 GCA_001917905.1 Acidobacteria bacterium 13_1_40CM_65_14
TTTCGTGGTTTCGTGGTTTCGTGGTTTCGTGTCCCGCTTTCGTGGTCCATCTCAAACCTTGCGCAATGGTTTCGTGGTTTCGTGTCCCGCTTTTCGCAGTTCACTTCACACTTTCCGTAACCGCCGTTCCGCGATGAACTCACCGATGGCGATCGCCGTCTCGAGCTCGTTGACGCCGACGCGCAGGACGTCGAGGTCGCGATCCTTGGCCATCTTCGCGACCTCGTCCTGCCACTCGCGCGTGCGGCGCGACAGCGCCTTCAGCGATCCGCGCGACATCACGCGCGCCTTGCCGGTCTCGACGTCGAACGCCTCGATCCAGCCGGCCGAAATCGGCGGCAGCT
>MNEX01000207.1 GCA_001917905.1 Acidobacteria bacterium 13_1_40CM_65_14
ACGCCAACTTCGGAACAGTGAGCTCCAGGCCAACACAGCGCGAGTCGCGCAGATCAAAGGTGCGCCTCGAGTTCTGAGTCAGCGCCGCTGGCTCTCACTCGAGATGGAACACCTCGCGAAGGTCGCGCGCCTGCGGACTGTCGTCCGGATTGGACGGCATCACGTCGCGCATGAATCGCCACCACCGGCGGCACACCTCCGTGCCGGCAATCGCGGCCCACTGCTCGTCGCTCTCGATCTCCGCGTACGCGAACAGATCGTTGGTGTCCGGGTCGAGGAAGATGCTGTAGCGCTGCACGCCGTGCCGCCGCAGCACCTCGTCGAGCTCCGCCCAGATCGGATTGTGCCGGCGCGTGTATTCGGCCTGCTGGTCCGGGTTCACCGACATTCTGAACGCTTTGCGAATCACGACGGCTCCCTGTGATGGCTGCACGTTTCCGTGATTCGAGATCTTGACAACGGTGATTCTATCGGTCAATAAGAGTCCCTCTCCAAGTACCCAAGCCGCTCGAGGCCGGCGTTGACGCAGAAGAAGGTGGAGGACTCGATGTGTAACCGGTTTCGGTTGGCGAGCCTCGTCGTCGTCGCAATCGCCGCCGTTTCAGGCACGGTTGTGTGGTCTCAGGCTCCGCGCACCCCGCAGTCGCCCTACCTGGCGACGCCGGACAATCTCGTGGCGGTTCGGGCCGGCCGAATGTTCGACGCCAAAGCCGGCACGATGCTGAACAACCAGATCATTCTGATCAAGGGAGACCGTATCGCCGATGTCGGGCCATCGGTGCTAATCCCGTCTGAGGCAAAGGTGATCGATCTTCGTGACGCGACCGTCCTTCCGGGAATGATTGACGGGCACGTGCACAACGCGGGTCGCGGTGATTCGGTCGAGATGAAGACCATCGTCATGGTGCAAAGCGCCGTGCGCGACCTCGAAGCCGGCTTCACCACGACCGTCGACATGGACTCGCGCGGTGGCTTCGGCACGGTGGACTTGAGAGAAGCGATCGACGAAGGGGTGATCAAGGGGCCCAGGATGCAGGTGTCCGGGCAGTCGCTGAACCAGCGGGCGAGCTCCCCTTACCCGAACCCCGGCCCCGGCTTCTATTCGGGCTTCACGGAAGGCAAGAACATCAATGGTCCCTGGCTCGCGCGCGCCGCGGTGCGCGAGTCGAAGCTGCATGGCGTCGATTGGATCAAGATCTACACGACGCAGGATTTCGTCGGCGGCCGGGAATTATACGAGTTCAAGGAGGATGGTTCGCTCGTCGCCTCACCGTCTCTCACGCTCGAGGAAGTTCAAGCGATCGTCGACGAGGCGCATCGAATGGGACTGAAAGTCGCCTGCCATACGTACGGCGGCGACGGCATGCGCTCGTGCATCAACGCCGGCGTCGATCTCAGCATGCACGTCACCGAGCTCTATAAAGATGACGCGCTGCTGAATACCGTGGTGCAGAAGAAGCTACCCATCATGATGACGATCGATGATCTGGCGGGGCTCAACGCCGGCGACAAGCGGCTGCTCGCGAACCTCGGGTTCACGGGCGACAAAGCGGTCACGCGCCTCGGGATGGCCGAACAGACCTTCAGGAAGCTCCTGAAGGCCGGTGTACCGCTTCCGTTTGGGAGCGGCGCCGTCGCCGGCGACGGCGCGTTTCCTCACGGGAAGCAGGCCGACCAGTTCGCCTGGATGGTCAAGTGGGGGATGACGCCCGCGCAGGCCCTCCAAACAGCCTTCATGACCGAAGCCAACGTGCTCAACTACCACTGGGCGAACCGCGTCGGAAGCCTTGAAAAGGGCAAGTTCGCCGACGTCATCGCCGTGGCGGGCAATCCGCTCGCGGACGTGACGGAGATGGAGCGCGTCAAGTTCGTCATGAAGGGCGGCGTCGTCATGAAGAACGACTTGCCGTCACGCCCGCTGTCAACGGCCGCCCGATAGGGCGTCGTCTTCTCTGATATTTCCTGCGCCACGTGGCAAATGCCTGAACTGAGAACGGCGAACTAAGAACTGACAACTCAGAAATCAGTTCCGAGTTCTTAGTTCTCAGTTCTCAGTTCTCAGTTCTTAGTTCTGAGTTCTGAGTTCTGAGTTCTTAGTTCTGGTTGGCCGCGTGGCTGTCCCTCGTCACAGAACCGTCTGAATCCTCAAGGAGAAAGTGCCATGGTGTCGACATCTACAGTCGCCCGGCGGCTCGCTGGTTTGACCAGCGTTCTCTTTCTCGGTCTGGCCTTTTTCTCCGGCATCGCGAGCGCGCAAACAGGCACGGCGACAGTCAGCGGACAGTTGAAGGATGAGAGCGGCGCGGTGCTCCCCGGCGTCACGGTGACGGCCAGGAGTCCAGCGCTGCAGGTCCAGGCAGTGACGGCCGTGACCGACGCGCAGGGAGAGTACCGTCTGACGCCCTTACCGATCGGGACATACACGGTTGAGTACACGCTCTCCGGATTTCAGACTGTCCGCCGAGACGGTATCCGACTGACTGCCGGCTTCACCGCCCGCATAGACGCGCAGCTGAAAGTCGGACAACTGGAGGAGACGGTCACCGTGTCGGGTGCGTCGCCGCTCGTCGATGCGGCCTCGACCGCCACAACGACGCAGCTGACGAAGGAAACCCTGGAGCTCGTGCCCAGCAGCCGGAACGGGTATATCGGGCTGATGCAGCAGGCGCCCGGCGCGCGTCCCAACCTCGATGTCGGTGGGAGCACCACCAACGCCCAGCCGGCGTTCCGCGCCTTCGGACAGCAGGGTCAGTCGTGGCAGGCGGTGGACGGCGTCGTGACGGCGAACCCGAAGTCCGACACGCAGAGCGGCAACTACGTGGATTATTCCATTCTCGAGGAGGCGACGATCCAGACGATCGGTCACGACGCCTCCATTCCGACGCGTGGCATCGCGATCAACAGCGTCGTCAAAACGGGCGGCAACGATTTCCACGGCTCGGGATTCACGTCCGGAACGAGTCACAGGTTCGAGAGCAACAATATCGATGACGATCTGAGGGCCCAAGGCATCTCAGCGGGCAACACGCTCGAACTGCGGGACGACACCAGCGGAGATGTGGGCGGACGGATCGTCCGCGACAAGCTCTGGTTCTATATCGCGGGGCGCCAGCGAAGGGATCACAACGGCATACTCGAATGCTTCAAGCCGGATGGTTCGGGATGTGTCGAGTCGCAAAAAGCGTGGTTCTTCACTCACAAGGAAACGCTCCAGATCAACCAATCCAATCGGCTCACGGGCTTTACGATGTTCAACTGGCGGTCCGACATCGAGAACATGAGTCGCCTCGTCGCCTGGGAGTCGCGACGCAACCAACGAGGATTCAATGGTGCCTGGAAGACGGAATGGGATGGTCTGAAAGGCCACTCGATGGTCGCAAACGTGATGGTCGGTGCGTTCTGGAATCACTCGGGTGGATACGGTGAAGAGTTCGGATTGGGGAAACCGGCGACGATGGACTCTGTCACTCGGGTCGTCACGGGCACATCCACGACGATGAACGAGCGCAATTACGAGGATCGATTTCAGACGCGAGGCAGCCTGAGTTGGTACAAACCGGACTGGTTCAACGGCAATCACGAGATCAAAGTCGGCGGCGACTTCTTCAAGATCCGCGCCGACCGGCATCGGCTCACGCGTCCCGCCGGATCCGGCAACTACCAGCTGATTTTCCGCAGCGGCGCAGCGGATCAGATTTCCGTCTTCAACACTCCGGTGCACCCGGACGCGCCGCTGCGCACGTTCGGCGCTTTCGTACAGGACAGTTGGACCATCGCACGGAAGCTCACGCTGAACGTCGGGGCCCGCTATAACTACGAAAACGGATACGTCGCGGCCGGGTGCCGCGAGGCGGCCGATCCGCCGGGGGACGTGCCGAACCCGGCGCAGTGCTTCGACAAGGTCCCGTTCAAGATCTACAAGTCGTTGTCGCCCCGGATTCGAGCAGCCTACGACATCGCGGGTAATGGCAAGACTGTCGTCAAAGGCGGGTGGGGGCGGTATCACAAACTGCGCTATACAGACGAACTGCAGACGGCGAACCGCAATGTCATCACGACGACGATCTACCGCTGGCGCGACGCCAATGGCAACCGGAGCTACGACCCAGGCGAAGTGAATCTCAATTTGAACGGACCGGACTTTCTGTCGCAGACGCTCTCGGGCCAGGGTGGCGCGCTTGCGAACGGCGTGGCGAACGCGAACGAGTTGCAGCCGTATACCGACGAGTACAGCGTCCAGTTCGAGCGGGAATTGATGCCGAATTTTGCAATGCGGCTCACGGGGGCGCACTCGCGCGCGCTGAACCAACAGCGGCTCGCGAACCTCCGCCGGCCTTACGGCGTATACGCGATCCCGATCTCGAATCCAGATCCGGGTCGCGATGGCATTGTGGGCTCGGCCGACGATCCAGGAACCACCATCACCTACTTCGAGTACCCGCGTGCGTTATCCGGATCAGATTTCCAGGTGGCCACGATCGTCAACGATGACAAGGCCAATCAGAAATACTCGACGATCGAGATCGCGGTGTCCAAGCGGCTGGCCAACAAATGGCACATGATGGCGTCCTACAGCGCGACGAAGCGAGACGTCCCGCTCCCGAACAATGTCGGCGGTGGCACCAGCTTCGGCGCCAATACGCAGGATCCCAACGCGGAGATCTTCTCGGCGGATAGGAACTGGGAGTGGTTGGGTCGGGTGTCCGGCAGCTATCTCTTTCCGTACGGGCTGCAGACTGCGGCGAATTTCGAGCACCGGAGCGGGGCGCCGTGGGCGCGGACGGCGCTCTTCAGAGGCGGCGCAACCATTCCGTCGATTACGTTGAACGTAGAGCCGATCGGTTCGCAGCGCCTTCCCAACATCAACCTCCTCGATCTCCGGCTCGAGAAGAGGCTCACGCTCCCGCGGAGGCAGCAACTCCAGCTGCAGTTGAACGTCTTCAATGCCGCCAACATCAACGACATTACCGCGATCACGCAGCAGTCGGGACCCAGCTACGGGTTGGCGACGGCGATCGTGCTGCCGCGGATTGTGGCGTTCAGCGCCCACTACATTTTTTAGCGCCTGCGGCCATGCCGGGGCCCCCAAGCGCGGCAGCCGCGCTGGGGTGGCGTGCCGGGCGGTCTGCCGCGAGGCATCAGCGTCAGTTCGCGCTGGGGGTGGGGCCCCAGCGCCAGTGAAAAGCGCCTGCGGCCACGCCGAGCCGAGGACAAGGAAATCCGAGGCGAGGCGTCAGCGACAGGTCGCGCTGGGGGTGGGGCCCCAGCGCCAGTGAAGAAGGAAGGACAGCTTGATGAAGCGTTCAAACTTCCTGAAGGTCGTCACGATACTGCTGACAGTGGGCGTGACGGCGTGCTCCTCCCGGGTGGAAACACAGGGCACTCAGAGGTCCGGTGCGACGATCTTCGAAGGGGCGCGGCTCATTACCGGCGACGGCAGCGCGCCGATCGAGAACTCCGCGTTCATCGTCGAGAACACTCGATTCACGCGCGTCGGTCGCAAGGGCGACGTCCAGGTTCCGGCTGGAGCAGCCCGTGTCGATTTGACCGGCAAGACGGTCATGCCGACAAAAGTCGATCTTCACGGCCACATCGGGTTCCAGCATGTCTACGACGGGACGATGGCCAAGGAGTACTACACGCGCGAGAACCTCATCGATCATCTCGAGCGTCTTGCGTACCACGGAATCGGCGCCGTCGTCAGCATTGCCGATTTGGTCGAGCGTGCAGACCTGCACGGCGGCAGGCACAAGTGGGGCGACGTGCCGTTGCAGGTGCGGAACGAAATCATTCCTGGCGCGGCGCTCTTCAAGACGGCCGGCCCGGGCATTGCCTGGCCGAATTCCGGAGCTCAGGGCCACCCGTCCAGAGCCGACGTGCCGTATCCGGTGACGACGGTCGAGGAGGCTCGAGAAGCCACGCGCGACTACATCAAGATGAAGCCCGAATTCATCAAGATCTGGGTGGACGACAGAAACGGCACGCGGCAGAGACTGACGCCGCCGCTGTATCGAGTGATTGTCGAAGAGGCGAAGAAGGCGAACATCCCGGTCGCGGCCCACAACGTGACACTCGCCGACGCCAAGGAATTGATGCGGCTCGGCGTCGAGGGATGGCTTCACCCGCCCGTTCGCGGGGGTGAGGACCCGGATGATGAGTTCCTCGCGATGATCAAAGATCGGAAAGCCAGGAACGATCGCCCCAATATGTGGTTCAACGACTCCGGCGGCGTTGCCGCGGTCGGGCCTGACGCGTGGAAGGATCCGCTGTTGACGGAAACCATTTCCGCCGCACAGATCCAAGAACACTACGGCGAGTTCCTGAAGAATCTCACTCCGGAGGCGGTCGAGCGCGCCAGACAGAATGCCAGAAAATCCGGAGTCGTGGCGAAGAAGCTCATCGCCGCCGGCATGAAACTGGTGCTGGGGAGCGACACCGGGCAGACCCGCTTCTTCGTGGGCTGGTATCCGCAACTGCTCTTTGAAAGCTGGGTGACGATGGGATTCACTCCAATGGAGGCGATCGTCTTTGCCACGCGCGATGGGGCCGACATCGCGAAAGTGAATACTGGCGTGGTCGCGCCCGGCAGGAACGCGGACTTCGTTGTCCTCGACGCGAATCCGCTCGAGAACATCGCCAACTCGCGGCGAATCACTCGAGTGTTCCTTCGCGGGCAGGAAGTGGACCGCGCCCGGCTGCGCGCAAAATGGGAAGCCGAGTGGAGCCGAAAGTCGCAATAGCTCCCGATGCGGCAAGATGTGACACACATTCTTTGGAGGTTGGTATGAAAGCGTTCATCGGCGTTGCGGCAGTCGTCGTCGCCTTGAGTCCGCTCGCGGCGTCGACGGCGAGCGCGCAATCGAACGAAGAAAAGATCGCGCAGGCTGTGCTGCCACTGCCCGAAGATCTGCGCGCCGGCGCGACGGTCTTCACGTACGACCCCGGTACCGGTGAGAGGAAAGTGCTCCGGCCAGGCACGAACTTCGTCGAATGTCAGCCGAAGGGCGACGACGGGTTCACGTGGTGCTACAACAAGAGCCAGGCACCGCGCCGCGATCTCCAGGCGAAGCTCAAGGCACAGAAAAAATCGGACAAAGAAATCCAGGACGCCATCGCCGCCGCGACGAAGGATGGCACACTCAAACCGCCGACGTGGGGGACGATGTCCTATCGGCTGTCGAGCGACGAAGGGCGGATCAAGCTGCTGTGGGTGATGTCAGTGCCGAACGCCACGCCCGATCAGGTCGGTGTGTCCACCGTTAGCCAGCGCGACGCCGCGCTCAAAGGTCAAGGGAAGCCCTGGCTGATGCTGCCCGGCACGCCCGGCGCGCACATCATGATCCCGATCAATCCAGGTCCCGCCGGTGGGACGAAATGATCAACCATCGCGCCCGTTGGCATCGATGATCACGAAGACGTCGTCGACAAGCTGGAAAAACGGACGGACCAGAAAACGCTGGCTGAGTGGCACGCGCAGCTCGCAGACAGGGTCAAGGGTGAGCACGTCGTCGAACACGGTGTCGCGATCGCGGTCTCGCCGGAAAAGAGCGACAACGCCGCCACGTTTGCGATCAACGAGTGGGCCGCAGCCACGCTGCCCGTCGTGCAGGCGCACCTCGACGCGGCGAGGCTGCTCAAGATCGCGCTCGACAAGGCCCGCTCGACACACTGACCTGCGTGAACTTCTCGAACGTGGAAGGGTTCGGGCTCGGCAACGATGAGGCGATGAACGTGAGCGTGGACTCGCTGGAGCGACTGCTCACGTTCGTGTCCGGCCCGGATGACTGAACATTCCTCACGCGCGCAAGCGGTTCTCCTGAGGCGTCGTCGACGAGCGACGGCTGATAAGCCGTCCGTGAACTTTCACTCGACATCACGCGCGCTCGCCGCGCAACAGTGCGTGCCGTCCCGAGTTCCGGGATCGGCGGCCCGCCTTGTCGCGGTACATCCGCTCGTCGGCCGAGGCGAGTAGTTCCTCGAACGTGTTCCCGTCCACGGGGAAGCGAGCCGCGCCGGCGCTGATCGACAGCGACACGCGGACGCCGGGCCGCGGCTCGAACGGGTGTGCTGCGACCGTCGCCTGGAGTTCCTCCACGCGGCGCGACTCGTGGTCCGAGCTGCAATCCCACAGCACGACGATGAACTCGTCGCCCGCAAACCGTGCGCACAAGTCGTTCTGGCGGACCGTCGAGCGCAGCACATTGCCCACCACGCGCAACGCCCGGTCGCCCGCCTCGTGGCCGTAGGTGTCGTTGATTTCCTTGAGGCGATCGAGATCGAGCACGACGACGCTGGCGGTCTCGTGCGTGCGCGCGGCCCGCGCGAGTCCGGTTTCGAACTGTCGATCGAGCGAGCGCCGGTTCGCCAGACCGGTCAGCGGATCGGTGTGCGATTCGTGCTCGGTCTGCTCGAAGCGCGTGGAGTTGTAGATCACAGCCGCCGCCTGCTCGCTCACCCGGCCGAGAACGCGCCGGTGCTCGTCGGTGAAGCAGCCCGGCACGGTGTGATAGATGACGAGCCCGCCGATCAGGCGCCCTTCGAACGTCAACGAGCACGGCAACAGCGCCGTCAAATCCTCGCCCTTCCCGTCACGGCCGTCCGCGCACGACGGCAGGCGCAGCGACAGATCGCTCCACGACTTCGTCGTCCACTTGAACAGCGCCTCGGTGCCGGGTCCGTGCGCGTATCGGCACACGTACCCGTGGTCCTCGTCGCCCAGAAACAGCGCGCAGGTCGTGAACGGCACGAGCTTGCTGACCTTGTCGTGGATCAGGGCCATCGCGTCGCCGATGCCCAGGCTCGAGCCAAGGGCCTGAGCGATTTCGTAGAGCGTCTGCTCCTCGCGGTGCGCGCCGGCGATGTCCTGGAGCGCGAGCTCGTCGGATTCGACCCAAGCGCTTTCGCCAGGCTCGTCGGTGGTCGACGCGGTCGACAGTTGCAGCCGCGCAAACAGCAGATCCACAAGGGCCGGATCGAAGGCGGTGCCGGCGTACTCGCGCAGCACGGCAGTCGCGGCGCCTTCGCTG
>MNEX01000007.1 GCA_001917905.1 Acidobacteria bacterium 13_1_40CM_65_14
GCCCTGCGCGTGTTGGGTCCTATCAAGGCATCGGGGAGTACGGCACCTACGACATGACAAGCGTCACGTGCTTTATGACGGCGGACACGTCTTTCCGTTCGCGCGCGTCGAGAAGGACACGCTGGACTGGCTGGACAAGTACCTCGGCTCGCCGCGCTGACCGTCAGGCGCCGAGCGCCTTCCTCAACAGTTCGTTGACGCGCTTGGGATTGGCTTTCCCCGCCGCCGCCTTCATCACCTGACCGACGAGGAACCCGAACGTCGTCGTCTTGCCTCCACGGTACTGCGCGACTGCATCGGCATGCCTCGACAACACGTCCGCGATCAACCCGACGATCTGCGACTCGTCGTCGATTTGCGTGAGCCCTTCAGCCGCCACGATCTCGCCGGCCGTGCGGCCAGAGGCGAACATTTTCTCGAAGACATCCTTTGCGATCGACCCGCTAATCGTCCCGTTGTTGACGAGCGCGATGAGCTCGGCGAGTCGGCTGGCCGTCAGCGGCGACGCGTCGATGCCGCGATCTTCTTCTTTCAGCTTCCGCGCGAGCTCGCCCATGATCCAGTTGCTCGAAAGTTTCGCCGGGGCGCCGGCCGCGACCGCCGATTCGAAATAGTCGGCGAGCGCGCGCGTCTGCGTCAGCTGACCCGCGTCGTACTCCGGGAGCGCGTACTGCTCGACGAAGCGCCGGCGGCGAGCGCCGGGCAGCTCCGGCATCGCCGAACGAATCTGCTGGACTCGATTCGCATCGACAACCACGGGCGGAAGATCGGGTTCGGGAAAATACCGGTAGTCGTGCGCTTCTTCCTTGCTGCGCATCGAGACCGTGCGACCGGCCGCCGAATCCCACAGCCGCGTCTCCTGCACGACGCGGCCGCCCTCGCTGATCACGCCGATTTGCCGTGCAATCTCGTGCTCGAGCGCCTTCTGCAGGAATCGAAACGAATTGAGATTCTTGACCTCCGCTTTCGTGCCCAGGTTCTGCGCACCCACGGGACGGACCGAGACGTTCGCGTCGCAGCGAAGGCTGCCTTCTTCCATGTTGCCGTCGTTGACGCCGAGCCACACGAGCACCGAGCGCAGCCGGCTGAAGAACTCGGCCGCGTCGGCGGCCGACCGGAGATCCGGCTGCGTGACGATTTCAATCAACGGCACGCCGCTTCTGTTGTAGTCGACGTAGGTCTTCCGGTCGGAGTCGGGGAAGCCTTCGTGCAGCGATTTGCCGGCGTCCTCCTCGAGGTGGACGCGGATGATGCCGACGCCATCCATCTCGCCGTCGGTGGCGAGCGGCTGCTCGTACTGCGAAATCTGATAGCCCTTGGGCAGGTCGGGATAGAAGTAGTTCTTGCGGGCGAAGATCGACGTCTCGTGGATCGTGCAGCCGAGCGCGAGCGCCGCGCGGATCGCGTCATCGACCGCGGCGCGATTCAGCACCGGGAGCGCGCCCGGCAGGCCCAAGCACACCGGGCAGACATGCGTGTTCGGAGGCGCTCCGAACGCCGCGCTGCATCCACAGAAGATTTTCGAAGCGGTCAGGAGCTGGGCGTGGATCTCGAGCCCAATGACCGCTTCGTAGTCCATCAGACGTTCGGACCGGCCGCGAGAACCTCGGCGCTCACGCCGTCCTCGAACGCTTTGAAATTCTCGACGAACATGCGCGCGAGCTTGCCGGCCTGCTCATCGTACTCGGCACCGTTCGCCCAGGTGTTGCGCGGCTCGAGCACCTCCGACGGCACGTCGGGACAGCTCGTGGGAATGTCGAGATTGAAGATCGGATCCTTTTCGTACTTCACCGAATCCAGCGCACCGCCGAGCGCCGCGCGAATCATGGCACGCGTATAACCGATCTTCATCCGCCGGCCGACGCCGAACGGCCCGCCAGTCCACCCCGTGTTCACGAGCCAGACGCGCGCCTGATGCTGCGCAATCCTCTCGCCGAGCATCGTCGCGTACCGGCTTGGCGGCAGCGGGAGAAACGGCGCGCCGAAACAGGTGCTGAACGTCGCTTTCGGTTCCGTGACGCCTGTCTCCGTGCCCGCGACCTTCGCGGTATAGCCGGAGAGGAAGTGATACATCGCCGCTTCCGGCGTGAGCCGCGAGATCGGCGGCAACACGCCAAACGCATCGGCGGTCAACATCACGACGTTTCTGGGATGGCCGCCCTGGCCCGATGGGACCGCGTTGTCGATGAAGTGAATCGGATACGCGGCGCGCGTGTTCTCGGTCAGCCGATCGTCGTCCAGGTTCAGCTCGCGGGTCTCGGGATCGACGACGACGTTTTCGAGGACGGTGCCGAAGCGGCGGGTGGTCGCATAGATCTGCGGCTCGGCTTCCGCGGAAAGCCTGATCGTCTTGGCGTAGCAGCCGCCTTCGAAGTTGAACACGCCGCGATCGCTCCAGCCATGTTCGTCGTCGCCAATGAGCATCCGCTCGGGATCGCTCGACAGCGTCGTTTTCCCGGTGCCCGAGAGTCCGAAAAAGAGCGCCGTGTCGCCAGACGGTCCGATGTTCGCCGAGCAGTGCATCGACAGCACGTTCCTCAGCGGCAGCAGGTAATTCAGGATCGAGAAGATCGATTTCTTCATCTCGCCCGCGTAGCTCGTGCCGCCGACGAGGACGAGCTTCTCCGCAAAATTGACGGCGATGACGACGTCCGAGTTGGTGCCGTGGCGCTTGGGATCGGCTTTGAAGCTTGGCGAGTCGATGACCGTGAACTCGGGCACATGCGCCGGGCCTGTACCGGGATCAGCGATGAACAGGTGACGGACAAAGAGACTGTGCCACGCAAGCTCGGTCACGATGCGGACGGGCAGCCGGTACTTCGGGTCCGCGCCGGCGTAGCAATCCTGGACGAACAGCTCTTTGCCGCTCAGCGAGCCGAGCAGTTCCCGGTGCAGCACGTCGAAGTGCGCCGGCTCCATCGCTCGATTGACTTTGCCCCACGCGATGTTCGCCTCGCTCGACGGCTCGCGGACGATGAATTTGTCGTTCGGAGAGCGGCCGGTGTGTTGCCCGGTTCGGCACGCGAGAGGACCATCGGCCGCGATGACACCTTCGTCGCGGCGCACCGCTTCTTCGTACAGCGCGGCCGTCGTCAGATTCCATCGCACGCGATCCGTTTGGATCCCCTCGCGATCGAGGGCGCGGCCTCGCTCGACCTCAGTGCTCATCGTTGACTCCCGCCACTCGACACACTCCGGCAACTCCTTAAAATACGACGGTCCAGCAACATACGCCAAATTACAGTAAACTGTAAACACCTGTCACAACGCATCGTATGCCTCTATGAGTGACGTGCGGACGCTCCGCGACGCCGATACGGTCGACCTCGAAACGGCGGCTGCGCCCTCTGGCGGGGCACGCGATCGACGGTCCGCGCCCGCTCCCGTGTCGGAGGACTCACGGCTCGCGATTGAGATTCGCACGCTCGTCGAGCGCGGGACCATGGACGAGGCGCGCGAGCGCTTCGGGGATCTCGTCGCGCTCCATCAGCGCCGCGCCTCGCGCATCGCGTATCAATACCTTCGCGATGCCGCAGATGCGGACGAGGCGGTCCAGGATGCGTTCGTGAAAGTGTTCTCGCATATTACGTCGTATCGCGAGACCTGGCCCTTCGAGGTCTGGTTCACGCGGATTTTGACCAACGGGTGCCTCGATCGCCGCAAGGCGCGCGCCCGGCGCGATCGCTGGTTCGTGTCCAATGAGATATCGAGCGCCGATGAAGCGCGTGTGTCGAGCGCGGGCGGCGGCCACGGCGATCCCGAACGGACGCTGCTGGCGCGCGAACGCCGCGCCAAACTGGCGGCCGCGATCAATCGGCTGGACGGGCGTCAGCGAACCGTCTTCACGTTGTGTCACTACGGCGACTGCACGCCTCGAGAAATCAGTGCGGTGACGGGATTGAACGAATCCACCGTCCGTGTCCATTTGTTCCGAGCCGCGCGCAAACTGCGCGGGCTGCTGGGAGGCAAACCGTGATTCTCCGCGGGCGTCACCTCCAGGACGATCGGCTGTTCGAGTGCTATCTCACCGAACGCACCGGTGACCCGATCGATCCGCCGACGGCCGAGCACCTTGCCGACTGCGAGTCGTGCGGTGGACGCTACACGGAGCTCGTGCGTTTCATGGATACCGTTCGCGCCGAAGGCCAGGCCGAGGCGGACGCCGTGTTCACACCGGAGCGGCTGCGCACGCAGCATCAGCAGATTGCGCGGCGCCTCGAGCATGTGGGCCGCGTCGCGCGCGTCATCAGCTTCCCTGGTCAGTTCGTGCGCGGCAGCATCACGGCGTCGGCGACTCGGACGGCGCCCCGGTGGATCGCGGCGGCCGCGGCGGCCGGGCTCTTCATCGGTGTGGCGCTCGGTGCTTCGTACGAATGGAACCCGCTCCTCCGCTCGGCGCGCCAGTCGATGGCGCGCCGCATCGACACGTCGCGCCCCGCGCGGCTGACGCCCGTCGCGACACGCGGCAGCAATCAGGTGGACGTCGCGGCCGACGATGCGTTTCTGTCGGACCTCGAGGTCGCGCTCGAGCGCCCGCACACCCGCGAACTGCTCGCATTCGACGCGTTCACTCCTCACGTTCGTGAAATCCGCGATCGACGGTAAGATCAGGGTCTAGTGGACCGTATCAGCTGAAGGAGTAGTAGTCACAACGAGCCTTCGACCGCGATTTTCGGGCCGCGACAACGCGGGGTCCCCTGCGCGGCAGCCGCGTTGGGGTGCCGTCGCGGGGTCCCCACCGCGCACGCCTGCGCGGTGGGGTGCGAGCGGAGCGGCCCGGTCGTAATTCGGAAGAGACACGCCACTAGCCCCCTGATCGCTGATGCCTTCACTCGTCTTTCGCAAGGGTCTGGATCTGAAGCATGCCGTCGCCGGCATGCTCGCCGACAACTATCACAGCGCCATCGTCGATCGGATCAAAGCCGACGACTTTACGTACCGCGCGGGCCGGCTCACGCTGCACCTCGCGCGCGAGTTCGGATTCTGCTACGGCGTGGATCGCGCGGTCGACTACGCGTATCAGACACGCGAGCGATTTCCCGATCGTCACGTCTTCCTCACCGGCGAGATCATCCACAACCCGCACGTCAACGAGAAGCTGCGCGCGATGGGCGTGCGGTTTCTGAGCGACGATCCCGGCGCCATCGACCGGCTCGCCGCAGACGATGTCGTCATCCTCCCGGCGTTCGGGGTCACGGTCGCCATGCTGGAGCAGCTCGACCGCCGCGGCTGCACGCTGGTCGACACGACGTGCGGCTCGGTACTCAACGTGTGGAAGAACGTCCGGCGGTACGCGGAAGGCGGCTACACGTCGATCATCCACGGCAAGGTCTGGCACGAAGAGACGCAAGCCACCGCGTCGCAAGCCGTCCAGTACGGCGGCAAGTACCTGGTCGTCTTCGACCGCGCGGAAACCGAGCGTGTGTGCAACTACATCCGCCGCGGCGGCGAGACGCGCGACCTGACGACGCGCTTCGCCAGCGCGGTGTCAGCCGACTTCGATTTCGACCGCGATCTGCAGCGTATTGGTCTCGCGAATCAGACCACGATGCTGATGTCGGAGTCGCTCCAAATCGGCGAGATGATCCGGACCGCGATGGTCGAGCGTTACGGCGCCGCCAATCTTGGCGAGCGCTACCAGGCGTTCGACACCATCTGCAGCGCGACACAGGATCGCCAGGACGCCGTCGTGGCGTTGCTGCGCGACAAGCCGGTCGACCTGATGATCGTCATCGGCGGCTACAACAGCAGCAACACCACGAACCTCGCGCGGATCTGCGCCGGCTCACGGCCGACGTTTCATGTTGCGGACCCGGAGTGTCTGCGGTCAGCTCAGGAGATCCGGCACCGGCCGGTGGGATTCAAAGAGGAAGTGACGGCGACGGAATGGCTGCCTGCTAAAGGTCCGGTCAGGATCGGGTTGACCTCAGGGGCGTCGACGCCCGACAACCTCGTCGGCGCGACGATCACCAAACTAGCGGAGTTCTGCCGTTAGTTCGGCGTGCTGTCAGGCGCGAGGACGAGCCGCACGCGCTGTCCGCTGTGGCCTTTGAGCCAGCGCTGCAGGCCGCTGCCCTGCTTCACCACAACCATCGCATCGCCACCGACCGCAAAGTACCCTTCATCAGCTTCCTGAGCGGTGGCGTTGACAAACCCCGCCACTTCCATCTGGTCGCCGGCATGCGACAGTCGCCCAAGGGCAAGGAGCAGTAACGCCAGCGTCAACCACGCGAGAAACATCGGCCGCATAATGCACGATGAGACAGCAACGCTGGTGCCACTGCTGATGTTGTTTTCAGCGCTGTTTTTGTCATATCGACATCTCCGCGGTGGAAGTTCCTTGCAGCAAGTGAGCAGGCGTGTACCTGTTCGCCGCGGCGTTGGTCATCGCGGTCGTCACGCCGCCTTCTGCGCAGCCAGCCGCGCCAGCGCCGCAGTCGGTGATCGGCTGGGAGCCGTGCGCCGACTACAAACTCGCGACTTACGAGCAGATCGAGGACTACTTCCGCAAGCTCGCCGCGGCCGTCCCCGGGCGGATGAAGCTCGTCGAGATGGGCAAGACGACTGAAGGTCGCGTGCAGGTGATGGGGATCGTCAGTCGACAAGGGACGGGTCATTCTGCTGGGCTTTCGGACCCAGCATCGGGGACAGTCGCACGGCACCTATAAGCTGCTGTTCAATGCCATGCTGCTGGCGGGTTCATGACGTAAAAAGATGTCTCTAGCGAAATGGTCAGAACAGGTTCGTCGTATTCCTTCAAGTAACAGTCTTTTCAGAGGTTTACGCATGAGGCCGAACTGGCGTTTGGGGTGGGTTGCCATCCTTTTCTCACTGGCGCTGGCCACTGGGGCTCACGCACAATCGTTCGGATTTCCGTGGTGGCGCGACGCGCAGTTCCAGCGCGATCTGTCGCTGACTCCGGAGCAGACGGCGCGGATTGAAAACGTCTTCCAGCCCACGATTACCCAACTGCGCGCCAAGAAAACCGAGCTCGATCATCAGGAAGACGAGCTGTCGCAGTTGATTGCGGCCAATGCGGATGAGGCCGCGGTCGTCAAGCAGGTCGACAAGGTGGAAGCGATTCGCGCGCATCTCAACAAGACGCGTACGCTGATGCTGCTGCGCATGCGCCAGGTCCTCAGCCCCGAACAGCGCGTCAAATTGAACAAGCTCCACGACCAATGGGAAAAAGATCACCAGCGTCCGCCGCGCGGCCCGGGCGACAACGACAAGCAAGGGAGAGGCAGGCAATGACACGGAACCGAACGATCCTGACACTGACTGCGGCGCTCGCCTTCGCCGGCGTCTCCATCGGCGCCCACGCACAGCAGATTTCCGAAGCGCGCATCCACGAGTTGATCAAGCAGGCCGCCGATCGCGTGGCGAAGGGCGATGCGATTGTCGACCCGCAACAAACGGCGGCCGCAACCTCGGGGCAGAACCGACCGGTTGTGCACCTGCCGCTCGAGGACGCGGTGAAGTTCGCGCTGGACCGCAATCTAGACATCGCCGTTCAGCGTATGAATCCTGAGATCAACGACATCGCGTACGCGAGCGTCCGGTCGATCTACCACCCGTCGTTGACGTCCACGGTCAGCCAGGCGGCGAACAACGGGTTGCCGCAGAGCCAGCTTCAGCTGTCGACGGGCGGTCAAGGCACGAATACGAACATGCTGCAGTACAACGGCGGCATCGCCCAGAGCATTCCGTGGGGCGGCGGCTCGTTCCAGGCGACGCTGAACAACAGCCGCGGTACCAGCAACAGCAACAACACGCTCTTCAATCCGGCGTTCACCTCGAATTGGAGCGGCATCTACACGCAGCCGCTGCTGCGGAATTTCCGAATCGACTCGACGCGGCAGCAGCTCCAGGTGACCAAGATCAACCGGGACATCTCGGACGTGCAGCTGCGCGCAACGATCACGAACACGCTGTCGAACGTCCGCAACGCCTATTGGGACTACGTGTACGCGGTGCAAGCCGTCGACGTCGCCCAGCGGTCGCTCGATCTCGCCAGCAAGCTCGTTCAGGACAACCAGACGCGCGTTGAGGTTGGCACGATGGCGCCGATTGACGTCGTCCAGGCCCAGTCGGAACAGGCGACGCGACGCCAGGCGCTCGTCAACGCGCAGTCGACGAAACGAACGACCGAGCTTGCACTGAAGCGCTTGATCGTGTCGGGCACTCAGGATCCGAACTGGAGCGCCGACATCGATCCCGTGGACCGTCCCGATTTTCGGCCCGAGCCCATCGACATCGAAGCGGCCGTCCGCCGGGCGCTGAGCGAACGGACCGACCTCGAGATCGCGAAGAAGAACACGCAGTCCAACGACGTCACGCTGAGATTTCTGCAGGACCAGATGAAGCCGCAGGCCGACCTGCAGGCGACATACGGCTTCCAGGGGATCGGCGGCCCGTATTTGAAGCGCGATCTGACACAACTGGGTAGTCCGTCTGTGACGGTCCCGGGCGGCATTACGGACGCGTTCAGCACGCTCCTCCGCAGTCAGTACCCGCGTTGGACGGTCGCGTTGAATATCTCGTATCCGATCGGTCTCAGCTCGCAGGAAGCGTCCGTGGCGCGCGCGCGGGTGCAGTTGAATCAGGTGCAGGCGCAGCTCAAGCAGGTCGAGCTGCAGATTGCGACCGACGTCACCAACGCGGCGATCAACGTTCAAAACAGCGGTGAGGCGGTCCAGGCCGCGCAGGCCGCACGTGAGCTCTCGGAGAAGAAGCTCGAAGCCGAGCAGAGTAAGTTCGAAGTCGGCATGTCGACGAATTACTTCGTCGTCCAGGCGCAGCGCGATCTGTCGGACGCTCGGAACTCGGAGCTGCGGCAGATTCTGAACTACCGCAAATCGCTCGTCGAGCTCGAACGCCTCCAGCAGACGACGCTCCAGAGCTCGAACATCACCGTCCTCGCCGCCGGCGGCGGTGGCGGCGCCACCACCACAACCACGCGGACGACGGGTGGCGGCGGCGGCGGCGGTCAATAGCATGAAGCAAGCATTCGTTGTTGTGGTGATCCTCGCGGGCATCGGCGCCGGCGTGTACTACATGCGCCGCAGCACCGCCGAAGCCGAGTCGAATACGCCAGGGGCAGCCGCGACGCCCGGCGGACGCCGAGCCGGTGGCGGCGGCGGTGGATTCGGCGGCGGCGGATTTGGCGGTTTCGGCGGCGGCTTCGGTGGACCGCGTCTGCCGATGAGCGTCGAGCTCGGCGCGGTGAAGCGCGCCGACATGGCCGAGCACATGACTGTCGTGGGCAATCTCATTGGCGCGGCCACGGTCGAAGCGGTCCCGAAGGTCGCCGGCCGCCTGGACAGCATCAGCGTCCGGCTCGGCGATCGGGTGAAGCGCGGCCAGATGCTCGCGAAGATCGAGGACCGCGAGTTGCTCGAGCAGGTGCGGCAGGCGCAGGCGGCGTACGAAGTGTCGGCGGCGACGATCCGGCAGCGTGAAGCCGACCTGCGGCTGGCGCAGACCAATCTCGATCGGTCGAAGAACCTCTACGAGCGCCAGCTGATTCCAAAGCAGACCCTGGACGACACCGACGCGCGGTATCAGGCGGCGGCCGCGCAGCTCGATCTCGCGAAGGCGCAGCATTCCCAGGCGGACGCGCGGCTCGACGAGCTGAAAATCAATGTGGCGAACACGGTCATCACCTCGCCGGTGAACGGCTTCATCGGCAAGCGCACGCTCGATCCCGGTGCCTGGGTGACGCCCAACTCCGCGCTGCTGTCGGTGGTCGATATCAGTCTGGTCCGTCTCGTCGCGAACATCATCGAGAAGGATCTGCGGCGCATTTCGGCCGGCCAGCGTGCGGACGTCGAGGTCGACGCGTACCCGAGCGAGACGTTCAGAGGCCGCATCGCGCGCATCTCGCCGGTGCTCGATCCGGCCACGCGCACCGCGCAAATCGAAGTCGAGATCGAGAACTCGACGTTCCGGCTGAAGCCTGGAATGTACGCGCGCGTGAATTTTACGGTGGAACAACGAAACAATACGCTCGTCGTACCGGCGAACGCGCTGGTCGACGTCCAGGGTAGCCGCGGGGTGTTCCAGCCAAACGGCGACACCGCGAAGTTCAAGCCGGTCAAGGTCGGTCTGTCGGACGAGAAGCTGGTGGAAGTGTCGGAAGGTCTGTCGGAGGGCGAGCGCATCGTGACGACCGGCGCCGCCGCGCTGCGTGAAGGCGACAAGATCATCCTGCCGGGACAGCGCCAGGGCGGCGACCGCGCCGGCGGCGGGCCAGGTCGCGGCGGCAGACAGAACGGCGGCGGTCGCGGTCGATCGGGGCCGTCATGACCGTCGGGAGTCGCGAGTCGATAGCTGCCAGTCGTTGGAGTCGCGCATGAGCATCCCGCGCTTTGCCATTCATCGCCCGATCATGATGACGATGATCAGCTCGATCGTCATCCTGCTGGGCGCGATCTCGCTCACACGTCTGCCGGTGGATCTGCTGCCCGACATCCAGCAGCCGACAATCACGGTGCGCGTGAACTATCCCGGCGTCGGACCGCTGGAGATGGAAGAGCTCGTCACGCGGCCGCTCGAGCAGGCGCTGAGCGCCACGGCCGGACTCGAGCAGATCAACTCCACGTCGTCGGAAGGCAACAGCATGTTGCGATTGAACTTCGCCTGGGGCCTCGACCTCAACGAAGCGATGAACGACATGCGGACGCGTATCGACCGCGTGCGCGCACGCCTGCCGGAGGATGCCGATCCGCCGACGCTCTTCAAGTTCGACTCCAATTCACAGCCGATCATGAGCCTCGGGGTCGAGGGCGACAACTACGACCGCGTGACGTTGCGCGAGCTCGCGGAGCACACGCTGTCGCCACGGCTCGAGCGCGTCCCCGGCGTCGCGTCGGTGACCGTGAACGGCGGCCTGCGCCGGCAGATTCACGTCGAGCTCTCGAAGGAAAAGATTCAGGCGCTCGATCTCTCGGTCGATCGCGTCGTGAACATCCTGAAGACGGAGAACCAGAACATCCCGCTCGGCGAGATCTATCGCGGCGACATGACGTACCTGGTCCGGAGCCAGGGCCAGTTCTCGGACCTCGATCAGATCCGCGATCTCGTGGTACTGACGAAGACGGGCGTCCCCGTGTATGTGAAGGACATCGCGAATGTGAAGGACGCCACCGAGGATATCCGGTCGGTGATGCGCATCAACGGGCGCCCGGGTGTGCGCATGCAGGTCCAGAAGCAGTCCGGGACGAACACGGTCCAGATCGCGGAGCTCGTGCGGGCGGAGGTCGCTCGCGTCAACCGCGAAGTGCCCGGTGTGAAGCTCACGATCATCGAGGACAGCGCGAAGTTCATCGAACGGTCGATCAACGCGGTCAAAGAGCACGTCATGATCGGCTCGATCCTGGTCATCGTCGTCATCTTCCTGTTCCTGCGCAATTTCCGATCGACGCTGATTGTCTGCACTTCGATCCCGATTTCCGTCGTCGGCACGTTCGCCCTGCTCTACTTCTCGGGGCTCACGCTGAACACGATGACGTTCGGAGGCCTCGCGCTCGGGGTCGGCATGATCGTGGATGCGGCGATCGTCGTGCTGGAGAACTCGTTCCGGCACATGGAGCACCACGGCAAGGACCGGATGACGGCGTCGATCGACGGCAGCGAGGAAGTGTGGTCGGCGATTCTGTCGTCCATCCTGACGCACATCGCCGTGTTCGTGCCGCTGCTCTTCCTGACCGGCGTGTCGAGCCTCATGTTCCGGCAGCTGTCGGTCGTGGTGGTGTTCTCGCTGTTGATGTCGCTGTTCGTGGCCGTCACGCTCGTGCCGGTGCTCTGCTCGAAGCTGCTCGTGCTGCCGCCGTCCCTTGACAAGCGCAAGGGCTTCGGCGGCCGGCTCTACACCCTCAGCGAGCGCGTGCTGAACGGCATGGACGACGGCTACCGCCGCCTGATTCACCTCGCCCTGGCCCACCGGCCGACCGTGATTGCCTTGAGCGTGGCATCGGTGGTGGCCGCCGTGCTGATCATGCCGACGATTCCGACCGAATTCTCGACGCAGACCGACGAAGGCCAGGTGAACGTGAACGTCGAGCTTGCGATCGGCACGCGCGTCGAGCGCACCGATGCCGTGCTGCAGCGTCTCGAACAGATGCTGCCGACGCTCGTCCCGGAAATGCGGTCGATGATCGTGAGCGGCGGCAGCGGCGGCGGTCCGGGCTTCGGTGGAGGTGGCGGTGGACCCGGAGGCGGTGGCGGTCACCGCGGCAACATCAACGTCATGCTGACGCCGAAGGACGACCGGAAGCGGTCCAGCGAGCAGATCGCGATGGAGCTGCGCCGGCAGCTGTCTGGATTGCCGGGCGTCGTCATCCGGGCGAACGCCGCGGGCGGCAATAACCAGATGAACCGGTTCCTGTCGGGCGGGAACAACAACGGCGGGCGTCTGGCGCTCGAAATCCGCGGTGAGGATCTCGGCGATGCACGACGCCTCGCGCAGGGCGCGAAAGCCCTGATGGACAACACACCGGGCGTCGCCGACGCGCGCGTCGGCCGCGACGAGGGCCGTCCGGAGCTGGCGGTCCGCGTCGATCGCCCGAAAGCGGCACTGCTCGGTCTGACGGTGACGAGCATCGCGAACACGATTCGCACGAACGTGGCCGGCACGCAGGCCGCGATGTACCGTGAGCACGGTAACGAGTACCCAATCGTCGTCCGGCTGCGCGAATCCGAACGCCAGCAGGTGACCGACGTGCAGGACGTACTGGTCAACACGACCGGCGGCCAGGCGATGCCGGCGAAGAATCTCGTCCACGTCGAGAACGAAACCGGGCCCGTGCAGATCGAGCGCAAGAACCAACAGCGGATCGTCACGGTGAGCGCCGAACCGGAAGCGACGTTGAGCGACGCGGTGAAGGCGGTCCAGGATCGGCTGCCGCAGCTCGGCGTCCCGCAGGACTTCCAGGTCGGCTTCGGCGCGGAGGTCGAGGAACAGGCCAAGGCGTTCAACCAGCTCCGCATGGTGCTGATCCTCGCGCTCGTGCTCGTCTACGCCGTGATGGCGTCGCAGTACGAGTCGCTGCGCGATCCGTTCATCATCATGTTCTCGGTGCCGACCGCCGCGATCGGCGTCGTGCTGGCGCTCAAGCTGACCGGCACCTCGTTCAACATGCAGGCCTACATCGGCATCATCATGCTGGCGGGCATCGTCGTCAGCAACGGGATCCTGCTCGTCGACTACACCAACGTCCTGCGCCGGCGCGACGGGATGCCGCTGAGACAGGCCGTCGAAACAGCGGGACGCACGCGACTGCGGCCGATTCTGATGACGTCCATCGCCACGGCGCTCGGCCTCGTGCCGATGTCGCTCGGCATCGGCGAAGGCAGCGAGCTGCAGGTCCCGCTCGCGCGCGTGGTCATCGGCGGATTGACGACGTCGCTGCTCATCACGCTGGTGCTGGTGCCGACGGTCTACACGCTCTTCGAAGAGGGGTGGAAGGGCCTGTGGAAACACGGCAAGGCGGCGGACGCGCCGGCACACTGATCGTGGTTCTGGATACGCGCGAGCGGTTTACGCCGCGACGCGCATAGGGCGTGGCGGTGGGGGCCATGCAGTGACGTTCTGTTCTGGATACGCGCGAGCGGTTTACGCCGCGAGCGCGTCAGGCGTGGGGGTGGGGCCCCACGCGATAAGAAAATGAAACGACTCATCACTATTCTGTTGATTATCACGGCCATCGGCGCAGGCGCCGGCGCCATCTACGTCCGACGCGGCGGGCCCGAGCCTCAGGTCAACACGGCGCCGATCACACGCGGCGACATCATCGACACCGTCGGCGCCACCGGCACGCTGCAGGCGGTGACGACGGTTCAGGTCGGCAGTCAGGTATCGGGCAACATCCAGTGGCTGGGCGCCGACTTCAACTCGATCGTCAAGAAAGGCCAGGTGATTGCGCGGCTGGATCCGTCGCTGTTCGACGCGCAGCTTCAGCAGATCCGCGCCAATCTGACCCAGGCACGCGCCAACCTCACCAAGGCCCAGAGCGACCTCGAACGGACCAAGGTGCAGCTCCTCGATGCGCAGCAGAAGTACGCGCGCGCGAAAGAGCTGGCGGCGAGGAGCCTGCTGCCGCAAAGCGATCTCGACGCGGCCAAAACCGCCGTCGACAGCGCACAAGCCAGTCTCGCGTCTCAACAGGCCACCGTTCAGCAGGCACAAGCCGCCGTGACCCAGTCGCAGGCGTCGGTCAATCAAAGCCAGGTCAACCTTGACCACACGATCATCGCGGCGCCGATCGACGGCATCGTCACGCAACGCAACGTCGACGTCGGCCAAACGGTGGCCGCCAGCATGCAGGCGCCGACGCTGTTCATCATCGCGGCAGACCTGACCAAGATGCAGGTGAACGCGAACATCGACGAGTCCGACGTCGGCCGTATTCGTCCGGGTCAGCACGTGACGTTCCGCGTCGACGCGTACCCCACCGACACATTCGAAGGCATCGTCGCGCAAATCCGGCTGCAGCCGGTCGTGGTGCAGAACGTCACGACGTACGGGACGGTGATCGACGTGCCCAATCCGCAACTCAAGCTGAAGCCGGGAATGACGGCGAACGTGAAGGTCGAGATCGCCAAGCGCACCGACGTGTTGCGCGTCCCGACTGCGGCGCTGCGATTCCGGCCGACGCCGGAGGTCTTCGCCGCGCTCAATCAGGAAGTACCGCCTGAAGTGCAGCCCGGTGGTGGACGCGGCGGTCGCGGGTCGCGAGGTTCGCCGGGCGCTCAAGGTTCTCAAGGTGCGTCGGCGCCGAGCGCGACCGCTGCACCGTCGCCATCTGCTCCCAGCGCGAGCAACTCGGGACCGGCGCCTTCACCGGATTCCGGGCAAGCGCCCCGGGAGTTCGGTCAGGGCGGAGACCATCGCGGCGGCGGATTCGGCGGTGGTGGGCGGGGCGGATTCGATCCCGCGCGCATGATGGAACGTTTCAAGTCGATGTCGCCCGACGAACAGCAGCAGTTCATCGCGCGCATGAAGGATCGCGGCGCGGACACGAGCGCGTTCGAGCAGGAAATGAAGGCGAGCGCGGCGCCGGCGCACAAACCGAAGTCCAGCGCGCCGCAGGCGGCTCAAACGATTGACGCGTTGTTCGCGCCACTGCCGGTCGTCGAGACACGGGGTCGCGCGTGGCTGTTCATGGATCACCAGCTCAAGCCGGTGAATCTGCGACTCGGGATCTCCGACGGCACCAACAGCGAGGTTCTGAGCACCGAGTTGCAGCAGGCCATGGAAGTCGTGACCGGCGTCACCGGCATCGGGACGACGCGCACGCTGCCCGGTCAGGGCGGGACCGGTAATCCGCTGATGCCGGGCGGACGAGGCCCCGGCGGCGGATTCGGCGGTCCAGGAGGCGGGCCCGGCCGCGGCCGTTAGTGGAGCGCCTGCTCGAACTCATTGCCGGGCCGCTCCGATGTCGCGGCCCGAGAATCGCGCTTGAAGGCTTGTTGTGATTAGTACCGAATCGGCTACGACGGTCCGTTAGATGTCCGCAGTTATTTCGGTCAAAAACCTCGTCAAGACCTACGTGGTCGGCGAGGTGGAGGTCAAGGCGCTTCGCGGCGTGAACCTCGAAGTGCAGCGCGGCGAGTTTCTCGCCGTCGCTGGACCATCCGGCTCCGGCAAATCGACCTTCATGCACATCGTCGGCTGCCTCGATCGGCCGACATCGGGCCAGTACTTTCTCGACGGACAGGACGTCTCGCGGATGTCGAAGGACGCGCTGGCCGCGGTGCGAAACAAGAAGATCGGATTCGTCTTCCAGGGCTTCAATCTGCTCTCGCGCACCTCCGCGCTCGATAACGTCGAACTGCCGCTCCTCTATGGCGGCGGCGGGATGAAGACCGCCCAACGTCACAAGCGCGCGATGGAAGTCCTCAACGCCGTGGGACTCGTGGATCGCGCCGACCATCACCCGAATCAGTTGTCGGGCGGCCAGCAGCAGCGCGTCGCGATCGCGCGCGCGCTGATCAACAATCCGTCGATTCTTCTGGCGGACGAACCCACGGGGAACCTCGACACGAAAACCAGCATCGAAGTGATGGGGATCTTCCAGCGTCTCAATCGGGAGCGCGGCATTACCGTCGTGCTCATCACGCACGAGATGGATATCGCGGAGTACGGCACGCGGATGGTCACGTTCCGCGACGGCCTGGTCGTCGCCGACAAAGGAATCACGCGCCGCCGCATCGCGCAGGACGAGCTCGCCGCGCTACCGGAGCCGGCGGAAGCTGTATAGGGCGGCTTGATGTCAGCGACGTCCTGTTCTGGATACGCGCGAGCGGTTTACGCCGCGAAGCGCGTCAGCGCCGGATCGGTTGACCGTCGGTGACGTTCTGTTCTAGATACGCGCGAGCGGTTTACGCCGCGAAGCGCGTCAGCGCCAGATCGGTTGACCGTCGGTGACGTTCTGTTCTAGATACGCGCGAGCGGTTTACGCCGCGAAGCGCGTCAGCGCCGGGGGTGGGGCCCCGGCGTTGTAAAGAATGTCGGGCCCCGCGAGAAGGTAAAAATGTCGGTCTTCATGATTCTCCGGATCGCGTTGAAGGCGCTCGGCCGCAATAAAATGCGGACGGCGTTGACCATGCTCGGCATGATCATCGGCGTCGCGGCCGTCATCACCATGGTGGCGCTCGGCACCGGCGCGCAGACGTCGATCGAAGCGCAGATTCAGTCGGCCGGCACGAACATGATCATCGTCAGCGCCGGCAATTTCAACATGGGCGGCGTGCGACAGGGGCAAGGCAACGCCAGCACGCTCATCCCCGAGGATGCGCAGGCCATCGCGCAGCTTCCGGGCGTGCAGTACACGGCGTCGCAGTCCAACATGCGCGGCCAGATCGTGGCCGGCAATCAGAACTGGAACACGCAGGTGCAGGGCACCGACGTGGACCTGCCGCTGATTCGATCGTGGCCCCTCAAAGAAGGCGCGTTCTTCACGCCGCAGGACGTCACGACCGCCTCGAAAGTCGCCGTGCTCGGCGCGGTGGTGCGCGATCAGCTCTTCGATCCCATGACGAATCCCGTCGGCCAGGTCATTCGCATCTCGCACCAGCCGTTCACCGTCGTTGGCGTGATGGGCAGCAAAGGCCAGTCGGGCATGGGTCAAGATCAAGACGACGTGGTGTTCGTGCCGTACACCACCGTGCTGAAGAAGCTTCGCGGCATTACCAACATTCAACAGGTGCAGGTCTCGGCGGCGTCGGCCGGTGAAACGACGAAGGTCGCCGATAACATTGCGCAGGTCCTGCGCGTGCGCCACAAGATTCAACCTGGCGACCCGGACGACTTCATGGTCCGCACGATGGAGGAGATGGCCAACGTCAGAAAGGAAGCGACGCAGACGATGACGGCCCTGCTCGCGAGCATCGCAGGCGTGTCGCTGCTCGTCGGCGGCATCGGCATCATGAACATCATGCTGGTGTCGGTCACCGAGCGGACGCGCGAGATCGGCCTGCGCATGGCGATTGGCGCACGCGGGCGCGACGTGCTGCTGCAGTTTCTCGTGGAAGCGGTCGTGCTGAGCCTGTTCGGCGGCGGCATCGGCATCGCGCTCGGGTTCGGCGTGGCCCAGGGTGTCACGCTGTGGCAGGGCTGGCCGACCGCCGTGTCGTCCAACGCGGTCCTCGTCGCGTTCGGCTTTGCCGCGATGACCGGCGTCTTCTTTGGCTTCTATCCTGCGCGCAAAGCAGCTGCACTCGACCCCATCGACGCGCTACGATTTGAATAACGGATGCGAACTCATTTATCAATCATTCACGACGGCGCCGCGGCTGTACTCCTTGTACTGATCGTCGCGACCATCGCCACCATCGGCTGTTCGAGCGAAGCGGTGCAGTCCACGCCGCAGCCCCAGTCCGGGCGCGGTGGCGGCGGTCAGAATGCGGCGGTGCCCGTCACCATCGCGAAGGCCGTTCAGAAGCGGATGCCGATCACGATTCAAGCGATCGGCACCGTGATCGCCGCGTCGACCGTCTCGGTGCGCGCGCAGATCACCGGCGAGATGACGTCGGTCAGTTTCAAGGAGGGCGAGGACGTCGAGAAAGGCCAGGTCCTCGCGACGCTCGACAAGCGTCCGTTCGAAGCCGCCCTGCAGCAAGCGCAGGCGACGCTCGAAAAGGACACGGCGCAGGCGGCGAACGCCCGCTCGCAGGCGGCACGCTATCAGGATCTGCTTCAGCGCGGCATCGCCACGCGCGAGCAGGTCGACACCATGCGGACGCAGGCCGCCGCGCTCGAAGCGACAGCGGCGGCCGATCGCGCGAGCCTGGAAAACGCCAAGGTGCAGCTGACCTACGCGACGATCACTGCGCCAATGGCGGGCCGTACCGGTTTGCTGCAGGTCCATCCAGGCAACCTCGTTCGCGCGCAGGACACGCAGCCGATCGTGACGATCAACAAGATCACGCCGGTGTACGTCTCCTTCTCGGTGCCGGAAGCGCAGCTGCCGGCGCTCAAGCGCTTCATCGCGGCGCAAGGCACGCTGCCGGCGAGCGCGATCGCGCCGACCGAGAGCGGCGCACCGTCGACCGGCCGCGTCAACTTCATCGACAATGCCGTTGACCCCACGACCGGCACGATCAAAGTCAAGGGCACGTTCCCGAACGACGATCGGCGGCTGTGGCCGGGGCAGTTCGTGAACGTGACCGTCACGCTGACCTCCGACCCCAACGCGATCGTGGTGCCGTCGGTTGCCGTGCAAACCGGCCAGCAGGGCACGTACGTCTTCACCGTGCAACCGGATCAGACCGTCGAGCTGCGGCCGGTGACGGTCGCGCGCCTCGCCGGAGACGAAACGGTCGTTCAGACCGGCGTGTCCGCCGGCGACACGGTCGTCACCGACGGTCACCTGCGGCTGGTACCAGGCAGCCGTATCAGCGTCAAGAACGCGAACGCGACCAGAGCCACGCCATGAATCTTTCAGCACTGTTCATCAAACGGCCCGTCACGACGACGCTCATCATGCTGGGCATCATCGTGTTCGGCGCGATGGCGTACCGCCAGCTGCCGGTCAGCGACCTGCCGACGATCGATTTCCCCACGATCAACGTCAACGCGGGGATGCCCGGCGCGAGTCCGGAAACCATGGCATCGGCCGTCGCGCTGCCGCTGGAGAAACAATTCGCGTCGATCGCGGGACTGAACTCGATCAACTCGACCAGCTCTCTCGGCCGTTCGAACATCGTGCTGCAGTTCGATCTGAGCCGGAACATCGACGCCGCGGCGCAGGACGTGCAGTCGATGATCGCGCGCGCGCAGCGGCAACTGCCCCCGCAGATGCCGGCGCCGCCGTCGTTCCAGAAGGTGAATCCCGGCGATCAGCCGGTGATGATGCTGGTGATGCGGTCGGCGACGATGCCGATGGCGGCGCTCGACGAATACGCCGAGACGACGATGGCGCAGCGGATCTCGATGGTCAGCGGCGTGGCACAGGTGCAGGTGTACGGCGCCGCCAAGTACGCGGTGCGCGTCGACGTCGATCCGAAGAAGCTCGCCGCGCACGGCCTCGGGATCGACGAGGTCGCGTCCGCCAT
>MNEX01000324.1 GCA_001917905.1 Acidobacteria bacterium 13_1_40CM_65_14
AGGTGAGGGCGAGATTCGGATCGATCGTGGCGATCGCCGCGGCGATGCTCTTCGTGAGCAGCGCCGGCGAGCCGCCGCTCGCTCTCACGCTCAGGCTGACCGCGGGCAGCGGCGGCGAGACGGAATCGTCGTACTGCGCGAGCGGCACATACCACGTCGGCGGGATGGGATCGCGCAGCGATCGATACACTGCGTCGGCCACCACGCCGACGATTTCCATGCGCGGACCGGGCCCCCTGACGCCGTCCGTGTGCAGGGTGTGTCCCAGCGGATTCGTGCCGGCGAGGAACTTGCGCACGAACGCCTGGTTGACGAGGACGATCCGCGGCGACCCCTTGCGATCCTGTGGACCGATGTCGCGACCGGCGACGATCGGCGTGCCGTACGTGGACAACCAGCCGGGCGTCACGTAGTTCGCGTTCGCCTGGCGCTCGCGTTCCGGCAGGTCCACGCTGTCGGACACGCTGATCCGGTTGCTCCACGTGCTGCCGCTGACGGGCGTGACGACCGACACCGCCGCCTCGGCGACGCCAGGCACGCTGCGGACTGCATCGCGGACACGCTCGTAGAGTGGAATGCGCTGCTGTGGCTCGACGTTTGCGCGCAGCGCGCTGACGTTGACAATCAGGATGCGATCGCGCTCGAAGCCGAGGTGGACCGCCGCGAGCGACGAGAACGTCCGCACGAACAATCCGGCCGCGACGACGAGTACGACCGACAGCGCCACCTGCGCCACGACGAGTCCGCTGGCCACGCCGGCGCGCGCATCGCCCACGCCGCTCCGAGCGTGCTCCTTCAACGCTTCGATTGGCGCCACGCCCGCCGCGCGCAGGGCCGGCGCCGTGCCGAAGAGCAGCGCCGTCGCGGCGGTGACCGCGATCGTGAAGGCGAGCACGCGCCAATCGAGCGAGAGATCGAGAAAGACGGTGTTGGTCGATGTCGAGAGCTGACCGACCAGCAGCCGGCTCGCCCACGACGCGATCAGCATGCCGAGACCGGCGCCGGCGACGGACAGCAGCAGGCTTTCGGTCATCAACTGGCGCGCCAGCCGCCAGCGCGACGCGCCGAGCGCCACGCGCACGCTCAGCTCGTGCCGCCTGGCCGTGGCGCGCGCGAGCAGCAGGTTCGCGATGTTTGCGCACGCGATGAGGAGCACCAGGGCGACGACGATCATGATCGTCATCAATGGTTTGTGGAAACGCTCACGCAGAAACGAGCTGCCGGTGGACGCCGAGAACAGCGTGAAGGGATCCTTCAGGTACGACGACACATCCTGCGGCCGCCAGTTGTCGGGGATCGTCGCGTCTCGAATCTGCGGCTGCACGCCGCGCAGCGCCGCCGTCGCCGTGTCGATCGATTGCCCAGGCTTCATGCGCACCATCACCGACAGCCACCACATCGACCGGCGATCGAGCCCGCTGTCGCGGCCACGGATCAGCGGTTCGTCGCCGAGCGGCACCGCGACGTCGTAGCTGCGGCCGATGTCGGTGCCGAAGAAGCCGGGCGGCGTCACGCCGACCACCGTGAACGGCACGCGATCCAGCGTCAGCGTGCGGCCGATGGCGTCGGCCGCGCCGTTGAAGTACTGCTGCCAGAAGCTGTAGCTGATGACGATGACGGGGCCGTCGGCGCCGCCGCCACGGCGATCGTCCGCATCCGTCAGCGTGCGGCCGAGCATCGCCGGCACGCCGAGCGTGTCGAAGAACGCGCCGCTCACCCAGATGCCGTCGACGAAACGCGTTTCGCCGCCGGCCGCGAGGTTGAAGCGGCTGCCCGACCACGCCAACGCGCCGTCCACGAGGTGCGAACGCTGGCGAATCTGCTCCCAGATCGGATTGGTCCACGATTGCGCGGAGGCCGGCGAAGTCGCGTCGGTGAGCAGCGCGAGGCGGTCCGGTTGCGAGACCGGCAACGCGCGGAGCATCAGGCCGTCGATCAGCGAGAAGATCGCAGTGTTTGCGCCGATGCCGAGCGCGAGCGACAGCACGGCGACGACCGAGACGACCGGTGTCGCCCGAAGCGCGCGAATCGCTAGTCGCAGATCGTGCATCTCGCCTCCGCGGGACGGTCTAAAGACCGTCCCCTACAGGAACGATCTAAGACGGTCCCCTACAGTTGTAGGGGACGCCCTTCAGGGCGTCCCGGATGCGCCGGAAGTATCTACGAAGCGGTTCGTAGGGTCAACGGCGTTTCCTTAGACGGATGAAGGCGGCGGTACGTTGGCCGGGCGCAAAGCGGAGCGCGCTGAGACCGCGGAGCAAGGCTTTCTCTGCGAGCTCGGCTTCTTGGTGGTTGCTTTGATTATGATGTGCGCGTGCTCGTTGCACTCACGCGCGACATCAGCCCGTCGATGGCGTCGTGCGAGCTGACCCATCTGGCGCGCGTGCCGATCGACGTCGAGCGGGCGCGCGCGCAGCATCGCGAGTACGAGCAGGCGCTCACGGAGGCCGGATGCCGCATCGAGCGGCTGGCGTCGGGTCTCGACATGCCCGACTCCGTGTTCGTCGAGGACATTGCGATCGCGTTCGACGAGCTGGCGATCGTCACGCGGCCCGGCGCCGAGCCGCGCCGCGTCGAAGTACCGGCGCTCGCCCAGGCGCTCGAGCGCCATCGACCGCTGCGCTTCATCGTGCCGCCCGGGACGCTCGATGGCGGCGACGTCCTGATCGCCGGCCGGCGAGTGTTCGTCGGGCTGTCGACGCGCACCAACGCCGACGCGGTTGCGCAGATGCGGCAGATGCTCGCGCCGCACGGCTACACCGTCTGCGCCGTGACGGTCCGCGGCTGCCTGCATCTGAAGTCGGCGGTCACGGCCGTGGCCGACGACACGCTGCTCGTGAACCCGCAGTGGATCGGCAAAGACGTGCTCAGTGGATTCCGCTTCGTCGAGGTCGATCCGGCCGAGCCGATGGCGGCCAACGCGCTGCGCGTCGGCGACCTGGTGATCTATCCTGACGCGTGTCCGCGGACGGCGGAGCGGCTGGCGCGTCATGGTTCGACGCTACGCCTGGTCGACGCGAGCGAGGTCGCAAAAGCAGAGGGCGCGGTCACGTGTTGCAGCGTGATCTTCGAAGCAAATACCGACCACGGAGGACACGGGGGACGCGGAGGAACAAACTCTCGTACGGTTTAACCTCCGTGTCCTCTGTGTCCACCGTGGTGAAGAGTGCAATCCCGATCGAGGTGCAGCGATGATTCACGGAACACGCCGAGCCACGTTTTCTCTGCGGGTTCCGCGGTTTCTGCGTTGTCGTGCGTGAGGAGTGTCGATGGACCCGAAACGAGAGTTGCTGCGACACACCGTCGCAACCGTCGCGTATCGCGGCGGCAAGGCGGTGCGCGGCGCGCCGGCGAGCTTTGCGACCTACAGCGGCGACGGATCGCCGCGCACGCCCGTGAAGATCCTTGCGCACATCGGCGACTTGTACGACTGGGCGCTGTCGCAGGCTGCGGGCGCGGAGGCGTGGAGCGATTCGGAGCCGCTCGCGTGGGACCGCGAGGTCGAGCGATTCTTCGCCGCGCTCCACCGCTTCGACGACTACCTCGCGTCGGACGCGCCGCTGGCGGTGACGCCTGAGCGGCTCTTTCAGGGCGCCGTCGCCGATTCGATCGCGCACGTCGGGCAGCTCGCCATGTTGCGGCGGCTCGCCGGCGCGAAGATGAAGAGCGAGAACTATTCGCGCGCCGACATCGTCGCCGGCCGCGTCGGCGCCGAGCAGACGCCACCGAAGCGCGAGTTCGACTAGCGGCAGCTGAAAGTCAACCAAACGCCGAAACCGTAAGTCAACTGTTGAAAAATGAGACGTCCGCGTCCGAGCGACTGCTCGTCCGTTTGGCCAAAACCGAGTCGTTTTGGAACAGGTTGTGAGCCCATCGCCGTCGCCAACACGTGGAAGGGTTCTTGCGGCTACGTCGGTTACTTCCATGGGCGAACGCGAGGCCTTCGGCCCCAATCTTCGGCGGATTCGAGTTCAGCGGGGCATCTCGCTCGATCAGATTGCCGCAGCCACCAAAGTCAGCAGCGACCTCTGGTCGGGCATGGAGCGGAACGATTTTTCCCGCTGGCCGACCGGGATTTACGCGCGTGCTTACGTTCGTGCGTATGCGCTTCAGCTCGGCGTCGACGTGGAAACCACCGTCGACGACTTCTGCCGTTTCTTTACGCAGGGCGATCGCCGCGTCGCGCGCGTGGTCCGCGAACAGGCCGCGCTCGTCGGCCACAACTCGCAGTGGAAGGACGAGCTCACCGGCACGGTGCAGCGCGACCGCCGCGCGCTGGTGGAAACGGACGACCCCCCGCCCGTCCTCGGTTTCACGCGCACCAGCCGCATCATCGCCGCGATTGTCGATACCTCCGCGGTGATCGGCATGGCCGCCGGCATCGCGAGTCTGATGCCCGTTGGCTGGGCGGGATCGCTCGCGTTCGCTGCGCTTGGCTATCACGCCGTGTCACTGATCGTGCTCGGCTGCACGCCGTCAGTGTGGCTGCTCGATACGTATCTCGCGAACCGCCATCCCGCAACGCACCGCGCGACGCAGCCCCGATTCCTACGGCTGCTGCGCGGCTCGCGCACGTAAGACGACAAACTCAGACTTCAGACTTCGTCCTTCAGACTTCGTCCTTCCGAGTACGATTCCTCCATGCGTCTTGCGGAGGTCGTCGCCGCGTCGCGCGCGGTGGCGGAGACGAGCGGACGGCTCGAGAAAATCGGTCACCTGTCGGATCTGTTGAAACGCGTCCCCGCCGATGAAATCGAGATCGCGATTCCGTTTCTGAGTGGCTCGACACGCCAGGGCCGCATCGGGATCGGCGGCGCGCTGATTTCCGAGGCGCTCGGGCGCCGAAGCCTGGGCGACGCTGGCGACGACGTCGCGCCGTCGCTGGAGTTGCGCGAGGTCGACGCGACGTTCGAAGGCGTCGCGGCGGCGTCGGGATCCGGCTCGTCGGCGGCGCGCGTGCAGGTGCTGCGAGCGCTGCTCGGCCGAGCCACGCGTGAAGAGCGGGATTTCCTGGTGCGCCTGATGTTCGGCGAGCTGCGACAAGGCGCGCTCGAAGGCGTGTTGATGGAAGCGGTCGCGCGCGCGTCCGGCGTCGCCGCCGCGCGCATTCGCCGCGCGGCGATGCTCGCCGGCGACCTCGCGGTCGTGGCGAGCGCGGCACTCGCCGGCGGGGAACACGCGCTGTCGCGTTTCATCCTGCAGCCGTTTCAGCCGGTCCAGCCGATGCTCGCCGATTCGGCGAGCGACGTCGGCGACGCGCTCGAGACGCTCGGCGAGGCGTCGTTCGAGTACAAGCTCGATGGCGCGCGCATTCAGGTCCACAAGGTCGGCGACGAGGTGAAGGTGTACTCGCGCAATCTGCGCGACGTCACCATCGCCGTGCCGGAAGTCGCGAGCGTCGTGCGCGCGATGCCGGCGCGCGAGATCGTGCTCGACGGCGAAGCGATCGTGCTGCGTCCGGATGGGACGCCGCAGCCGTTTCAAGTCACGATGCGGCGATTCGGCCGCAAGCTGGACGTCGAGGGACTGAAGGGCGAGTTGCCCATCACGCCATTCTTCTTCGACGCGCTCTATCTCGACGGCGATCCGCTGGTTGACGAGCCGCTCGCGCGTCGCCTCGCGGTCGCCGGCGAGCAGGCGGCGTCCGACAATCTGGTCCCGAGGATCGTCACCGCCACGCCGGATGAAGCCGCCGCGTTCGCCGCGCGTGCGATGGCGTCCGGTCACGAAGGGGTGATGGCGAAGTCGCTCAAAGGGCTGTACGCCGCGGGGCGCCGCGGTCAGACATGGCTGAAGGTGAAGCAGGCGCGCACGTTGGATCTCGTCATCCTCGCGGCGGAGTGGGGCAGCGGCCGGCGCCGCGGGACGCTCAGCAATCTGCATCTCGGCGCGCGCGACGCCGAGCGCGGCGGCTTCGTCATGCTCGGCAAGACGTTCAAGGGGCTGACCGACGAGATGCTCGCGTGGCAGACGAAGAAATTCCTGGAGCTCGAGATTGGCCGTGACGAGCACACCGTGTTCGTGCGGCCCGAGATCGTCGCCGAGATCGCGTTCAACGAAATCCAGGCGAGCTCGCAGTATCCCGGCGGCGTGACGCTCCGCTTCGCGCGCGTGAAGCGCTATCGCGACGACAAGACCGCGTCAGAAGCCGACACGATCGCCACGATCCAGACGATGTATCGACAGCTCACGGGGCAGCCCTAAAGAGCTGCGCTACGCTGTGACAGCAGCGCCCGCGGCCACACCGGGGCCCCCAGCGCGGCAGCCGCGCTGGGGTGGCGCACCGAGCCGAGGACATGCGAATCCGAGGCGAGGTGTCAGCGTCAGTTCGCGGCGGGGGTGGCGGGGTCCCCAACGCGGCAGCCGCGTTGGGGTGCCGTGGGGCCCCGCCGCCAGTGCAAAAAAGCTAGCGGAGCCCTTGGCGTTGTCTCACTCGTACCGCACGGCGTCGACGGGTTCGAGGTTGGCGGCCTTGATCGCCGGATACAGACCGAAGATCAACCCGACGAGAAACGAGACCACAAAGGCGAGCGCGACGGCGAGCGGCGAGACGGTCGTGCTCCACCCCGCGTACGCCGTGATGCCCCACGACACCGCGGCGCCGATGACGATGCCGAGCGCGCCGCCGCTGAGCGTCATCAGCAGCGCCTCGATCAAAAACTGCAGCGTGACGTCTCGTCGCGTCGCGCCGACCGTGCGCCGGATGCCGATCTCGCGCGTCCGCTCGACGACCGAGGTCAGCATGATGTTCATGATGCCGATGCCGCCGACCAGGAGCGCGAGCGCCGCCACGCTGCCGACGACGACGCTGAACGTGCGCTGCGTGCGGTAGCGCTGCGCGAGCAGCTCGCGCGGCACGACGAGGTCGAAGTCCCGCCGGCCGCCGTGCAGCCGCACGAGCGCGTGCTCGAACGCCTTCGCGAGATCATCGACGCGCTCGCCGTCCTCGACCTGCAGCCAGATCTCATCAGCCGGCTGCATCGGGACGACCTCAATGGTCCGTCCCGACAGCGCCGGCAGCGGCACCATCGCCACGCCGTTGATGTCGCGCCACGCGAGCGTGTTCGGCGCGTGCGAATCGATCCCCTGTTCGCGCAGCACGCCGACGACCTGATAGTAGTCAGTCCCGATGCGCACGCGCTCGCCGATGGGATCGCGAGAGCCAAAGAGCCGCCGCGCAACGGCGCCCCCGAGCACGCAGACCTGAGCATTCGCCCGCTCGTCGGTCGCCGACAGGAATCGCCCGCGCTCGAGCCGCAGACGAAGAATCGTCTCGTAGCTCGCGCGGACGCCGAGCACGCGCGCCATCTCGCTCTTCTCGGCGCGCGAAAGTCGCAAGTACCGCTCGACCAGCGGCGAAGTCGTGCGCGTCAGCGGCACGAGATCGGCAAGCCGCTGCGCGTCGCCGGCGGTGAGCGTGGAGGTGATCCCTCGATTGCGCGCGACGAGATTGTCGAGGCCGAGCGCCTCGACTTGATGCAACGCTTCGCGGCGCGCGCCTTCGCTGACCGACATCATGGCGATGACCGCGGCCACGCCCAGCACCACACCGAGGACGCTCAGCGACGTGCGCAGCGTGTAGCGGCCGAGCGCTTCGGCCGCGACCTCCAGGAAGAACAACGAACGCAAAGGCGGCAAAGACGGCACAGGTTCAGCGCGGCTGGAGGACATGACTGTTGCTGCGGCCGCTGCGCGCGCGATCCTGGTGCTGGCCCGCGCCGCCCGGTGATGGCGCGGGCGACGCGGCTTTTCCAGGATCGGTCAGCGTGACTTGATCGCCGTCGCTCAGCCCAGAGACGATTTCGACCATCACGTCGTTCGACTCGCCGAGCTCGACCTGCCGCGTCTCGATGCCGAGCGGCCGAACGACGTGACACACCATCGCGCCCTGTTGCTCGAAGACAGCGTTCACCGGCACCAGCAGAACATCGGTCCGTGTCCCGACGACGATGTCGGCGCGCGCGGTCATCTCGGGACGGAGATCCGCGCCGGTGGGATCGAGCTCGACGATGAGATCGAAGCGCTTGTCCTCGAACGGGCGATCGGCCGACGCGCGCGCGAGCGTGCCGACGCGCGTCACCTTGCCGGTGAGCCGCAGATCGGGAAACGCCTCGACGCGAATCGTCGCGGGTTGTGACGGCCGCACGCGATGCACTTCCGCTTCGCTCACCGACGCTTCCATCAGCATCCGGTTGACTTCAGGAATCGTGACGAGACCCTGGCTGCCGGTCACGCGATCGCCGGCGCGAATTTTTCGGCGCGGGCTCGCGTTCAGGAACTCTTCGTAGACGGCCATGCCGGGGCGTCGCGCGTAGATGCGGCAGTTCTCGACCTGATCGACGAGCTGCTTCAGGCGCGCCTGCGCTTCCTGCGCTTTCGCGCGCGCGTTTTCGAGCGACGCTTCCTTCTGCGCGAGCTGCAGGTGCGCGCGCTGCGTGTCGCGCGGGTGGGTGAGGCCGATGACGACGTCGGCCCGCTTGCGCGCGAGCGCGAGCTCCTCCTCGCTTTGCTCGAGCTCGTCGGCGGTCCGCTTCAATTCTTCGCGCGTGATGAACCCTTTCTCCATCAGCGGCTTCAGCTGCTCGTGCTCCTGCCGAAGCCGTTCGACTTTCTTCTGCACGAGCTGCAGGCGTGTCCGTGCTTCTTCGATGCCGAGCGCGCCTTCGCCTTCCGCCACCGACTTGATCGTCGCGTCTGCTTCCTGACGCTCGATCTCCGCCACCTGCAAATCCACTTGCGACTGGCGCACTTCCTGACGAACACGCTCGACCTCGCGCTGCAGATCGGTCGTGTCGAGCCGGACGAGGAGATCGCCCTCGTTGACGCGGGTGCCCTCGGCCACGAGCTCGGTGATTTCGGCTTCGCGGCCTGCCAGCGGCGACCGGTAGGTGATCGATTGAATCGGTTTGAGGATGCCGCTCGTCGTGAGCTGCGCGGTGAGCGGTCCTTTGCGGACTGTGGCGACGAGCGACGGATCGACGCTCGCGCGCCGCCAGAACGCGGTGCCGGCGAGCAGGCACACGGCGATCGCGCAAATCAACAAAGGCAACCGCAGAGGTCGCTGAGCGCGCTGAACCACCTTTTTCTCTGCGTCCTCCGCGTGCTCTGCGGTTGCATTCTCGATGGAGCGATTCACTTCACGTCCTTCCGGGGATCCAGGATGCCAAGCATAGCGCGAAGGCTCAGTCGCGCGACGGCCGAATCGGCGAGGGTCGCGATGCGGCGGCTTTCGGCGGTCAGCAGATTGCTCTCCGCAGTCACGACGTCGAGATTGTTCGAGAGGCCGCGCTCGTAGCGCAGCTGCGCGACCTCGACTTCCTTCCGCCCGATCTCGACGCTGGTGTCTGCCGCGACGAGTGTTCGCTCCAGGCGATCCCGCTCACGAATCGCCCGCTTCACATCGTCGGCAATCCGCCGCTGCAGCGTGGCGGCGTCGCGCTTGCGCCGATCGCGATCGATGAGCGCGTTCTGATAGTCGACGATTTGCGGCGTGCGATCGACCGGCGTCGAGATGTTGAAGAAGGTCGCGAACCGGAATCGGTCGGCGCCGAAGCTGCGCCGGAAGCTCTCGGCGGTCTCGCGGCGGGTGAACGCGAAGTTGACGTCGACCTGCGGCAGCAGCTGGTTTCGCGCGTACCGCACCTGATGATCCGCGTCGGCGCCGCTTGCCGCGAGGCTCTTGAGATCCAGACGATTCACGACCGCCATCCCCACCGCATCCTCTGCATCAACCGCATCGCTCGTTCGCGGAATGTCCGACTGAACGAGGAACGGCTCTCCGGCGGGACGGCCCATCGCGAACATCAGCCGATCGCGCGCGTCGTCGGCCCCCGACTGCGCATCGAAGAGCTGAATCTCGGCCTGCGAGACGAGCTGCTGCGCGCGGAGCACGTCGAGCTGCGACACGAGGCCCGCATCGAGCTTCGCTTCGGAGCCGTCGCGCAGCTTGCGCGAGCGATCGAGACTTTTTTTCGCGACCTCGACGATCGCCTGCTCGGCGACGACGCGGTAGTACGCCGACGCAACTTCGAGGGCGACCTGCTGCTCGGTGAGGGTCTGCTGGCGATCGGCGTCGGTGCGGCGCAGCTCGGCACTCGTCAGCGAGCGGCGCGCAACGCTCGGACCGAAGCCGCGAAGCAGCGGCTGGCTGAGCGTCAGCGTCGTGTCGGCGTTGTAGAAATGGATGTCGTCGGGGCCCGACACGCCGGGTAGACCGGGAATCTGCGAGGTGGACGTGCCGACGCCGAAGCGGACCTCGGTGCCGGTGGTGAACTTCTGCGTCACGTCGACGCGATAGTTCTGGCTGTTGATGTCGGTTTGGCCGAACGAGCCGAGCACGTTGGGAACCACTTTGGGTTGGAACGTGTTGCGCGCCAGACGCACACCGAGCGCGGATTGCTCGATGTTGTCGTGCTGATTGAGCAGGCGCTCGTTTTTCGCGAGCGCTTCGCTCACCGCGTGCTTGAGGGTCAACAGCGGCGGACTCTGCGCAGTCACTCTGAGCGTCGTCGTGGTCAGAACAAGAACGCAGAGGCCGCAAAGCTCGCGAAGCTTCTTTTTTCTACGCATGCGTGCTGCTCCAAAAACAGAAACGGCCGGAGGCGTCGTTGCCCATCCCGGCCGTTGAAGTGTAGCGGCCCTGAAAGGGCCGCCCTACTGGCGCGCGAGCGTCATCGGCACGTTGTTGTAGCCCGATCCGTTGACGGCGCCGGTCAGCGTGTTGACGTCGGCGTTCGGGTCGCCTGTGTAGACGAACGGGTTGAACGGCGGCTGCGTGATCGTCAGGCGGATGCGCGGCGACGTCGTTTGAACGGTTCCGGCGACCGTCCCCGGGCCGAAGGCGTCGGACAATGTCCCGCCCACCGTCGTCGTGGACTGCGTGAAGACGAACGTCTCGGCAATCCCTTCGAGTGTCCCGCGCCACGTGCCGGCGAGGCTCCTGATGGCCACGGAGGTCGTCGAGCTGACGTCTTTCTTGCCGTCGCTCACCGTCACCCTCGCGGTGAACGTGTTCGCGGCGTTGTACACGTGCGTCGGCGCGTTGCCGGTCGCCGTGCTGCTGCCGTCGCCGAAGTCCCACGTGTAGGTGAGCGAATCGCCGTCGTCGTCGCTGGCGGACGCATTGAACGTGATGATCGAGGCCGACATCAATCCCGTGGCGGGTGAGGCGGTGACGGCGCCGAGCTTCGGTGCATGGTTTCTCGTCGCGAGGGCGACCGCGGTCGCCGCGGCGCCGCCGCCGGCGAGGCCGATCCACAACCACTTCTTGCTTCCACCACCGCCGCCACCGCTGCTGATGCCGCCGCCGGCCTGCCCGTCGGGCAGCGCGTCCGACGCGTTGCGCGCCGTGAGCCGCACCTGCAGGCTGCCGGTCTTGCCCGCGCTGACGTTCACCACGCGTCCATTTTCGAGATAGCCGTCTTTGAC
>MNEX01000147.1:0-1365 GCA_001917905.1 Acidobacteria bacterium 13_1_40CM_65_14
GAGGGACTCCTGCTCGCGGTCGCCGGCGCAATCGCCGGGCTCGCGCTCGCGGTCTGGTCGGCGGATCTGCTGGTCCGCAGCGTGTCGACCGCCGCGCTGCCGGTCACGCTGAGCGTGGCGCTCGACTGGCGCGTCCTGATCTTCACGTCGCTCGTGGCGTGCGCGATCGCGCTCCTCTTCACGATCGCGCCGGCCCTCCGAAGCCTGCGCGTCGATCCCGGCGAAGTGATCAAGACCGGCGCGCGGCCGACCGGCCCCGGCCGCGGCGAGTCGCGCACAGCACGCGTGCTCGTCGTCATGCAGATGGCGTTTTCGCTCGTGATGCTGGCCGGCGCTGCGCTGTTTCTCAGGAGCCTCGGGACGCTCCTCACCCAGGACACAGGCGTCGACGCGTCGAATCTCCTGCTCGTCAGCACCGAGCCACGGGCAGGCGTCGATCGCGAACTCTTCTACCGCGACCTGCTCGGTCGGCTGCGGGGAGTCCGCGGCGTCACGGCGGCAAGCCTGTCATGGGTTCCGCCCATCAGCGATCATCAAGGCTCGTGGACGCAGAGCATCGGCGTCGATGGCGCACCGCCGCAGGAGGCGATCGCGGCCAACAGCCCCGACGCGACCTTCTTCAACGCGGTGTCGCCCGGCTACTTCGACACCGTGGGCACGGCGCTCGTCTCGGGGCGCGACGTGGCGTGGACCGACACGCGGACGGCGGCTCGCGTCGCAGTGGTGAACGAGGCGCTCGCGCGCAAATTCTTTCCGGGACAAAGCCCGATCGGACATCGCATCACCATCGGCCTCGCCGCGGCACGCAAGGATCTCGAGATCGTCGGCGTGGTCCGCGACGCCAAGTACGAGCGCCTGCAGGAGCCGACGCGCCGGATTGCCTATCTGCCCTACGAACAACTGCCGGAGTTCATCGCCGGAAACAATTTGGTTGCGGAGGTTCGCACCCACCGATCGTCTCCCGAGATGACGAGCGCCGTGCGCGACGCGGTCCGTGCGCTCGGTCCGACGTCGCCGATCGTCATCGAGACGATGGACGCGCGCATTCGGGATTCGCTGGTGCGCGAGCGTCTCATCGCCTTCGTCGCGACGCTCCTCAGTGCGTTTTCGCTCGTGCTCTGCTGCGGATCGCTCTATGGCCTCATGTCGCAGATGGTCGCGCGCCGGACCAACGAAATCGGCATCCGCGTCGCGCTGGGCGCTCGGGCCGCGACGGTCGTGTGGATAATCGTGCGCGACACGCTGCAGGTGGCGCTCGTCGGCACGGCCGCCGGTCTCATGCTCGCGGCGTCCAACACCCGAGTCGCGCAACGCTTCCTGTTCGGCGTCAGCGCGATGGACGCCGGCTCGCTCGCCGCCGCAGCC
>MNEX01000147.1:1616-14818 GCA_001917905.1 Acidobacteria bacterium 13_1_40CM_65_14
ACGACGTAGAACGCAAAGACCGCGAAGACCGCAAAGACCGAATTTCACGTGGTTTTCTTTGCGCTCTTTGCGCCCTTTGCGTTCATCGTACTCGGCGAGTCGTTACTGATTCAGGCGAGACGGGCCACTGGAGATACGACATTCAACGCAGAACCCGCGGAACACGCAGAAAGAGTTGGCTCTGCGGGTTCAGCGATTTCTGCGTTGTCCGTCGTCATTCAGCGCGGCGAGACGCCTCTGTACCTTCTTCGGAACCGAACCACGCGTGTAGAACGCTCTGATGTTCGTGAGGAGCTCGCGCGGCGCCTTCGCGACCTTCTGCCCCTCGAGCTTTTTCAATAAGTCGGCGTACGTCTCGTCCGCAAGTTTGTACTCACCGTAGGTACTCGGTCTGCCGGTATCGAAGTCGGTGTTGGCCAGGTTCAGGCGTCCGCTGCCGACCGACGCGAGCAAGGCGGTGTAGCGCGCGCGTGTGTCCTCGAGGCTCTCGGTGAACAGCTTCTCCGCTTCGGCGGTCGGCGCCTTGAAGCTGAGCGGCTTGAGCGGTCCGATCTTCGGCAGCACGCGGTAGACGATGCCGAGGAACCGGGCGAACAGTCCCGGCTTCCGGTAGGTCGCGCCGAACTCTCTGTCGTACTGCTGGCGTGTGTAGCGGAACACGAATCGATCCTCGGTCACGCCCGGGACGAGCCGCGCGATCTCGTCGTGCTTGTCGCGCCACGCGGCGCGTGTCAGCTCCGGAATGATCTGGCTGACTGCATAGCGGTAGGTCGAGATGGCGAGATCCTCGTCACCGAAGACGTCCTTCATCTCGAGCGCGTACGTGTCGCGGAACGCGCGCTCGAGGACCGGCTTCGCCACCTGAAATCCGATGAAGCTGTGATAGGTCTCCGGCATGTACGACCCGCTGGCGACCTGGACGATGTCGAACGAGAACTCGACGAGGACGTGCTCGGCGCGCGCCTGGACGTAGGTGATGCGGTCGCCGTACTTCGCGCGCAGCTTGGGAAACATGAGCGCGACCGCGCGATTCACCGCCTCGGGATGACCGGTGTTGTCGGCCGCGTAATGCGCCAGCGCGCCGAGGGCGAACGCGTACTCGTCGGCGTTCTGCGCGTCGCGGATCATCGTTTCCACGAAATCGCCGGTGCGGACGTAGTGGAGGAGGTTGCTGAAGAACTTGTTGCCGAAGGGGTAGTACCCGAGGTCCTGAATCACCGACCCGCCGTACGCATACGCGCGCGCATCGAGCAGTTGCTGCCGCGTGATTCCCGGAAAGCGGCGCTGCAGGAGAGGCTGAATCGCGGAATCCCACACCGCGTCGACGTTCGCTTCGTGCGCGAGCACCGAATATGCCCACGCCCGCTGCGGCACGGCAAACGACGCCGCCAGCACGATCACACCAAGAAGCAACCGCAGAGCACGCCGAGGCCGCTGAGCAAAAGCTTTCTCGGCGAGCTCTGCGAGCTCCGCGGTCGCTTGATCCCTCAACCCTTCCATCGCGCCTTGGTGCCGCGCACGTCGACGTGCACGAACGGCGGATGCGCACTGTTGGCGGGATAGAACCCCATGCCGCCCTGGAAGCGCTGGAACTCTTTCAGCACCAGCATGTCTTCGATCCGATCGTAGAGGAACTTGGAATCGCGGATGTCGACCATGTGGTCGCCGTCGAGATCCTCCATGCGGTTCTTGTCGTGGGGATCGATGAAGATATCGGCGGCGCTGCCCCACTGATGCTGGCTGTAGAGCACGTCGCCGATCGCTTTGTTGTAGAACGGCGTGCGGTAGGCGCTCATCACGTGCAGCGTGTCGGTCTTGATCCCGAGGTCGTCGTTCACGTGCTCCAGGATCGCCTCGAGCTTCAGCAGCAGCCGCTCTTTGATCACGACGTACTTCGGATAGCGATCGCTCAGATCCTCCTTGCAGAGGAACTGCTTCAGCGTGAAATGCGGCGTGAGCTTCGTGTCCTGGTTCTTCTTCGTCACTTCGATGAAGCCCTTGGGCGGCAGGTAGATCGGATTGCCCTTCAGCGGCGCCGCCGGGTAGTTGCCGATGCGGTAGCCGTTCAGGTACCCGTTGCGCACGTCGGTGTAGGGTGCCATCACGAACACGTGCAGCGTGATGTCGTCCTTGCCGTTGGGCGGCGATATCTTCAGGTCGTACTTGCCGTACTCGGCCGGCGCCGTCCACCGCCACGCGCGAGCGCTGCGCGCAACGAACGCGCCCTGTTCGGTCTTCAACGTGTACGCGCCATCCGGCCCGCCGACGATTTCCACCGTCAGCGGCGCTTCCGGCAGCACGAACGTGGACATGTCGCGAAACGCCGACGTCTCTCCGTTGAACGAGATCGAGAATGGCGCAGTCTTCGTGTCGAACTTCTCGGCGCCGCGCACAGGCACGAGTCCGCCGCCGATCACGGTGACGGCCGCGGCTATCGCAAGGGCGTGGACGTTCATGCGTTATTGATCGGACGCTTTGACGTGACGCCGGTCGAGGCCGTACACGTCCGGACGCGTCTGCAGCGTCCCGTTCTCCTCCCACGCCGTGAAGTAGACGAGATAGATGGGCAGCGGCTGCTTCAACGCCACCGATTGCTCGACCCCGCGGTTCATGGCCGCGACGATGCGGTCTTCTGTCCACTCCGGCTGATCGCGCAGCACGTACTTCGCGAGATCGAGCGGACGCTCGAGCCGCACGCAGCCATGGCTGAAGTCGCGCTCGATCCGATTGAACAGACTCTGCGCCGGCGTGTCGTGCAAGTACACGTTGAAATGATTCGGGAACAGGAACTTCACCTGGCCGAGCGAGTTGCCTTTGCCCGGGCGCTGGCGGTAGCGCTGTCCCGACTCGTCCATCTCGATGTTGTTGCGCTCGAGATAGTCCGGATCTTTGTCGAGCTTCGGCAGGATTTCCTTCGACACGATGTCGGAGGGAATGTTCCAGTACGGACTGAAGACGACCGTCGTCATTTGATCGGTCAGCATCGGTGTCGGACTATCCTTCTTGCCCGTCACCACGTTCATCGCGAGAACGCTCTTGCCGTTCTCGATCGCGTCGAGGCGAAACGCGGGAATGTTGACCATCAGGTACCGCGATCCGAGATCGTCGGGCAACCACCGCCACCGGTCCATGTTCATCGCGATCTGGAGAATCGCCTCGGATGTGCCGCCGTTCTGCCGCGCGAGCGCGAGCTGGTGCTTCAACCCTTTGTACTGCGACGCGAGCGGCGCGAGCTTCTGGAGTGAGTCCCCAATGAGGTTGTCGACGAGTCCGCGTTCGAGCGCGGCGTGCAGATCGACGTCGCGCGGCGCTGCGTGCCAGTGCGGATCAATGTCTTCCGGATCGACGGTCCCGTGGGTCAGGTCGGACGCGTACTGCAGATACGCGTACGTGAAACGGACATCAGTGTCCGCGGCGTGTGACGCATCGAAGGCCTGCCGGATTCTGTCGAGCTCGTCCACGCCGTAGTCGGGCGGCTGGAGCCCCTCCTGATCCGCGGCTCGGATGGCGCGGATGAGGCCGTCCATTTGCGGGCGCGGACTCTTGCCATCGCTCCAGACGATCGCGTATCCGTTCTGCTTGTAGAACCGCTGCGCCTCCAGCCACACGTGGTGCGCGCGGTCATCCGTGCCCGCCCATGCAGCAGGAGGGTTCTTCGATTCGATTGCGGTTCGAACGGCCTGCTGATTGGCCGCAACGGCTTCTGGATTCGGTCCCCGGCTGCTGCAAGCGCCGGTGGCGAAAACGAAAGCCACACCCAGCCAGAAGACGCCTAACCGTGTGGCGAAACGGTTCAGATGTCTCACCCGGTGGTCGGCTGCAAACCTAATGCCCCGTTAACAACGCCGACCTCTGCCGCGTCGTGTCGTGCCAGGAGGCGCTAGGACGTCACGCATCTGGTGGACGACCCGCTCGCGCTCTCGGCCCGGAGACGCCGGTGCTCGTGCTCTCGTGCTTTCGTGGCTATACAGAGCTGACCTTGGTCTTTCCCTGTGGCGTGAGTAGGCGGCCGACGAACACGTCATAGACCCAACCGCCGATCACGCCGCCGACACACGGCGCGATGATCGGCACCCACCACCAACGGTTGCCGGCGCGGAAGACTTCCCCGCCCCAGCCCGCGATCGCGGTGAAGAGGCGCGGGCCGAAGTCACGCGCCGGATTGATCGCGTAGCCCGAGTTGAATCCGTAGGTCGCGCCGATTAAGAGCACGAGCAGGCCGACGACGACCGGCACCAGACCGGTCGGCGCAGGCGCGTTGCGCTCGTCGGTGATTCCGAGGATGACGCCGACGAGCAGCGCCGTGCCGACGATCTGATCGATGAACCCGCCCGGAAACGTGCTCAGGAACGGCTGCGGGTACGTCGCCCAGATGCCACCCGTGCCCTGCGGGCCGAGCACCTGACGCACGCCGCCGTCGAACGCAGTCAGCGCTTCGTGATACGTCGCGAACACAACCGCTGACGCGACGAACGCACCCGCGATCTGCGCAATCGAGTACGGCGCCACCTTCTTCCACGGAAATCGGCGATGCACCGCGAGCGCGATCGTGACCGCGGGATTCAAGTGCGCGCCCGTCACTCCCGCGCACACATAACACCCCATCGTCACCGCCAGGCCCCAGGCGATGTTGATCGAGAGAAAGCTGCCGGCGGTTCCTTTGCTCAGCACCACCTGCGCGACGACGCCGACGCCAAACACAATCAACACGAACGTGCCCAGAAACTCGGCGAGCACCTCGCGCAGTAACTCTCGCGACATCTTTTACCTCTCGCGGGGCCCCACCCCCGCTCGCTGACACGCTCGCGCCGTTGCGCTCGCGTGTATCCAGAACAGAGCGTCATCGCGGAGATCAACTGCACTCGCTGACGCCACGCCGGCGCACATTGTATAGTGGCGATCGGTTTTTTACTTTCTCGCGGGGCCCACCCCCGCTCGTTGACGCCTCGCGTCCGCGGCGCGCTTCGCGCTTGCGGCCGCTGGCGTGGCCGCAGGCGCTATGTCGTACATCCTCGCGTTGGATCAGGGCACCACGAGCTCGCGCGCCATCGTGTTCGACCACGACGGAAGTATTCGTGCCGTCGCACAGAAAGAATTCCAGCAGATCTTTCCGCAGGCCGGCTGGGTCGAGCATGACCCTGGTGAAATCTGGGCGTCGCAAATCGGCGTCGCCGTCGAGGCGCTCGGCCGCGCGCAGATCAAGCCGAAAGACCTCGCCGCGGTCGGCATCACCAATCAGCGCGAGACGACGATCGTCTGGGATCGCGAGACCGGCGAGGCGATTCACAACGCCATCGTCTGGCAGGACCGCCGCACCGCCGACGACTGCGAACGGCTGAAGGCCGACGGCGCGGGCAACACCATCCAGGAAAAGACCGGGCTCCTCATCGACGCGTACTTCTCCGCGAGCAAAATCCGCTGGCTGCTGGACCACGTGCCGGGCGCCAAGGCGCGCGCCGAGGCCGGCCAGCTCGCGTTCGGCACTGTGGACTCGTGGCTCGTGTGGAAGCTGACGAATGGCAAATGCCACGTCACCGACGTCAGCAACGCGTCGCGCACGATGCTGTTCAACATCAACACGTTGAAGTGGGACGACGAGCTGCTGCGACTGTTCGGCGTGCCGGCCAGTCTGCTGCCGAGCGCGCGCGCGTCGAGCGAGGTGTACGGCACGGTCTCGAACGCGCTCGCGATCGAGGGCGTGCCGATCGCGGGCATCGCCGGCGATCAGCAGGCGGCGCTCTTCGGCCAGATGTGTCTGACGCCTGGCATGTCGAAGAACACGTACGGCACCGGCTGTTTCCTGCTGCAGAACATCGGCACGACGCCGACGCGCTCGCGCCAGCAGCTCGTGACGACGGTCGCGTGGCAGATTGGCGGGCGGACGGACTACGCGCTCGAAGGCAGCGTGTTCATCGGCGGCGCGGTCGTGCAGTGGATTCGCGACGGTCTCGGCTTCGTGCGATCGGCGCCGGAGATCGAAGCGCTGGCGGCCAGCGTGAGCGACAACGGCGGCGTCTACCTCGTGCCGGCGTTCGCGGGTCTCGGTGCACCGCACTGGGATCCGTACGCGCGCGGGACGATCGTCGGCATCACGCGTGGGACGACGTCAGGTCATATCGCTCGTGCCGCGCTCGAGAGCATCGCGTATCAGGTCGCGGATCTGCTGGATGCGATGGCGGCCGATTCGGGGATCGCGCTGACGGAATTGCGCGTGGACGGCGGCGCGGCGACCAACGACACGCTGATGCAGTTTCAGGCCGACCTGCTCGGCGTCCCCGTCGTGCGGCCGGCGGTGACTGAAACGACGGCGCTCGGCGCGGCGTACCTTGCCGGACTTGCCGCCGGCTACTGGCCGTCGATCGACTCGATCACGGGTCAGTGGAAGGTGGATCGCCGGTTCGAGCCCAAAATCCCACAGAGCACGATGCGGCTCCTCCGCGAGCGGTGGTCGGCGGCACTGGGCCGCTCCAAAGGATGGGCCACGGCATAGTGCTTGAATACGTTCGCTCGAGATGCCTCCATCCAGGCCGACACGATTCTTCTCGCTTGCCGTGATCGCTATCGTCGCGCTGCTCGCGCGCGACGCCTCAGCTCAACGATTAACGGTCGCCGGCGATCGCTTCGCGGTTGACGGATCGCCACGCTTCCTCACGTTCATCTCCTACTTCGGCGCGATGGGCGCGGCGGATGTCGCCGCCGATTTTCAATTCTTGAAAGACGCCGGGTTCGACGGCGTGCGTATCTGGCCCAATTCACCCGAAGCTCCCCAGTTGATGCGAGGGGATGGCAGCCTCGATCCATCCGGGCTGCAACGGTTGCTCGACATCCTGGATCGTGCGCGCGAGCGCCGTCTCATCGTCGACGTGTCGTTCACGGCGGAGCACATCGGCGGCTTGACCGCCGCGGCGTATCGCACGGCGATTGCGTTCAGCACCAGCGCGCTGCTTCCGTATCGCAATGTCCTCATCGACATCGAGAACGAGCGCAACTTGTACGGACCGTTCGGCCGTCCGCTCGGCGCGTCCGACGTCGCGGCCATCGCCGCGTCGATCAAGGCGATCGATCCCGCGCGGATCGTGACCGCCTCGAACAGTCAAGATCTGCCTGCGAGCGCCGCGGCGCAGTTCACCGCCGACACCGGCCTCGACGTGACGGCCTATCACGATCCGCGGATTCCGAGCTGGTATGTGGCCGGGCAAGTCCAGTCTGTCGTCGATGCGCTGCATCGCAACGGGCGGCCGGTCTATCTCCAGGAACCGACGCGTTTCCCGAATCCGTCGACGGATCGCGCGGAGTACTTCAGGACCGCGCACGCCAACGCGAAGCGCGCCGGCGCGGCGGCGTGGTGCTTTCACACCGATCTCGGATTCAATCTTCGCGGCACGACATTCCGTGCGCGCCTGCAGTCGAGGCTCGAGCCTGAGTGGGCGTTCGTGACGTCGCTCCTGCCGCGCATCCACTTGCGCGCGAGCAACGCGACGCATTACGTCGTCGCCGAAAACGGTGGTGGCGGCGCGGTGTTCGCCGATCGACGGATTCCCGGGCTCTGGGAAACGTTTGCGCTCGCGGCCGTCGATGGCGGGCCGGCGCTGGACCGCGACCGCGTGTCGCTTCGCACGAGCGACGGCCGTCATTTTCTTCAAGCGGTCGACGGTGGCGGCGGCGCGATCAGCGCCGCCGGAGAACAGCCGGGCGCGTGGGAGACGTTCATCGTCGAAAGCGGTGCAGGCGAGGCGATCGCTGCCGGTCAGACCGTGACGCTGAGAACCGCCAGCGATCCGTCGTGGTACGTCAGCGTCGAAAGTGGCGGCGGCGGTCCCGTCAGCGTGAGCCGGACATCGAAGGGTCAATGGGAGACGTTCACCGTCGTCGCAGCGCTGCCGTAAACCCGGGGCTGCGCAGCAGCGTGCGGATCCCGTAGCGAAACATTTTGCGCGAGTTCCGCGATCAGCCCTCCTGAAACTCTCCACCACGGAGGACGCGGGGGGCGCGTGGAGGGTTGGCTGCCGCGGCTTAGACGGGGAGACGCCATCCGAGTTGGTGGTGTTACGATCCGCGCGATGTGGCATGACGTGCGGCTCGCGCTTCGGTCCGCGCGGCGAGCGCCCGGCGTCGCCCTTGCCTGCGCGTTGACGCTGGCCGTCGGCGCCGGTGCGGCGACCGCCGTGCTCGCCCTGCTCAACGGCGTCGTCCTCAAGCCGTTGCCGGTCGAGCGTCCGCGCGAGCTCGTCCTCTTCTCAGACGATCCCACCAACGGCGTCTTCACCGGCACGCCGCACGGCACGCTCATCCTGTTCTCGACCCCGTCGTTCGAATATCTGCGGGCGCAGCAGCACACGCTCGGCGACGTCGCCGCCTTCCAAACCGGCGGCGAGCGGCTGGCGGCGCGGATTGATGGGAGTGCTGAACTCGCGGACGTGAGACGCGTGTCTGGCAACTACTTCGCGGTGCTCGGCGTTCGCGCGCAGGCTGGCCGTTTGTTCGCCGCGACCGACGATCGCGCCGGCGCGCCGCCCGTCGTCGTCATCAGCGACGCGCACTGGGATCGGCGCTTTCAGCGCGATGCCACGGTCATCGGCCGCAGCGTCATCCTCAGAACCACGCCGTGCACGATTGTCGGCGTCGCGGCACGCGGGTTTTACGGCGAGTCGATGCGCGTCGCGCCCGATTTCTGGATGCCGATTGCGATCACGAGCGGGAGCCAAACCGCCGGGTACGACGAGCATCACACCTGGTGGCTCGGGTTAATCGGCCGCCTGAAGCCCAGCGTGACGATGACGCAGGCGGGCGTTGACGTGAACGCACGGCTGCAGGAGTTTTTGATCGACGAGGCTGGATCGGCGGTATCGCCCGAGCGCCGCGACGAAATCGCGCACACGAACATCGCGCTCGCGCGCGGCGATCTCGGACGTTCCGCCATCCGCGCCCGTGCCATCACACCGCTGACGCTGCTGTTCGTCCTCGTGGTCCTGCTGCTCGTCACGGCATCGATCAACGTCGCGAGCCTGCTCATCGCGCGCGCCACAGCCCGCGACCGCGTCACGCTCATTCACTTGATGCTCGGCGCGAACCGGTCGCGGCTTGTCTGGATCGCCCTCGTCGAGACGCTGGCGATCGTGTTGCCAGGTTTGTTGGCGGGCATCAGCGTGGCGCTCGCGAGCCCACGCGCGCTCCTGCCGCTCCTCACTGCCGCGCCGCTACCGATCGATTTCAGTTCGGATGGCGCTCGGCGCGTCGCCGGGACGCGTGATGCGCGCGGTCGTCGCGAGCGCGCTGCGCCTCGTCGGCGTGGGTGCGATCGTTGGCATGGCGGCGTCGTACAGGTCGCCCTCGCGGTCCCGCTGCTCATCGTCGCCGGACTCCTGCTTCGCAGCGTCGACCGGCTCGAGAGTCAACAGCTCGCGGCCGACCGCGATCACGTCCTGCTCGTCGACTTTGGACCGAGCCTGGCGGGAAACGCCGAGCGCGCGCTGACCGTCGTTCGCGCCGAGCTCCTCGAAGCGGTGCGCGCACAGCCGCACGTGGTCAATGCGACGTTCGCCAGTCAGACGCCGCTCGGCGGCAACATCCACGGCAGCAGCCTGCGAGTCGAGGGGAGGCCACCACGCGATGACCGGAGCGCCGAAGCCGCGTTCGTCGGGCCAAAGTATCTCCACACGATCGGTATCCCGCTCGTCGCAGGCCGCGACTTCACCGAGCACGACGATGGCGCGCATCCGCCGGTGATCATCTTGAGCGAGACCGCAGTACGTACCTTCTTTTTTTCCACTGGCGCTGGGGACCCACCCCCAGCGCGAACTGACGCTGACGCTTCGCCTCGGATTCCCATGTCCTCGGCTCAGCGTGGCCGCGGGCGCTGGGAGGAGGTGATCGGTCGACGTGTCGCGTACGGATCGCGTCCGTTCGCCGAAGTCGTCGGGATCGCGAGGGACGTGAAGTTCAGCTCGCTGCGTGAGCCGGCTCACCGTCAGGCGTACCTGCCGCTGCTCCAGAATGGCGGTTTGGGCGGACGGCTCGCCGTCAAGACCGATGGCGATCCGCTGGCGGTCACAGCCTCGGTGCGCGACGCGATCCGCGGCGCCGCGCCGAATCTACCCATCACGAAGATGACGACGCTGGACGACGAGATTCGCGCGACAACGACGGCAGAGCGCGCGCTGGCGATCATGGCGACAGCTCTCGCGAGCGCGACATTGCTCGTGTGCGCGATCGGCCTCTGCGGACTGATGGCGTACATGGTCGCGCGTCGCACGCGAGAGTTCGGCATTCGGATGGCGCTCGGCGCGTCGCCGGGACGCGTGATGCGCGCGGTCGTCGCGAGCGCGCTGCGCCTCGTCGGCGTGGGTGCGATCGTTGGCATGGCGGGCGCGGTGGCGACCGCGAGGGTCGGGACGTCGCTGCTCTACGACGTCAGCCCGGCGGACTGGATGGCGCTGGTTGGCGCCGGCGTCGCGATGACGACTGCTGTGCTGGCGGCGAGTCTCGTCCCGGCGACGCAGGCGAGCCGGGTCGATCCAATCGTGGCGTTGCGTGTCGAGTAAGCGAAACGCCCTACTTGGTTTTGGGGAAACGAATGTGGCCGAAATCGGCCGCTTCCGCGATTTGATGGCCAGAAACCAGTTCGGCGTAGCCGGCGATGATCAACAACGACGCGAGGCGAGTCGGCACGTCGTAGATCTCGCCGAGGCGGAAGCGACGCAGGTCGAATTCGTCGAAGTCGGCACCGGGGAGCCCGGTAAACCGAATCCTCATAAGCGGACCGGTTGTATAGTTTTCAGTCAAGTCCAGCCCGCCACGGAGTTCCTAAATGCACGAAAGTGCCCGATAGAGGCAATTGTTGGTAGAGAAAAGCAAAATGGTTGCCACGACATCATTTTCAGTGCGCGGGTCGATCACCTTCATCGGTTTCACGCTGATTCTCGCGGTTGCTGCAAAAGGCAACCTCGGCACTGAGTGGAATGCGCGGCGCACGGCGCTCGCACAGGCGTACGATTCGAAAACGTTGACGCTCGCACAGGCGTACGATTCGAAAACGTTCGCCGCCGACATGCGATGGCGTGCGATCGGCCCGTTCCGGGGCGGACGAACGAAGGCGATTACGGGCGTGCCGAGTCAGCCGAACGTCTTCTACATGGCGGCGGTCAACGGCGGCGTGTGGAAGACAACGGATTTTGGACGCACGTGGACGCCGATCTTCGACGACCAGCCCACTGGATCGATCGGCGCCATCGCGGTCGCACCCTCGAATCCAAACATCGTGTACGTCGGCAGCGGCGAAGGTCTCGCGCGCCCCGATCTTTCTGTGGGCGACGGCGTCTACACGTCCACCGATGCCGGCAAAACGTGGACGCATCTCGGACTCCGCGACGGCCAGCAGATTCCGTACATCATCGTCGACCCGCGCGACGCGAATCGATTCTTCGTCGCCGTCCTCGGTCATCCGTACGGACCGAACGAGGAGCGCGGCGTGTATCGCTCGACTGACGGCGGACGCACGTTCGAGAAGGTGCTGTCGAAGGACGAGAACACGGGCGCGTCGGATCTCGAGCTCGATCCGAAAAATCCCGACATCGTCTACGCATGCTTGTGGGAACAGCGTCAAGGTCCGTGGGAGAACGGCGCATGGGCCGGCACCAACGGCGGCATCTTCAAGTCCACCGACGGCGGCAGGAGCTGGCGTCAGCTGACGCGCGGTTTGCCGGAAGAAGGCGTTGTCCAGGCTGACATCACCATCGCCGCGAGCGCTCCGAATCGGATCTACGCGACGGTCGCCAGTCCGCGCGCCGTCGGGATCTACCGATCCGATGACGCAGGCGAAAGCTGGACGCGGATCACGACCGACAATCGACCGGCCGGCCGCATCGGCGGCGGCGATCTCCCGGTGCCGACCGCGCATCCCACGAACCCCGACGTCGTGATGATGGCGAGCACCGTCTCGTGGAAGTCGACCGACGGTGGAAGGAACTGGGTCGCGTTCCGCGGCGCGCCGGGCGGCGACGATTACCAGCGCGTGTGGATCAACCCCAACAACCCGGACATCATCGCGATGGCGAGCGATCAGGGCGCGATCGTCACGGTGAACGGCGGTCAGACCTGGAGCTCCTGGTACAACCAGCCGACCTCGCAGATGTATCACGTCAACGCGGACAACGCGTTCCCGTATCGCGTGTGCGGCGGTCAGCAGGAAAGCGGATCGGCGTGCGTCTCGAGCCGAGGCAACGACGGCATGATCACCTTCCGCGAGGGGCATCCGGTCGGCGTCGAGGAGTACGGCTACGCGGTGCCCGATCCACTGAATCCCGAAATCGTCTACGGCGGAAAAATCACGCGCTACGACCGCCGCATCAGCCAGGTGCAGAACGTCGCGCCGACGCCGGTGCGTCCCGCCGACTTTCGGACGCTGCGGACCGCGCCGGTCGTCTTCTCGCCGCTCGATCCGCACGTGATGTATTTCGCGTCGAACGCACTCTGGAAAACAGCGACTGGCGGGAAGAGCTGGCAGAAGATCAGCCCGGATCTCACGCGCAAGACGTGGGATGTGCCGGCGTCTGTCGGAAAGTTCCGCACCGCGGACACCGCGAAGCCGACACAGCGAGGCGTCATCTACACCGTCGCGCCTTCCCCGCTCGACATCAACCGCATCTGGGTTGGCACCGACGACGGCCTCATTCACGTGACGGCCGACGGCGGGGCGACGTGGAAGGACGTGACGCCGCCCGATGTGAAGCCGTGGATGAAAGTGTCGATCATGGACGCCGGCCGCTTCGACGTGAACACCGCCTACGCCGCAATCAACACGCTGCGGCTCGACGATCTGCATCCGTACATCTTTCGCACGTACGACGGCGGGAAGACGTGGACGAAGATCGTCAACGGTCTGCCCGACGGTGCGCCGGTCGACGCCGTGCGCGAGGATCCAACACGCAAAGGGCTGCTCTTCGCCGGCACCGAGCACGAAGTCCATGTCTCGTTCGACGCCGGCGACGATTGGCAGTCGCTCCGGCTGAACATGCCGGCGACGTCGGTCCGCGACGTCATCGTCAAAGACGACGACCTCATTGCGGCCACGCACGGCCGCGGCATCTGGATCCTCGACGACATCACGCCGCTGCGTCAGATGAACGCCGACACCGCGTCCGCCGACGTCGTCCTCTTCAAGCCGCAGGTCGCGTACCGCGTACGACAGAACACGAACACCGACA
>MNEX01000173.1 GCA_001917905.1 Acidobacteria bacterium 13_1_40CM_65_14
AGTCGGATCGTTGACAGGCTTACAGCCTTCATGTACATAAGGCGCGTCGATCCTTCTATTCCAAATTCCAAATTCATGATTCCAAATTCTATCCAGGAGCGTGTCATGACCAGCCTGATCCGCGGTGTCGCACTCCTGCTGTTGCTTGTCTGCTTCGCGTCTGCGGCGTCCGCCCAGACCGTCACGTCGACGACCGGGGCGATCAACGGCACCGTCACCGACGCTACTCACGCGATCCTGCCTGGCGTCACGGTCACGTTGTCGGGGCCGGCGCTGATGGGCACCAGCACCGCGGTGACGGATCAAAGCGGTTTCTTCCGTTTTTCGACCGTGGCGATCGGCGATTACACGCTGAGGTTCGAGCTCACGGGGTTCGGGACGATCCTGCGCGAGGACATCCACGTGAGCGTCGGCTTCACGGCGACCGTGAACGTCGAGATGAATCCGGGCGCGCTCGCGGAGAACGTCACCGTCAGCGGCGCGTCACCGGTCGTCGACGTCCAGGCCACGAAAGTCGCCAACCACTTCGACAGCGAGCGGCTGGCGGAGCTGCCGGGATCACGGGATGCCTGGGCGGTGGTGGCGCAGACGCCCGGTGTCGCCATGTCGCGCATGGACGTCGGCGGGAGCGGCGCGTGGACGCAACAGGGATTCCAGGCGTACGGCGTCGGCGGCGGCGAGAGAAACGAGGTCGAAGGGATCCTCGTGAACGAAGGCGCCGGCCAGATGTATTACACCGATTTCTCGTCGTTCGAGGAGATTTCAGTGACGGCCGTCGGCAACAGCGCGGAAGTCGGGACGCCGGGCACCTTCAGCAACTTCGTGAGCAAGTCGGGCAGCAATACGTACCATGGGAATGTGTATCTCGATTACGAAAACGATTCGATGGAAGCTCATAACATCGATGACGCGCAGCTCGCGGCCGGTGTGAAGGGCAGTCAGTACCTTGCGGCGACGGACCTGAACCGGCTGTCGCTCTTCCGCGATTTAACCGCGGACATCGGCGGATTCGTCCAGAAGGACAAGGTGTGGTGGTACTTCGGCTACCGCAACAACGTCGCCGATTTGCGGTTTCCCACGCTGGTCGACGACATCCAGCATACGTACGGACCGGTGTACAGCGCGAAAGGCACGGTCAATCTCGCGCAGAACCACAAGTTGATCGGCTACTACCAGCACGCCGGCAAGGTGCAGCCCGATTATCTCGGGGCGATCGCCTTGCCGACCGGCCGCGATACGACCGCGATCATGCATGCGGACACGGTGTGGAGCTCGGGATATCCGAACGACATCTCGAAAGTCGAGTACAACGGGACGCTGTCGAATCGGCTGTTCCTGGCGGTTCGCGGCGGCGCCATGAAATCGTTCTGGTATCGCAACTACAAGAGCAGCGATCCACGCGTCGAAGACATCAGCACGAACTTCGTCTCCGGCGGGGTGTACGGGCTCGACCTCAAACGCGCCCGCCCGCAGGTCAACGCCGCGCTCAGTTATTTCAAGAGCGACTGGGCCGGGACGCACAACTTCAAGTTCGGCGGCGAGCTCATGCTCGACACACTCGACCAGCCGTTTCGCGGTTTTGGCGCCTCCTGCAATTGCGTGTCGGTCTTCAACAACAACACGCCGAGCCAGGTGTACCTGTATCAATCGCCCGTCACGTCGAAGACCGGCCTCTGGGCGTACACGGCGTACGCAAACGATTCCTGGCAGGTCAACCGCCGGTTGACGCTCAATCTCGGCATTCGTCTCGATCGGTATCAGCCGTTTCTTCCCGAGCAGACGGGACCCGCCGGACAGAATTTTCCCGCCGTCGACCGCGTCCTCGTGTGGAAGAACGTCGGTCCGCGTCTCGGCGCGAGCTACGACGTCAGCGGCAAGGGGAAGACGGTGGTGAAGGTCAACTACGGAAAGTACTGGCTGTATCCCGCGGCGGACTTCGCCAACAACATCAACCCGAATCCTGCGACGTGGAGACAGGTGTATACGTGGCGCGATCTCAACGGCAACGGCCGCTGGGATTCGGGCGAGCAACAGGGCAATCCGACGTCGGTGTCCGGCGGCACGGCGTCGACGATTTACGATCCGGATATTGAAAACACGTTCTCGCATCAGGCGATGCTGTTCGTCGAGCACGAGGCCGCGCCAAATCTCGGCGTGCGCACCGGGTTTGTCTGGAACGGCCGGCGGCAACTGACTGGATCGATGAACATCAATCGTCCCGTCAGCGCGTACACAGTGGCGAACCCGATTCGAGACCCTGGCCCCGACGGCCGGCTCAACACGGCGGACGATGGCGGAACGATCACTGCGTATAACCTGGCGCCTGAGTTGCTCGCGTTGCCGGTCATCAATAGAACGTTGAATCTGGGCAGCGGCGCCGACAGAAATTACTACACGTGGGAGATCACGGCGACGAGGCGACAGACCGCGAGCTGGTCGCTGCTCGCGAGCTTCGCGCGCACGTGGAACCGCGAGGGCGCGATTGGCGCCAACGCGACGCCCAACTCGTTGATCAACACGGTGGATGGTCAGAACCGGTTTTCGACGTGGCAGGCGAAAATCAACGCCACGCTCTCGCTTCCGTACGACCTGCGCGTCACGCCGATCCTGCGCCATCAATCGGGCACGGCGTTCGCGCGAACGTTCACCACGGCGCTCAATTACAGCTCGGCGGTGACGATTAGAGCGGAACCTGTGGGCGCCGAGCGCTCGCCGAACGTCACGCTGTTCGACGTGCGCGCCGAGAAGGTGATCCATGTGAGCCACACGAAACTGAGCGGCTTCTTCGACGTCTACAACATCTTCAATACGAACGAACCACAGACCCTCACGACCACCTCTGGAAGTGCGTGGCTGTTCCCATCGGCCATCACGCCGCCGCGCATCGCGCGGGTGGGCATCAAGCTCGCGTGGTGATCACGTGCAGCCCTGAAAGCGGTTTCTGAGAATGACACTCGCCACCACGGAGGACACGGGGGACACGCAGAGACAACATGTCTGTCCTTCAGGTTGGACCTCCTGTCCTCCGTGTCCCCCGTGGTGGAGAATTTGCGATCAGCGAGCGGGGGTGGGCCCCGCGAGAGAGTAAAAAATGAATTCCTCCGATCACTCGCTCGGCATGCACCGTGACATCACCCGTCGCGATTTTCTGAACGGGGTCAGCCTCGGAGTCGTCGGATCGCTCCTCGCGCCGGAGCTCATTGGGGCGTTCGAGCAGGAGTTCGCGCCTGAACGCGCGCCCGACTACTACCCGCCGACGCGCACCGGCATGCGCGGCAGCCACGACGGGTCATTCGAGGTGGCGCATCAATTCCGCGATCGCAGGCCGTGGGACGTCTCCGCCGCGATCAACACGGGCGAGTCGTACGACCTCGTTGTCGTCGGCGGCGGGCTGAGCGGTCTGGCGGCCGCTCACTACTTCATCAAGGAGGTCGGCCGCGGCGCGAAAGTCCTCGTCCTCGACAATCACGACGACTTCGGCGGCCACGCGAAGCGCAACGAGTTCCACCACAACGGCCGCATGCTCGCGCTGAATGGCGGCACGCTGAATATCGAGTCGCCACTGCGTTACAACCTGCCCGCGAGACAGCTCCTCCAGGACGTCGGCATCGACCTCGATCGCTTCGTGTCCGCCAACGCGAAAAACCGCGAGCTCTATCGATCGCACGGCCTCACGGGATCGGCGCTGTTCTTCGACAAGGAAACGTGGGGCCTCGACAAGCTGGTGGTTCGAAGCAGTGCTCCGGGCGGTGGTCGCGGCGGCCCTTCGACAGGCTCAGGGCAGGGTGGACGCGGCGGCGGCTACAACCGTGACTTCCTCGCGCAGACTCCGCTGTCGCCGAAGGCGCGTGAGGACATGCTGCGCCTCAACGGACCGCTGCCCGATTTCATGCCGGGCCTGTCCTCAGCAGAAAAGAAAGTCCGCCTGGCAAAAATGAGCTACGCGGACTTCGTCCTCAACATCGTCAAGGCCGACAAGCAGGTGCTGTGGTTCTACCAGAACACCGGCGCGGGAAATTTCTGTGTCGGCATCGACGCGCTGCCGGCGCTGTTCGGCTGGCAAATGGGTCTGCCCGGTTTCAACGGCATGAATCTCGAGCCGACGCCGAACGGCGTGCTCGCCGATCTGCCAGGCGGCCAGCACGGACGGCAGAACGGATCCGGCGGCGGTGGCGCGATTCACTTCCCCGACGGCAACGCGACCATCGCACGTTTGTTGGTGCGGTGGCTCCTTCCCGATGCGGTTCCCGGCCAGACGATGGAGGACGTCGGCGCCGCGCACGTCAACTACGCGCTGCTCGACCGCGCGGGACAATCCGCGCGCATTCGTCTGAACAGCACCGTCGTCAACGTCCGCCACGACGGCACTCCTTCGTCAGCCAAAGAAACCGTGGTGAGCTACGTCAGGGGCGGCAAGACGTATCAGGTTCGCGGGCGCGCGTCGGTGATGGCGTGCTGGAACATGTTCATCCCGTCCATCGTTCCGGACATTCCCGCGAAGCAGAAAGAGGCGCTGGCCTACGGCGTCAAGGGGCCGCTCGTGTACACGAGCGTCGCGGTCCGCGACTGGACGGCGTTCCAGAAGATGGGTGTCAGCAGTGTCAATTCGCCGACGATGTACCACACGGGCGTCTCGCTGGCGGAGGCGGTCAGTCTCGGCGACCTGCAGCATCCACAATCACCTGACGAGCCGATCGTCCTGCACATGACTCGCTATCCGTGCGCGCCTGGGAAGCCGCGCAAAGAGCAACATCGGATCGGCCGCGCGGATTTGCTGAGCACGAGCTTTGACACCTTCGAGCGGAAGATTCGCGATCAACTTGCGCGCAGTCTGAGCGAGGGAGGATTCGATCCCGCGCGCGACATCATGGCCATCGCGGTCAATCGATGGCCGCACGGGTACGCGTACACCTACAACAGTCTGTACGATCCGCTGGAGTGGGTGTTCACATCGACTGATACCCGGCCGTGCGTCGTCGGACGGCAACCGTTCGGATCGATCACGATTGCGAATTCGGATGCCGCCGCGAGCCCGCACACAGATGCGGCGTTCCTGGAGGCCCATCGGGCGGTCCAGGAGGTGCTCCAACGGCGCGCGATGCCAATGTTGACCGACCGGACGTGAATGAGTTCGGAATGCCAAATTCTGAATATCCCCCATGTGGTACTACCGGCGGCTCGCTGGAAGTCATGACGGTCTCGTCATCATGCAGACGAGGCCAGAGCACGCGCCCCAGCTCGAGGAGCTGCAGCGCGTGTGCTTTCCGACGCTTGCTGACGCCGAACGGTTCAAGGCGGCCCACTATCGCAAACACATCGAGCTGTTCGCCGACGGGCAGTTCGTTGCGCTCGACGGCGACAGGGTCGTCGGAGCGACCACGACGCTGCGGCGGCACGTCGACTTCCAGCACATCGGCCACACATTTGCCGACATCATTCAAGGTGGCTGGCTCACATCCCATGAGCCCGACGGCGACTGGCTGTACGGCGCTGACATCGGCGTGGATCCGGCCTATCGCGGCCGCGGCATCGCGACCGCGTTGTATGCAGCGCGGCAGGAGGTCGTGTGGCGTCTGGGCCTCAAGGGTCAGGTCACCGCCGGCATGATCTCCGGCTACGGTGCCGCGAAGGATCGAATGACGGCGCAGGCGTACTATGAAGGCGTCGTCGCCGGCCGTATCAAGGATCCCACGCTCTCGATGCAGCTCGGCGTCGGCTTCGAGCCTCGAGCGCTCCTCGCGAACTATCTCGACGATCCGGTCTGCGACCGCTATAGCGTCCTCATCGCTCTCGATCGAACGACGAACGTGCCGGGCGCGTCACGGAAACACGCCATGTCGTACATTCGACTGAATACGGACATTCCAGGACCACGCGCCCGCGATCTCATTGCGCGGCGTCTTGCCGCCACGCCGGCTGGACTTGGCCGCGCGACCGACGTCGTCGTCGAGCGCGCGGATGGGTCGCTCATCTTCGACGTCGACGGCAACACGCTGATCGATCTGGCCGGCGGCATCGGCATGCTGGCGGTCGGCCATGCGCCGGCCGCTGTCGTGAAAGCGATCGCGGAGCAGGCGCAGAAGTTCGTGCACGTGTGCGCGTTGGTCGCGACCTACGAGCCGTACGTGCGCCTGGCCGAGGTGCTGAATGAGATCGTGCCTGGCACGTTCAGGAAGAAAACGATTTTCGCCAACAGCGGCGCCGAGAGCGTCGAGTATGCCGTCCACCTCTCCAGGAAGTACACGGGACGGCCGTCGATTATCTGCTTCGAGGGCGGGTATCACGGGCGCACGCTGCTCACGCTGAGCCTGACGAGCAAGTACGGACTGTTCAAGAGTGGATTCGGTCCGTTCGCGCCCGAGATCGTGCGGCTGCCCATTCCGAACGTGTACCGCACGCCTGCCGGCATGACCGAAGAGCAGTACATCGACTTCGGCGTGCGCCAGCTCGAGCACGCGCTCGTCGCGCAGGTCGAGCCGTCGGCGGTCGCGGCGATGATCATCGAGCCGGTGCAAGGTGAAGCGGGGTTCGTTCCCGTGCCGCCGCGCTTCCTCCTCCGGATGCGAGAGCTGTGCGACGCGCACGGCATCGTGATGATCGCCGACGAAGTCCAATGCGGCTTCGGACGGACCGGCCGTCTCTTCGCCATCGAACATTACGGTATCGTGCCGGACCTCCTGGTCAGCGCGAAGTCGCTCGGGGCGGGCATGCCGATCGGCGCGGTCACGGGACGCGCGGAGATTCTGGATGCGGCGCATCTCGGCGGAGTGGGCGGCACCTTCGGCGGGAGTCCTGTGGCGTGCGCGGCCGCTCTCGAGGCGGTGCATCTGATCCGCCAGCCCGAGTTTCTCGCTCACGCCCGCCGGCTCGGCGACGTCATGCGTGAGGTCATGAACGGCTGGAAGTCGAACTGGCCGATCGTCGGCGACGTTCGCGGACTCGGTCCGATGATGCTGGCGGAGTTCGTCACGGATCGCGCGACCAAGGAGCCCGCGACTCCTGACGACACGCTGAAGATCGTTCGTCGTGCCGTCGCGAACGGCGTCGTCGTCATGCGCGCCGGCCTGTTCAGCAACTGCGTTCGCCTGCTCCCGCCGCTGACGATGCCCGAGGACATGCTGCAAGAAGGGTTGCAAGCACTCGGACGAGCGATTGAATCCGTCGCGACGCGCCAGACCGCGGCCCAGGTTTGAGCCGCCGATGCTCGACGTCGTTCTTCACAATGGCACGGTGCTCACGCAGGCGACGCCTGGCGAGGACACCGCTGTCCGCGGCCGCGCAGAAGGGCATCGCCAGGCTCGAGACCGCGCGCGTCGATTACATGCACGGCCTCTCGTCCGCCGAGAAAAAGGATCGGCTGTCGAGAATGAGCTACAAGGACTTCCTGCTGAACGTCGTCAAGGTGCCACCCGACGTGATTCCGTTCTACCAGACACGGACGCACGGCCTGTACGGGATCGGCATCGATGCCGTCGGCGCGCTCGAGTGCTGGGCGTACCGCTATCCGGGATTCGACGGGATGAATCTCGATCCTGTGGCGAACGGGCGCATGAGTTTCACGGCGAAAGGCGACGCCACGCCGAAGCCGTCGTACAACTTCCATTTTCCCGACGGCAACGCGTCGATCGCGCGATTGCTCGTGCGCGCGCTCAGGCCGGATGTCCTGCCCGGCACGACTGCGCACGACAGCGTGCTCGCGAAGGTTGACTATGCGAAGCTGGATCGCGCGGAATCACCAGTTCGCATCCGCCTGAGCAGCACAGTTGCGCGCGTTCGGCATGTCGGCCCGCTTTCTTCGGCCAAGGAGGTCGAAGTCGCGTACGGCCGCGAGAAAAAGGTCTACGCCGTACGCGCCAAAGGCGTCGTCCTCGCGTGCTGGAACAGCATGATTCCGTATCTGTGTCCCGAGCTGCCGGATCCGCAGAAGGACGCGCTGAAGTACGGCGTCAAGGTCCCGCTCGTCTACACGAGCGTCGCGCTGAAGAACTGGACGGCCTTCAAGAAGCTCGGCATCAACGGCGCGACGTCGCCGGGGATGTATCACGGCGGCGTGCGCCTGGAGATGCCGACCGTGATTGGCGGCTACAACCCGACGCCGGCGGGTCCCGACGATCCGATCATCGTGCGGATGACTCGAACGCCGTGCAAGCCCGGACTGCCCGCGCGCGACCAGCATCGCGCCGGTCACGTCGATCTCCTGACGACGACGTTCGCGACGTTCGAGCGGAATATTC
>MNEX01000295.1 GCA_001917905.1 Acidobacteria bacterium 13_1_40CM_65_14
GTGCGAGCTCGCGCGCGTGGCCCGCGCGTTCGGTGACGAAGACCTCCGGCCGATCGCCGTGCCGCTCGACGACATCGATCGCGAGCCGCGCGCGAGCGCGGGCGCTCCCCGGGCGAGCGCCGCCGGAAATTGGATTGATGATGACGGCAACAGACATGGAAGTTGGAAGTTTAAAGTCTGAAGTCTGAAGTCAGACTTCAAACTTTTCAACGAAGAGCGAGGCGGCGAACGGAATTGTCGGTGAGATCGGTCAGCTCGACGACGTCGGCGGAGATTTTCACGACGCGATACCGCAGCGTCACCGCGTCGCCTTCCTTCACCATGAACAACTGGCCGTCGCCCGAGATGATGGCGGTGCGTTCCAGTCCGTTCGGCCCTGCATCCTCGGCGATCCCTGCGAGCTTCAACGACGGGAGCGCGGGTCGCGCGACGGGTGCGTCGACGATGGCGGGCGCGGGTGCCGGGACGGCTGGCGCCACAGCGTGGACGCGACCGGAACGGAACGTGAAGAGATTGCGGCCGGGCTGATTCGGCGTCGACGTCGGCCGCAGACGCTCGTGGAGGCGCGCGATTTCGTCGGCGAGCTCGGCGCCGCGCGAATCGATTGCGGGCGGATGAATGACGATCGGCGGCGGGACCGCGCGACTCGGAGCGGCCGCGCTCGCAAGCCACGCGGCGAGTGCGGCACCGACGACACCGATCGTCGCCGTTCGCTTCACATTCATTTTCAGCTGTAACGCAGACTTTCAGAGCATGTGAAAGAATCACGTTGAACGCAAAGATCGCAAAGCGCGCAAAGCATCTTTTCGAAAGATTCTTCTTTGCGGTCTTAGCGGCCTTTGCGTTGACGTGATTTCTTCACATCCTCTTCAGGCCTGCCCGGATCGTAGCACGAGCACTTCGCGGGTGTGCTATTATTCGTCGTGCACCCTGCATCGACTGGTTCGAAAGTCGATTCGGTTCCTCCACTCAACATCGTCGCCGTCATCCCCGCAAGATACGCATCGACACGGCTCCCTGGCAAAGCCCTCGCGGACATCGACGGCCGTCCGATGATCGAGCACGTGTACCGCCGCGCGTCGGCGTCGCCGGTCGTCTCACAAGTCATCGTCGCCACCGACGATCTCCGCATTGCGACACGCGTCAACGATTTCGGCGGCAAAGTCCGGCTGACGAAAGCGACGCACGAAACGGGCACCGATCGCCTCGCCGAAGTTGCCGCGACGCTCGACTCCGACATCATCGTCAACGTGCAGGGCGACGAACCGCTGATCAATCCTGCCGCGATCGGCGAGCTCGTCGCGCCCTTCGCGGCCGATCGCTCGCTGCAGATGACGACGTTGTACCGCCGCATCCACGAGGCCTCCGAGCTGAACGATCCAAACGTCACGAAAGTGGTCCTCGATCGCGGCGGATTCGCCTTGTACTTTTCCCGGGCGCCCATTCCCTATATGCGCGACCCACGCGGCGGCTGGCCTCCGCTCTATAGACATATCGGCCTTTACGCGTATCGCCGCAGCACCTTGCTCATGCTGGCCACGCTCGAACCGACTCCGCTCGAACGGGCCGAAGCGCTCGAACAGCTGCGCGCGCTGGAACATGGCATCCGCATCAAAGCCATCGAAACCAGATACGAGTCGTTCGAAGTCAACACGCCGGAGGATCTGGAACAGGTGCGCCGCCTGTTCGCGGTGCCAACCTCAAGCTAGAGAGGACCATGGACGGACGAACCCCCAAATACATTTTCGTGACCGGCGGCGTCGTGTCCTCGCTCGGCAAGGGGCTGGCGGCCGCGTCGGTCGGCTGCCTGCTCGAAGGGCACGGCTACACGGTGACGATGCAGAAGTTCGACCCGTACATCAACGTGGATCCGGGCACGATGAGCCCGTATCAGCACGGCGAGGTGTACGTGACGGACGACGGGGCGGAAACCGATCTGGACCTCGGCCACTACGAACGCTTCACGAATATCGTGACGACGAAAAACGCGAACTGGACGACCGGCAAGATTTATCAGAGCGTCATCCAGAAAGAACGTCGCGGCGACTACCTCGGACGCACCGTCCAAGTCATTCCTCACATCACCAATGAGATCAAGGATGCGATTCGCTCGGTGTCGAAGGACGTCGACGTCGTGCTCGTGGAAATCGGCGGCACGGTCGGCGACATCGAGAGCCTTCCGTTCCTCGAAGCGATCCGTCAATTCCGGCAGGAGGTTGGCCGCGACAACTCGCTCTACATTCACCTGACGCTCGTGCCGTTCATCGGCACCGCCGGCGAGCTGAAGACCAAGCCGACGCAGCACAGCGTCCGCGATCTCCGGTCCATCGGCATCCAGCCCGACATCCTGCTCTGCCGGACCGATCGCTTCCTCGATCCGGACATCAAACGCAAGATCGCGCTCTTCTGCGACGTCGACGAAGAAGCAGTCATCACGGCGAAGGACGTCTCGACGATCTACGAAGTGCCGCTGGTCCTGGCCGCGGAGGGACTGGATCGCATGGTGCTGAAGTACCTGCATCTGCCGCAAACCGAACGTCGCATGCAGCCGTGGGAGGATCTCGTCAACCGGATCAAGAATCCGGTCGACGACATCACCATCCACGTCGTCGGCAAATACGTCGGCTACGAGGATTCCTACAAGAGCCTGAACGAAGCGCTGTATCACGGCGGCTTCCCGCATCGCGTGAAGGTCAACATCAAGTGGATCGAGGCCGAAGCGCTCGAAGAACCGAACGGCAAACTGCTGCTCGACGGCGCCGACGGCATTCTCGTGCCAGGCGGATTCGGGGATCGCGGGACGCGCGGGATGATGATGGCGGCACAAGTCGCGCGCGAGCGGCGCATCCCGTACTTCGGCATCTGCTACGGGTTTCAGTGGGCGACCGTCGAATACGCGCGCAACGTGGCCGGCCTCGCCGATGCCGATTCAACCGAATGCAATCCGGAGACGTCGACCAAAGTCATCTACAAGCTGCGCGATTTGCTCGGCGTGGACGAGCTCGGCGGCACGATGCGCCTCGGCACCTACGCGTGCGAGCTCGCACCCGGATCGCTCGCGCACCGCGTGTACGGATCGGCGCTCATTCACGAGCGCCATCGTCATCGCTACGAGTTCAACTGCCTTTACGAGCGCACGCTGACCGAGCACGGCCTGCGCATCTCGGGACGATCGCCCGACGGCAAGTTCGTGGAGATCGCCGAGCTGCCCGGTCATCCGTGGTACCTCGCGGTGCAGTTCCATCCGGAATTCAAGTCGAAGCCGACGCGTCCGCATCCGCTGTTCGCGGCGTTCGTCGCCGCCTCCTATCAGCACAAGACGGCACACATCGAACGCGATGCCTCTCGCGGCATCGCGTTGCGCGCGGTAAAGTAAGCAGGAAGGGCCCTTCCTGCCCATCCTGCCCTCATATAATGTCCCTCGTGAACCCGGTCAAGCTGGGCGATATCTCGATCGGCGGCGGAAGCCCGCTCGTGCTGATCGCAGGTCCGTGCGTCATCGAGAGCGAGCAGCACGCCTCGGATCTCGCGGGACGACTGACCGATCTCGCACGTCGCCTTCACGTGCCGTTCATCTTCAAAGCGTCGTACGACAAGGCGAACCGGACGTCGGGCCGATCGTTCCGCGGACCGGGTCTGGATGAGGGCCTGCGCGTGCTGGCGGGGATCAAGTCACACCTCCGCGTGCCGATCCTCACCGACATTCACGAGCCCGCTCAGGCGCGCGCCGCCGCCGACGTGGCCGACGTGCTGCAGATTCCGGCGTTCCTCTCGCGTCAAACGGATCTGTTGACGGCCGCGGCCAGGACGGGCCGGATCGTCAACATCAAGAAGGGTCAGTTCCTCGCACCCGGCGACGTGAAGCATGCGATCGCCAAAGTCACCGACGCCGGCAACTCGCGCGTGATCGTCACCGAGCGCGGCGTCAGCTTCGGCTATCACAATCTCGTCGTGGACATGCGCGCGTTTCCGATCATTCGCGCGCTGGGCGTCCCGGTCGTCTTCGACGTGACGCACAGCCTGCAATTGCCCGGCGGCGGCGAGGGCGTGACGGCCGGTCAGGCGGAGTTCATCGAGCCGCTCGCCCGCGCGGCGGTGGCGGCCGGCGTCGACGCCGTCTTCCTCGAGGTGCACGAGGACCCATCGCGTGCGAAGAGCGATGCGCAGAACGCCTTGCGCCTCGACAAGCTCGAGCCACTGCTCCACCGATTGATGGCCATCGATGCGATCGCGAAGCAGCCAGAGGTTCCACTTCGTGGCTGACCACGCGCTCGCTCGGAAGGTGCTCGAGACCGAGGCCGCGGCGATTCTCGCGCTCGTCGATCGGCTCGACGGCAAGTTCGACTGCGCGATTCAGCTGCTCCGCCAGTGCAAGGGGCGCGTGATTCTGACCGGCATGGGCAAGTCGGGCATCATCTGCCAGAAGATCGCCGCGACGCTGAACAGCACCGGCACCGCGTCGATATTTCTTCATCCCGCCGAAGCGATGCACGGCGATCTCGGCGTCATCCAGAGCGACGACGTCGTGATCGCGTTGTCGTACAGCGGCGAGACCGATGAGCTGTTGGGACTGCTCGAAACGATCCGAAGGCTTGGGGCGAAGCTGATTGCGATCACCGGCGGACCGAGGTCAACGCTTGCGCAGGCGGCCGACGTCGCCCTCGACTGCAGCGTCACCGAGGAAGCGTGCCCGATGAACCTCGTGCCGACCGCGAGCACCACGGCCGCGCTTGCGATCGGCGATGCGCTCGCCATGACGCTCTGCGTCGCGAAGGGTTTCAAGCAGGAAGAATTCGCGAACCTCCATCCGGGCGGTAAGCTCGGCAAACGCTTGATGCGCGTGGAAGCGCTGATGCACGCCGGCAGCAAGTGCCCGATCGTGCACGCCGACACGCGCATGCGCGACGTCATCTACGAGATGTCGAGCAAGGGTCTCGGGATGACGTGCGTCGTCGCAGGTCCCGAGGGTCCCGAGGGACCTTCAAGCGATGCCGTCCTGCTGGGCATCATCACCGACGGCGACTTGCGGCGCCACATGGAACGCGGCGCCGGGATTCTGGACATGAAGGCCGGCGACGTGATGACCCGGAATCCGGTGGCGGTGCCGCGCAGCACACTCGCCGCGGAAGCGCTGAACCTCATGGAGCAGCGCAAAATCACGTCCATCGTCGTCGCCGACGGCGACAGTCCGAAGCGCGTCGCCGGCGTCGTGCACCTGCACGACCTCTGGCATGGAAATGTTTTTGATTGACGCACAAGCGAGCCGCATCAAGCTGATTCTCTTCGACGTCGACGGCGTGCTCACCGACGGCAAGATCCTGCTGCACCCCGACGGCACCGAGAGCAAACAGTTCGACATCAAGGACGGCACCGGCATCGTGCTGGCGCAGCGCGCCGGGTTGATTGTCGGCTTTCTGTCCGCGCGCACGTCGCCGTCGACGGCACAGCGGGCCGCGCAACTCGGCGTGACGCTGCTTCATCAGGGCGTATCCAGCAAGCTCGAAACCTACGAACAGATCGTCGACGAGCTCCTGCTCGAAGACCAACAGGTCGCCTACATGGGCGACGACGTGGTGGACTTGCCGGTGCTGCAGCGCGCCGGGTTGTCGGCCGCGCCTGCCGATGCCGTCGACGATGTGCGATCGCGCGTGCACTGGGTGAGCCGCGCCAACGGCGGTCAGGGCGCCGCGCGCGAGCTCATCGAGGTCATTTTGCGCGCGCAGGACAAGTGGGATCCGCTGGTTGAAGAATATCTGACGCTCAGGCACGGTCGCTCTGTTCTGGATACGACCGAGCGCAGCGCCCGCGGCCCGAGCGAGCGCGAACGCGCGAGCGAGGCGAGCGGGGGTGGGGCCCCGCGAGCGATGGATAAAGGTTCGAGGGAGTCTGCCGCGGGGGTCTGGCCCCGCGGGAGTAAGAAATGAGCTCGTACGCACCCCTTCTCGCCGCCCTGGTCGCGCTGCTCGCGGGTCTCACCATCGGCAAGGCGTGGGAGCGCTACAAGCTGCGCGACGGCAAGTGGATCGATCGCCGGCGCGCACGCGAGTCGCCGCACTATATCCTCGGCCTCAACTTCCTCGTCGCCAACCAGATCGATCTCGCCATCGAGGAATTGAGCCGCGCCGCGAGCCTCGACGCCGATGCGCTCGAGGTGCACATGATCCTCGGCAACCTGTATCGCGAGAAAGGTCAGGTCGGCAAGGCGATCACCGTGCACCAGAATCTGCTGCAGCGGCCGCGGCTCAGCCGACTCGAACATGCGTACGTGCTGCTGTGCCTCGGGCTCGACTACAAGCGCGGCGGCTTCGTCGAGCGCGCGCTCGAGGCCTTCACCGAAGTGCTTCGTCTCGATCCGAAGAACGAGTACGCGTTGCTGAACCTGCAGAAGCTGCACGAGGAACAGCACCAGTGGACCGAGGCGTATGACACGCGACAGCGGCTCTCGAAGCTGGCGGGCGATCCACGGCCCCAGAACCAGGCGATTCTGGCGTTCCTTGAAAACGAGATCGGCCTCGAGGCGATGCGCCGGAAGGAATACACCGAAGCCACGCGGCGATTCGAAGCCGCGATCGACCTCGACGCCCGTGCGGTGCCCGCGTATCTGAATCTCGGCGACGTCCGCGTCGCGCAGGGCCACGAGCGAGACGCGGCCACGATCTGGGAGCGCGTCGTCGAGGTCGCGCCCGACCGCGCCTATCTCGCGTTCGATCGCCTCGAAGCGCTCGCCGTGCGCACCGGCAACCCCGATCGCTTCACGCGGCTGTGCCGCCGGCTCATCGAGGACAACCCGCAGGATTGGCGCGCGCGCCTCGCGCTGTCACGCCATCTCGCCGCGAGCGGACGGCCGTCCGACGCGCTCGATCTGCTGTTCGCCGCGCTCGTGCAGAATCCGCACGCGCTCAGCATTCACCAGGCGATCTGGCGCGCGCTCGCCGCGTTGCACCATCCACCGTCGCTCGTCAACCGCTACGGTGAGCTCACCGAACACGCGGTCTTCTACCTCGACCCGCACGTCTGCGTCCGGTGCCGCTATCGGAGCACCGAGCTCCTCTGGCAGTGCCCGCACTGCCACGATTGGAACACGTTCGTCGAGGAACGGATCGCCCCCGCACAGGATACGACTGAGGTTGAAGTTTGAAGTAGGAACGTCTACTTGGTGAAGCTGCGCTGAACGAGATCGGCGACCTGCCGATCCGTATCCTCGAACGAGCCGTCCGTTCTGATCACGAAGTCGGCGCGCGCCGCTTTCTCGTTCGTCGGCCACTGCGCGGCGAGGCGTTGCCGCGCTTCGGCGTCGCTCATGCCACGCTCGCGCAACCGCGCGAGCTGCAGATCCGGCGAGCACGCGGTCACGACCACGCGATCGAAGTCCTTCTCTGCGCCGGTCTCGTACAGCAGCGGAATATCGACCACGGCAAACGGAGAATCCCCGAGGAGCTCGAACCCGCGCAGGCCGGCGGCGATCGCGCGATACACGGCGGGGTGGACGATCGCTTCGAGATCGTGCCGCGCGGCAGGATCGGCGAACACGATCGCGCCCAGCTTCGCGCGATTCACCGATCCGTCTGGCGCGAGGATGTCCGTGCCGAACCGATCCGCAATCGCCGCGGTCGCTTCAGTGCCCGCTGACGTCACGCCGTGCGCGAGCGTGTCGGAGTCGATACACGGCACGCCGCGTTTGCGGAGCTGGTCGAGCACGTGGCTTTTTCCAGTGGCGATCCCACCAGTCAGCGCTATTCGAAGCATCCGTCAACTTTTTTTACACGCGTGGGGCCCCACCCCCACGCCTGACGCGCTCGCACCGTAGTGCTCGCGCGTATCCAGAACAGAACGTCGCAGCACGATTCCCACATGTCCTGCCCATCCCGCCCATCCCGCCTATCCCGCCTGTCCTGCCCGCTCCTCCGCCGCGCGGAGCGTGTTCTTCAGCAGCATCGCGATCGTCAGCGGGCCGACGCCGCCGGGGACGGGTGTCAGCGCACCGGCGACCTCCGCGACCTCGGGATGGACGTCGCCGACGATGACCGATCCGCGGCGCGCGAAGGTGTCACGCCCTTTCGCGCCCGGCGCGAAGATCCGCTCGACCGCGGCTTGATCGGCGAGTCGATTCATCCCGACATCGACGACCGTCGCGCCCG
>MNEX01000083.1 GCA_001917905.1 Acidobacteria bacterium 13_1_40CM_65_14
AAGAGCTGAAGTCGTATTTCTCTTCGCCGATCGCCTACATCGTCCTCGGCTTGTGGGCGCTCCTCTACGGCTACTTCTTCACCACGATTCTGTTCTTCTTCATGCGTCAGAGCATGCAGATGAATCAGTTCGGCATGCAGGGGCCACAGTCGATGAACGTCAACCAGCAGCTCATTCGTCCGCTGCTGCAGAACGTGACGATCATGATCCTCTTTCTGATGCCGATGATCACGATGCGGACCTACTCGGAGGAGAAGCGCTCGGGGACCATCGAGCTGCTGCTGACCTCGCCCGTCACCGACTTCCAGATCATTATGGGGAAATTTCTCGGCGTGCTGGCGCTCTACAGCGTCATGCTTGCGGTCACGGCCATCCACATCGCGCTGCTGTTCGTGTATGGACACCCGGAATGGAAACCGATTCTGACCGCGTACCTCGGTCTGCTGCTGCTCGGCGGCTGCTTCATCGCGCTCGGTCTGCTCATCTCGAGCCTGACGAGCAATCAGATTGTCGCTGGGATGGTGACCTTCGCGGTGTTCCTGCTACTGTGGATCATCACCTGGGTCGGCGGTTTCGCGGGACCGACAGGCGACAAGCTGACGTCCTACCTCTCGATCATCGACCACTTGGAGGACTTCTCGAAGGGCGTCGTCGACACGACGCACGTCATCTATTACCTGAGCTTCATCACGTTTGGATTGTTTTTGACCTCGAAGTCGGTCGACAGCGAACGCTGGCGAGGATAAAGACGACGGTAAACGCAGAAACCGCTGAACACGCAGAGCCAAGTCTTTCTGCGGGTTCTGCGAGCTCTGCGTTGAATGTTTGGGAAACGTAATCTTTTATGGTCAACCGCATTTTGAGTTTGATCGGCTGGCTCGGGACGGCGATGGTGTTTATCGCCGTGGCGATCCGCTTCGGCTACCCCGCGAAGGAGCAGTGGGCGTACTACCTCGCGTGGGCCGGCCTGGTCTGCGTGCTGCTCTACACGCTCGGCCAGTGGCGCGAGATCGCGAAAGTGTTCTCGCGGCGCCAGGCGCGCTATGGCACCCTCGCCGGCGTCAGCGTGGCGGTCGTCCTCGGCATTCTCGTCGCCATCAACTACATCGGATCGCGCCAGAACAAGCGCTGGGACCTGACGGCGAACAAGCAGTTCAGCCTCTCCGACCAGACGAAGAACGTCGTCGCGAAGCTCGACGCGCCGATGCAGATCACCGTGTTCGCGCAGGAGCCGGATTTTCAGCGTTATCGCGACAAGCTGAACGAGTATCAGTACTCGTCGAAGCAAGTGACGACCGACTACGTCGATCCGGACAAGAAGCCGGCGATCGCCAAACAGAATCAGATTCAGCAGTACGGCACGATCGTCATCAGCTACAAGGGGCGCACCGAGCGCGTGACCTCGGACAACGAGCAGGACGTCACCAACGCCATCATCAAGGTCGTCAGCGGCCAGCAGAGGAAGGTCTACTTCACGCAGGGCCACGGCGAGAAGGACAAAGACGGCTCCGAGCGCGAAGGCTACAACGCGATTGCCGCGGCGATGGGTCGCGAGAACTACACGCTGGACAAGCTCGTGCTCGCCCAGCAGGGCGCGGTGCCCGACGATGCGTCGGTCGTGATCGTGGCGGGACCGAAAATCGATTTCTTCCCGAACGAGATCGAGGCGCTGAAGAAGTATCTCGACAAGCAGGGCAAGGTGCTGCTGCTGATCGACCCGCCGGACAAAGCCGACGCGCCGCCGGTCACCAACCTCGTCGCGCTCGCGCACGACTGGGGCGTCGAGGTCGGCACCAACGTCGTCGTGGACGTCAGCGGGATGGGCCGTCTCATCGGGACCGACGCGTCGGTGCCGGTCGTCGCCAGCTATCCGTCGCATCCGATCACGAAGAACGGTCAATTCAGTTTCCTGACGGCGTTTCCGATGGCTCGCTCGGCCGCACCCGTCTCGGGCGGCGTCAACGGACACACGGCGCAGGCGTTCCTCGACACCGGTCCGCGGAGCTGGGCGGAAACCGACATCAAGGGACTGCTGACGAGCGGCAAGGTCGCGCTCGAGGAAGACAAGGGCGACAAGCGCGGCCCGGTCACGATCGGATCGGCCGTGACGGCCGCCGCGGCGACGCCGCCCGACGCGAAACCGGAGAACGCCGACGCACCGAAACCGGAAACGCGCGTCGTGGTGATTGGCGACTCGGACTTCGCCGCCAACGGCGGCCTCGGCATTCAGGGCAACCGCGATCTGTTCATGAACACGGTGGGCTGGTTGTCGCAGCAGGAAAACCTGATTTCGATTCGTCCCAAGGACGCCGACGATCGTCGCGTCACGCTGACGGCGACGCAGCAGGCGAATCTCAACTGGCTGTCGCTGCTCATCATTCCCGGCTTCATTTTCGCGACGGGCATTTATACCTGGTGGCGGAGACGGTAAACAGTCATTGGTCATTGGTCGTTGGTCGTTGGTCGTTGGTCATTGGTCATTGGTCATTGGTCGTTGGTCGTTGGTCGTTGGTCATTGGTCATTGGTCGTTGGTCGGTAGTCGCTAGTCGGTAGTCGCTAGTCGAGAGATCAAAAAGATGCGCGGGTTGAAGTCCACGATCGCACTCATCGTCGTGCTCGGCGGTCTCGGCGCGTACATTTATTTCGTCACCTGGAAGCAGGGTGACAAGACCGATACCGCGAAGCAGGACAAAGTCTTCGTGGCGCTCGAGCCGGACAAGATCGAAGAGGTCAAGGTCAAGTCCGAAAAGGGCGACACGACGACCATCAAGAAAGAGAACGGCGCGTGGCAGATGACGGCGCCGGTCGCGACCAAGGCCGACGAGTCCGAGGTCACCGGCATCACGACCAGTCTCGGCCAGATTGCGGTCGTCCGCGTCATCGACGAAAACCCGTCGGACCTGAAGGAGTACGGCCTCGCGACGCCGCGCATCGAGATCAACTTCAAGGCGAGCGGCGACAAGGACTATCGCAAGCTGTACATCGGCGAGAAATCGCCGACGGGCGCCGATCTGTTCGCCAAGCGCAACGACGAGAAGAAAGTGTTCCTGATTCCCGCGTTCCAGGAATCGTCGTTCAACAAGGGCACGTTCGATCTCCGCGACAAGACGCTGTGGAAGTTCGAGCGCGACAAAGTCGACAGCCTCGACGTCACGGCCGGCGGTAAAACGATCGCGATGACGCGAGCGACCGGCGATTGGAAGATCACCAAGCCGGTCGAATCGCGCGCCGATTTCGGAGCGGTCGAAGGGCTGATCGGACGCCTGCAGTCGGCGCAGATGAAGTCAATCGTCGCGGATCAGGCAACGCCCGCGGATCTGAAGAAGTACGCCCTCGAGAAGCCGGAAGTGACAGTCAACGTCAGCACCGGCAGCGCGAAGGCGACGCTGCTGGTCGGCGGCAAGGCCGAGGACAACACGGTGTACGTGCGCGACCTGTCCAGGCCCGCGGTGATGACCGTCGAGAGTTCCCTCGTCGACGAGCTGAAGAAAGGCGCCGACGATTACCGGAAGAAGGACATCTTCGAGTTCCGCGCGTTCAACGCCAACCGCGTCGAGATCACACGAAACGGCCAGAGCGTCGCGTTCGAGAAAACTAAAGGCCAGGGCGAGAACGCGCCCGACAAGTGGAAGCGCGTCAGCCCGACGCCCGGCGATGTCGACAAGGACAAAATCGACAGTCTGCTCTCGCGCCTGTCGAACATGCGCGCGACGTCTTTCGTCGCCGCCGATGCGAAAACCGGTCTCGACAAACCCGCCATGACCGTCGTCGCGAAGTTCGACGACGGGAAGAAGGAAGATCGCGTGACGTTCGGCAAGAACGGGGACGACGCCTACGCGTCGCGGCCGGGCGAGCCGGGCGCCGCGAAGGTCGATTCGGCGGACTTCACGGAAGTGAACAAGACGCTCGACGAGATTTCCAAGTGACAACGCGTAGGGGCGGACCTCGGTCCGCCCCGCGACAGGCAGGCCTGAAGGCCTGCGCTACAGCCGTTCTCGCGCTCGCCGTCGGCGCGTGCCATGCGACGCCGAAGCCGAATCCCTTTCCCACTCCTCCTGCCCATCCAGCCCCTCCCGCCCATCCAGCCCCTCCCGCCCCTCCCGCCCTCGTCCGCGACATCGACGACATCCTCGCGGCGCCGGCGTTCGAGCGCGGCTACTGGGGCGTGCTCGTCAAGTCGCTGAAGACCAGCGACACGCTCTACTCGCGCAACGCGCACAAGCTGATGATGCCGGCGTCAAATATGAAGATTGTCACGCTGGCCGCCGCCGCCGAGCGGCTCGGGTGGGACTACACGTATGAAACGGAGATTCTCGGCGCCGGCGCGATCCGTGACGGCGCGCTCGACGGCGATCTCCTGGTCGTCGGCTCCGGCGATCCGAGCCTCGTGGTCGCCGAGGGCGTGTCCGCGCGCGTGTTCGACGAGTGGGCCGAGCGGCTGAAGGCGCTCGGCGTGCGCACGATCCGCGGACGTGTCATCGGCGACGACAACACGTTCGACGACGAGGCGCTTGGATTCGGATGGTCGTGGGACGACCTGCCGGACGATTACGCGGCCGGTGTCAGCGCGCTGCAGTTCAACGAGAACGCCGCTCGCGTGACGGTCAGCCCCGGTGCGTCGGCTGGCGATTCCGCATCGGTGGACATCACCCCGCCTGGAACCGGCCTCGTCATCGACAACCTGGTGAAGACCGGCGCGGCCGACACACCGGCGTCGATCGCAGCGCGACGTCTTCCAGGAAGCTCGCGGCTGGAGTTTCGTGGATCGATTCCCGCTGGCGCCGCGCCGGTCACCCGCGTCGTGTCGGTGGACAACCCGACGCGCTTCGCCGTCAACGCGCTGCGCGACGCGCTCGTCGCGCGCGGGATCGACATCCGCGGACCGGCGATCGACATCGATGATTTGACGGATCCGCCAAAGCGCAGCGACGGCGTCACGCTCGTCACCTACCGATCGCCGCCGCTGTCGGTGCTCGCGATGAGGCTGATGAAGGTCAGCCAGAACCTCTACGCCGAGACGCTGCTGAAAACGCTCGGTGTCAGACACGGGTCAGACACGTGTCTGACACCATGCGGAGCGAGCACGGCCGCCGGCCGCGCCAGCGCGCAGACGACGCTTCAGGCGTGGGGCGTTCCAACGGAGGCGATGATTCAGCGCGACGGGTCGGGGTTGTCGCGCTACGACTACGTGACGCCCGACGGCCTCGTCACGATCCTCACGCACGTCGATCGCGACGAGAAGCTGCGCGGGCCGTTCGAGGCGTCGCTGCCGATTGCCGGCCGCGACGGCACGCTCGCGAATCGGATGACGGGAACCGCTGCGGAAGGCAACGCGCGCGCGAAGACCGGATCGATGTCGAACGTGCGCGCGCTGTCGGGCTATGTCACCAGCGCGGACGGCGAGCCGCTCGTGTTCTCAATCCTCGCGAACAACTTCGAAACACCCGCCGACGTCATCAATCGCGCGACCGACGCCATTGTCGTGCGGTTGGCGGAGTTCTCGCGTCGCTGAAACTCTCCACCACGGGGACACGGTGGACGCGGAGGATCAAACCTGGTCGCGTTGAAGGTCTTGACCTCTGTGTCCCTCACGTCCTCCGTGGTGGAGAGTTATCGCCGTGCACGTACACGCGATCGATGACGAAGGCGTACGGCACCTGCGAGAGCTGCGTCTGCGACGCGTCGCCGGCGCCGAGCGAGATGATGTCGCCGTAGCCATCCTTGTTGGCCAGGAACTCGAGGAACATCAGCTTCCAGTGGTTCACAGCAGTCGCCGTCCCCAGCGCGGACATGTTGTTCGGCGATTTGATCTTCGGCAGCAGCGCCGCGTAAGCGGGCGTCATGCGGATGCCGGCGCCTGGCAGCGCCGCATCGGGCGCGGCCGATCGAATGGTGATGTAATCGTTGGCGGCGCCTGTGTTCGGCAGGACAAAGTTGCCGGAATACGTCGCGTTTGGTTCCAGCGTAATCACGTCGCCGGGATCTTGTAATGCTAGAGGCGGAAATTGAAATTCGCGGGGCGTTGAACGACGAAAATGTTATGGCTGAGCTCGCCGAATGAAGTCTTCCTTAGCGCTGACTAAGATCTCCTGAATGTCGGCCTCGACCGCGCCGCCTTGCGCGAGCTCAGCTTTTCCGCCGCCGCGTCCGCCGAACCTCGCGATCAGCGTGGCGAGGACCTGATTGGCAGGAACCTTCACGTCGGATGAGCGCGCGACCACGATCAACGCAGGCTTGACGGTCGAGGTGAGGACGACGAAGTGGCCAGGTTTCGCGACGATCGCCGTCGCGAGCGATTTGAGTCCGCTCGCATCCGCATCGATCGCACGAAGGACGAGCCGCACGTCGCTGACCATCTCCGCGGACGCCGCGATCTCTTCCGCTCGGTATTTCGCAAGCTCGCTCTGCAGCGTGGCCAGCATCCGTTTCTGCTCCTTCGCGTCCGCCTGCAGCCGCTCGATTGATGCCGGCAACTCTTCGGGCAGCACCGACAGCAAGCGCACGCCGCCGCCGACCGCGTCGCGCAGCGATCGGAATCGCGCGAGCGCGCGACCGCCGCAGAGGAACTCGATCCGCTGTCCCCCCTTGAAGCGCTCCCAGGATCCGACCGCGATGATCCCAATCGCGCCGGTCCGCGCGACGTGCGTGCCGCCGCATGCGGACAGGTCGAAGCCCTCCACGTCGATCAAGCGCAGCGTGCCGCGGTCCGGCGGCTGGCCTTCTTTACGCTCGCGGGGCCCCACCCCCGCTCGATCGCGCTCGACGTCTCGCAGACTCGCGTCTCGCGCGGGCCGCAGGCGCTTTCTGAGCGGCAGCGCTGCCGCTTCCTCGGCGGTCGCGTAACGAATCGCGACGAGGCGATCCTCCCAGACGATCCGGTTCGCCTCGGCTTCCGCGGCGGCGATTTCCGCCGGCGTCAGCTCGCGCGCGAGATCGATCGTCGAGACCGCCGCGCCGAGATGAAAGCTGACCGTTCTGGCGCCGAACAGCTTGTCGAACGCCGCGGATAGCACATGCTGTCCCGTGTGCTGCTGCATGTGGTCGAATCGGCGAGTCCAGTCGATGACCCCGTGAACAGTCGTCCCCGGTGTCAGACTGGTGTCTGACACGTGTCTGACACCGGTGTCTGACACCTGATCGACGAGGTGTTCGATGGTGCCGCCGTTTTCGTCCAGGACGTCGACCACGCGGAGCGGGCCGAGCGTGCCGGTGTCGAAGGGCTGACCGCCGGACGTGGGATAGAACGCCGTGCGGTCGAGCGTGACGACCAGGCGATCGTCCCGCTCAGACACGCCGACGACCGTGGCGTCAAATTCGCGGAGATATGGATCGTTGTAGTACAGGCGCTGGGTCATCGGTTGACGTACCGGACGAAGAGGGCGCCGGCGGCACGGACGCAGGATCGATGATCGGGAGCTCGAAGAAGAACGTTGCGCCGCCCCAGTCGTTGCCGCGATGGCCGATGCTGCCGCCGTACGATTCGATGATGCCGTAGCTCACCGACAGCCCGAGTCCCGTGCCCTTGCCGACCGGCTTGGTCGTGAAGAACGGCTGAAACAGCTTTGGCTCGTCCTCCGGCGTCACGCCCGGCCCATCGTCGTGGACTTCGAGCCGGACCTTCTTGCCGACGTCGAACAACTTGATCAGGATGCGGCCGCGGTTTCGGCCCGTCGCTTCGATCGACTGTTGCGCGTTGATCACGAAGTTCAGCGTCACCTGCTCCACTTCCGTGAAATTCGCGTACACCTTCCGCAGCGCCGACACGTCGACCTCCAGGACGATCGACGAGGCGTCCAGATCGCGCTGTCGCAGCTGTACGACCTCGGCAACGACGTCGCGCAAGTCGACGAGCGCGGGCGGACCGGTCTGCTGACTGCTGAAGCGCGACAGGTTGCGGATGATTTCGCGCGCGCGCCCGCTCTGCGTCTTGATGAACGCGATCTCCTCGCGCACCTCCGGCCGAAGCCCGTTGTCGCGCTCGAGGAGCTCGACGGTCCCGAGAATCGCCTGCAGCGGATTGTTCAACTCGTGGGCGACACCCGACACCAGCACGCCGACGGCCGCGAGACGCTCCTGCCGCACGACCTGACGCTGCAGCGATTGCAGCGTCTCGCGCATCCTGCGCTCCTGCTCGATCTGATGATCGAGCGCCTGGTGCGCCTCGCGCAGGTTGGCGGCCATCGTGATGAACCCGTCCTGCAGCTGCGCGAGCTCCAGGTTCGGCACCTTGCTCTTGCTCGGCGGCGACAGATCGCCGTCCGCGATCTGCCGAACCGAAGACCTCAGCCGGCCGAGACCGCCGCTGAGGAGATGGGCGAACCAGAGGGACACGATCATGATCGCCGCGATCGCCGACAGCGAGATGGCGAGATTGCGCCGCCACAACGGCGCGATGCGCGCCGCCGCGACGCTCGTCGGAATCCCGACGCTCAAGAGCCACGGACCGCGATCCACAATCGCGTTGCCGAAGAACCGCCGAATGCCGTCGACGCCGGCGAGCGTCTGGGTCGCCGGGACGTCGCGAATCGGCGAAGGCGTTGACTGGACGACGGTCCCGATGTACCGCTCGGCCTCGCGACTCCGCGCCAGCACGCGACTTTGGGCGTCGGTGAGCGTGACGACCGATCCCTCCGGCAGCGGAATGCTGCTGAACAGGGTCTGCAGGCGCGCGAGGTTCAGGCCGATGCCGACGGCGCCGACGACGCGGTCCGCGGGATCGCGCACCGGGTACGCGAGGATGATTGTCGGCTTCCCGGAGAGCACGCCGGTGATGAGATCGCTGACGACCGGTTTGCCCGTCGCGACCACCTGCTTCACGTACGGCAGCGCAACGGTGAACCGCCGCGAACAGCCGATCGCTCGCCGCGCGGTCGAGCGCGATCACCGTCGGATTCAGCGTGAGCGCAGCGGCCATCGAGTCGACGCCGGAGAGGTACTGATTGAGATACGCGGCAGCCGTTGTCGCGATCGTGCCCGCCTGTTCGCGCAATTCCCCCTCGCGCTCGCGGAGCGTCAGATTGCCCGACCACACCACGGCGATCGCGAACGGCACCAGCAGCACGCCCGTGACGATGACGACCTGTCGGCGAAGAGGGTAGCCTCGGAGCATGCGCACGGGTCCGGCGATTCTAGCGCAGGAGCAGAGGATCGGGGACGCCCGCTTCCTGGAATCCCTTCGCGCGAAGCACGCAGCTGTCGCAGCGTGTGCACGGACGGCCGCCGGGCGCAGGATCGTAGCAACTGTGCGTGAGCCCGTAGTCGAGACCGAGCTCGACGCCGCGGCGGATGATGTCCGCTTTGCTGAGCGTGATGAGCGGCGCGTGCACGCGGAATCGCGCACCTTCGACGCCGTCGCGCGTCGCCACGGACGCGAGATGCTCGAACGCGTTGATGAACGCCGGCCGGCAATCGGGATAGCCGGAGTAGTCGAGTGCGTTCACGCCGACGACGATGTCGTGCGCGCCGAGGACTTCGGCCCATCCAAGCGCGAGCGACAGAAAGATCGTGTTGCGCGCGGGCACGTACGTCGATGGAATCTCCGGCGCGGTACCGGTCGTCGAGAGATCGCGATCGCGCGGCACGCTGGTGTCCGAGGTCAGCGACGATCCGCCGAACGTGCGCAGGTCGACGGCTATCTCCTTGTGCTGCTCGACGCCGAGTGCGCGCGCAACCGCACGCGCCGACTCCAGCTCGCGCGCGTGCCGTTGGCCGTACGCCACCGTCAACGCATACAAGACGAATCGTTGTTGTCTGGCAATCGCGGCGGCGGTGTACGAATCCAACCCTCCGCTCAGGAGAACGACCGCCTTCACACGCCTCGCGCCGTCGGCGACCAGATGAATTTGTGCAATTGCAGCTGCAGGCGCGCGGGCAGGTGATCCGCGAGCATCCACTCCGAGAGCGTCTTCGGATCGAGCACGCCGTGGACGGGCGACATCAGAATCGCCGCCGCACGATGCGGGAGATCGTGGCGGGCGATCACGTCGCGCGCGAACGCGTAGTCGGCGCGGTCCTGGATGACGAACTTGACCTGGTCGTGCGGTCCGAGCCTGTCGAGATTGCCCCAGTCGTTCTTGTCGGCCTCGCCGCTGGCGGGGCACTTCACGTCGACGATCTTCAGCACCGCGTCGGGCACGCGGGCGATGGATCGGTGGCCGCCGGTCTCGAGCATGACGGTCCGGCCGTCGGCCAGCAGCCGTTCCATCAGCGGATACACATCGTCCTGGAGCAACGGCTCGCCGCCGGTGATTTCCACGAGCGGGCAGCCATGGCCGTCCACGGCGGCCACCACCTCGTCGATCGACATCTTCCGCCCTTCGTAAAACGCATAGGGCGTATCGCACCACGAGCAACGGAGGTCGCAGGCCGTCAGGCGGACGAACACACACGGCTCGCCCGCGCGGGTCGATTCCCCCTGAATCGAATAGAAGATCTCGTTAACGGTCAGCATGAAAGCAACCGCAGAGGGCGCCGAACGCGCAGAGCCAGGATTTCTCGGCGTCCTCTGCGTTCTCGGCGGTTGCTTTACTATTGTGCCATGTCCAAACCGACGTTCTACTGGAAGCCCACCTGAACCACGTGCAAGAACGCCAGAAGTTCTCTGGCGAAGTCCCGCGTCGAGGTCAAGGACATCGACATCAACAAGGAGCCGCCGTCGC
>MNEX01000040.1:0-18631 GCA_001917905.1 Acidobacteria bacterium 13_1_40CM_65_14
GGCAGGATGGCGACGGCGACGTAGATGAGCGTGAGGAAGGCGACGAGATTGTGCACGCGGCGGAGGTGGAGCGCGATGCCGAAGCCGATGGCCAGCAGCTTCGCGCCGGCAAGGCCCGATGCCGGGCCGGCGAGCGCCATGGCCGACGCGATGATCGGGTTCGCTTCGACGCTCGGTCCCCAGAGGCTGACGCCGAGATAGGTGAAGATGCCGTCCAGACTCTGGACGAGAAGAAAGCCGACGACCGCGAGGTCGCCGAACATGCTCCGTGGCTCTTCCCAGCGTTTGTATAAACGTCCCATCCCAGTTCCACCGAGTGGTGAAGTTTCTGCGTACTTCGCATCTCCACCCGGCCTCTAGGACGGATCTCTTCAAAACGAATGCCGCGCGTTTAGGGCGAACACGCGATGGGTGCCGAAGGTGCCGACCTCGGTGGCACCCTTGGACCAAAGCCATGCGCTGACGCGCGATCCGCGATCGCCGGCGTAAAAACTCTCGTGAACGATCGCGTGAGTGGCGGTCGACGCGATGAGCGCGTTCCATGCGCGGTCGGGGCGGGTCCCCACATCCTGCAGCGACTGGTTCAAGTAGCTGTAGTCGTCCGGCTCGGGATGTCGAACGCGGGTTCGCCGAGCGGCAGCTCGACGATCGCGGTCGACGCCGGCAATCCGGCGACGAAGCGGTACGTCTCCTCCGCGGCCGGCTCGAGCGTCAGCGTCGGCGGCAGCGGCTGCAATCCGGGTTGTTTGTAGACGACCCAGTTGTCGTTGACGCCGATCGGCACGGCAAACGATTCGACGACAATGAGCAGCGCCGCGACGAGCGCGAGCGCGCCGAGGCCGGCGGTCTCCAGCAGGCGCACGCCGACTCCGGCGAGCGCGGCGAGGCCAAGCGCCGCGATCATTCCGTAGCGCGCAGGCACGCGCAGCCCGTCGAATCCGGGGACAAAGTCGTAGAAGAGCGCGTAGAGGCTCGGATCCACGACGACTCGGCCTTTGGCGTGGATGTGTGGTCCGAACGACATGACGATCGCGAAGAGCGTCAGCGTGCTGAGCATCCCGACCGGATGCGACCACCATCGTTTCGCGGCGGATCGAGCTTCAGGTGAGATCGTGAGCAGCACCGCGCCGAGCGCGATGACGATCCACAGAACGCGCGAGAAGCTGGTAATCTTCAGAAACGGCAGGCGCAGCGTCCACCCGAACACCATCGCGACGAGCATCACGCACGAGCCAGCGAGCAGGTAGGTCAACCATCTAACGAGCGACGCCTCGCGGAGCGTTGCGACGAGCGCCAACATCGCCAGCGCGGTGATCGTGAATCCGGGGAACAGCGCGCCCTCCGCCTTCGGCCACGCGCGCATGAAACCGCCGACGAGGCGCAGATTCGGATCCGCGGTCAGGTAGGCGTACGCGTCGGCCGAAAACTTGTCGGTTTCCGCGAGCGAGCGCGCGCTGAAGCCGAGATCGCGAAGCCTGAGATACGGCAGGAGGAACGGCACGGTCGCGAGACCGACGACTGCGCAGGCGGCGCCGACGTGCATCAGTGTTCTCACGTCGGTCCATCGACGACGCGTCGTTATCTCCCAGGCGATGTAGAGCAGCACGACGGGACTGAAGAAGAGCAGATAGTAGCCGCACGAAAGATTCTGCAGCAGCCACGCGGCCGCGCCGCCGGCGAGCGGCAGGACGCGCCCGCTGCCGAAATAGCGCCGCAGCCCGTAGAGCGCGAACGGCATCCACGCCGACGACAGCACTTGCAGATGCGACAGCGTCGAGAATCGATAGGGCGCGAGGGCGTAGGCGAGTCCGGCGATGAACGCCGCCGTGCGGCTGCCGGTCAGCTCGCGCGCGAGCAGGAACATCCCGAGGCCAGACAACGCGAACGTCGACAGAAACAACACGTTGTAACAGAGGATCGGATTCTTCGTCACCGCATAGAGCGGCAGGATCTGGATCGCCTGCGGCAGCAGATGCTCGGAGTACGCGAGGGTGTGCGGATGCGGGTGAAAGATGTTGGCGTTCCACACGCCGCGGCCCAGGTGCGTCGCGTCCCACGCAAGAATCCATGCGTTGAGGACCGGATCCCCGAGGTCGGCGGCGATGTCGCGCGTCATCCGCGGCGCGAGCGGCCAGGTGAGCGCGACGGTCAGCACCGTGTAGAACGCAACGACCGCTAAGCCCGCAAAGAAATCAGATCCTTTGCGGCCTTTTCGTTCGACGTGATCCGTGTTCACGAATGGATTATCTGACGCGCTGAAGCCGGACTTCGCGGTCGGCCACGATTTGGTCGACGATGATCGAGAGGATGGCGGCGGTCGGGATGGCGAGAATCGCGCCGACCAGACCCCAGAGCGCGCCGCCGATGAGCAGCGCGACGAGCACGGCAACCGGACTGACGCCGACGCGCCGCTCCATGATCTTCGGGACGAGGATGTTGGCTTCGAGCTGGTGCAGCACCAAGAAGTACGCGCCGACAATCAGCGCCAGCTTCGGCGAGACGCTGAGCGCGACGGCCACAGCGGTCACGCCTCCGACGACGGGGCCGACAATAGGAATCGTCTCGCCGATCGCCGCGATGAGCGCAATCACGTAGAAGTACGGCACGCCCATCAAGAACAGACCGACGGCGGCGAACGTGCCCATGACGCCGGCCAGCACGAATTGCGCGCGCAGCCACGCGCTGACCTTCACGACCGCTTCGCGCGCGGCGTTCGCGACGTCACCGCGCCGTCCCGGCGGGATGAACCGGGACACGTACTCGAACATCGACTTCGCTTCGACCAGTAGATAGAAGCTGAGGATGAGAATCGTGATGAACCCGAAGATGCCGCCGACCAGAGTCGACAACGCCACGAGCACCGTGCCGACGGCGTTGCTGCCCGAGCCGCTCGGCGCATTCTGGACCGCTTCGGCGAGGGTGATGGGCCCCCGCAGCAGTTTGTAGCGGATCAGAAACCGCTGAAACCTGTCGAACTCGTCGGGCATCCTCGCCCAGAGCGCCGCCGCCTGCGCCACGAGCGGCGGGACGACCGCGAGCGCGACGAGGAGCAGCACCACGACGATAGCGATGTAGATCACGAGAATGGCGAGCCAGCGAGGAATCCGGGCGCGGGCGCCCGAGCGCCGCTCGATGATCTGCACCAGCGGCGCGAAGCCCATCGCGATGAGCGCGCTGACGTAAATCAGCATCAGCGCCTCGCGCGCTTCCCACAGCACCGCGATCAGGATCGCGACCGTCGCGACCGTGAAGACGGTCTGAACCAGGCGGCGCGTGAACTCCTTGTCGGTCATCGGTGAGATTGCTGATTGATGATTTCAGATTGCAGATTGATTACAGATTGCAGATTTCATTGTGAAGCCAATCTGCAATCTGCAATCAGAAATCTGCAATCTCAACCGCTGACGTAGCCCGCGGTGAACGCCGCCATGAGGTCGTAGATTTCAGCGAGCTCTTCGGGCGGTGCGAGAAAGACTATGCGCAGAAATCCGTCCTCCGGCGCCAGGCCGAAGCCGGATCCGTAGACGCAAAGCACGCCGGTGGCGCGGAGGAGCGACAGCACGTAGTCCTCGTCCGTTTTGCCCGGCGGCAGCTGCACGCGGGGCATCGCGTAAAAGGCCGCTGTCGGTGCGACGCAGCTGATGCCGGGGATCGCCCGGAGCCGATCGACGGTCACCGTCGCGCGCGCGCGGAGCGCGTCGCGAAACGCGACCTGATGCGAGCGGTCGCCCTGCAGCGCCGCCATCACGGCGTATTCCATCGGGACCGTGCTGCACAGACGGCCGTCCGCGAGCTTCTTCACCGCGCCGACCACATCGTCCAGCCGCGACGAGCGGCCGATGGCCATCCAGCCGGTGCGCCAGCCTGGCGCGAGGTACGCCTTCGAGAGGCTCGAGAAGGAAATGATCGCCGCGTCGGGATCGAGAAGACCGTACGGTTCGACTGCGCCGTCGAAGCCGAGGTCTCCGTACACCTCGTCGGCGAGCACGAGGAGGCCGTGCTCGTCCGCGAAGTCGAGCAGTGCGCGACGCACAGGCGTCGGGTACACCGCGCCCGTTGGATTGTTGGGATCGATGATGACCAGCGCGCGCGTCGCCGGCGTCACGAGACTCTTCAGGTGGTCGAGATCCGGCATCCAGCCGCGCGCCGGATCGAGCCGGTAGTACTTCGCGCGCGCGTCGAGCTTCGCGAGGACCGCCGTATAAAGAGGATACGTCGGCAGCGGAACGAGCACTTCGCCGCCGCTGTCGACCGACGCGCTCAGCGTCAGCTCGATGCCTTCGGAAGTACCGGCCGTGATGAACACGCGATCCGCCGAGACCGGAAAGCCTTTCGACGTGTACTCGGCCGCGACCGCTTCGCGGGCGGGCGCGATGCCCGCCGACGGTCCGTAGCCGTTGTGGCCGTCTCTGAGCGCCCGCTCGACGGCGGCGACGAGATGCAGCGGGGTCTTGAACCCAAACGCCACTGGGTCGCCGATGTTGAGGTAGCGGACACGCGTGCCTGCCGCCTCGACACGCTGAGCTTCCGCAACGATGTTACGGATCGCATAGGTAAAGCGGTTGACGCGGCCGGCCGTTGGAATCGCGGCACGGGTATTCGCGGTGGTCACGGCCGAAATCTTACCGCGAACCCCGCGCGTAACTTTTCCATAGCCAAATCGGCCCACTTGCGTCGGGCCACGCAAGTTTTACTCGATCGATGACCAAACTTGGCCCGGCCGTATCCGCTTGATGAAGCATAAGTTCAATCAATTCAACACTTGACCATTTGGCAACAGGCTCGCACTAAGTGGTCCGATGATGCGGGGCAAGCTCATCACACTTACGGCCGTGCTGACGCTCGCGAGCGTCGGAAACAGCGTCGCGGGGGCGCAACAACCTCCGGTGGCGAGCTTCAAGGCGAGCGTCGATCTCGTTCGAATCGCTGCGGTCGTGCGCGACCACAAGGGACGATTCGTCCAGGACCTCAACGCCCGGGACTTCGAGATTCTCGACGCGGGGCAGTCGCGCGCCATCGCCGATTTTCGCAACGACACTGCGGGCGTGAGCATCGCGGTGCTCTTCGACGTCAGCGGCAGCATGGAGGGCCGTCTGCCGAATGCACGCGAAGCCGCCACCCACGTGCTGAGTTGGCTGGACCCGACTCGCGACGAAGCCGCGATCTTCACGTTCGATACCGACCTGCAAGAAGTCACGCCGTTTACGACCGGCTTGAAGACGCTGCCCGACTCGATCAGCCGCGTCGTGCCGTTCGGTGCGACTTCGTTGCACGACGCGATCGCGCGGACCGCGTGCCGCGCGGGTGAGCGCGACGGACGCCGGCGAGCGGTCGTCGTGCTGACCGACGGCACCGATACCGCCAGTCGCATGTCGCCGTCGGACGTCTCCGCGATCGCGAGCGAGATCGACGTGCCGGTGTACATCTTCGGCATCGTGCCGTCGATTGACAACCCGACCGAAGGCACGGCAACGAATTCGGTCGCGCGGTTCGCGCTTGGCGGCGCGCTCGCGGATCTCGCGGAGTGGACCGGCGGCCACGCGTTCGTGGCGAGTACGCCGGCGCAGCGCAGCATCGCGGCTCGGCAAATCATCGACGAGCTGCGCCACCAATATCTCATCGCCTTTGAATCGAGCGGCAGGCCGGGCTGGCATCCGCTCGTGGTCCGCGCACGCAACAAGGACCTGATCGTTCGCGCCCGGAGTGGCTATCTCGCGGGGCAATCAAGCCCGACATCATTTTAGGAGAGCACATGTTCCGGAAATTCTTCGTGGCAGTTCCGATCGCGGTCATCGCGATCAGCGGGTCGACGGCGTGCGCGTCCAAGAAGTTCGTGCGCACGAGCGTCGGCGAAGTCAACGACAAGGTCGATTCGATGGGCCGCTCCATCGAGGAGACGCAGGAGCGCACCCGCAGGAACGAGGGGCGCATCACCGAGGTGGATCAGAAGGCGCAGGCCGCGACGCAGTCGGCGCGGCAGGCCAACGACGCCGCGTCGGCGGCGCACAACGCGGCGAACGACGCGGGCAACAAGGCCAACGAGGCCGGCAGCAAGTTCGACGCGATGGACAAAGCCAACAAGCGGCTGGTCTATGAAGTCGTCCTGAGCGAAGACCAGGGCAACTTCAAGTTCGGGAAGGCCACGCTGCCCGACACCGCGAAGCAGCGCCTCGACGCGATGGTGTCGCAGCTCAAGCAGGATCCGAAGGCGATCTATCTCGAGATTGAAGGCCACACCGATAACATCGGCGGAAAGAGCATCAACGAGAAGGTTGGGCTCGAGCGCGCCGAGTCGGTCAAGCGATACCTCTACGAGCAGTATCAGATTCCGCTGCACAAGATGAATGTGATCAGCTACGGCGAGGACAAGCCAATCGCGCCGAACAAGACGAAAACGGGCCGCGCGCAGAACCGCCGCGTCGTCATCAAGGTGCTCGCGTAGCAAGCTGCCCCGCAACCTGACAGTCGTCGGTCATCAGTCGACAGCCGGTTGGTGGCTGGCGGCTGTCAGGGGTTTTTCGTCCTGGAGTCGCGCGATGTTCATCGAAGATCTGAACGAACACGAAATCGGCATGCTCGTCGTGGCGCTCAAGCACTGGCGCGCCAAGCGTCAGGATACGCGCACACGTCACACGGATCCGGTGCTGACCAACGACACGGTCAGCCTCCTGCTCGCCAAGCTCGAAAGCAATCTGCTGACCTCGATCACGCCGAAGCGGTCTCCTGTCCGCCGCGCGTTCCGCCGCGAATCTCACAAGCGTTCAGCGCTCAACGCTATCGACCGCTGATAGCTGAGAGCTGGTGTCCCGAGTCCGAAATCCCTTGGCATTCGGCCGGCGCTGCATCCCGTCCGGCGGCGTTGCTCGTCGCTCAAGTATTCCCGATATTCTCGCTCCTCGCGCCTTGCCGGCCGGGCGCATCGCCGCCCTTGGTGCACAAGGGATTTCGGACTCGGGACACTAGGGTTTTTGATACCCTCTGCCCCATGTCGATCAGAACCGAGCTGAATCTGCGCCTGCCAAACAGCCCCGGCGCCCTGGCGGGGGTGTGCCGGCTGATGTCCGACGAGCGCGTCAACATCGTCGCGCTGATGCTGGAATCGGGCGGGCAGATGCGGATGGTGGTGGACAATCACGTGCACGCCGCCGCCGTGTTGCGTGAGCATCATCATCAGGTGACCGAGCGCGAAGTGATCCTGGTGACCGTGCCGAACACACCTGGCGCGCTCGCACCGGCGCTGAAGCTGCTGGCCGATGCGAACGTGAACATCGAGTACGCCTACGCCGGGGTTGCCGACACCAACCAGATGGCCTCGATCGTCGTCGGGACCGAACACGTCATGAACGCGGCCGCTGCCGCCGGAGTGTGACATTGCGGATTGCGGATTGCGGATTGCGGAATTATTGTCGATTCAATCCGCAATTGATCGTTGATTCAATCCTCAATAACTCCGCATTCCGCAATCCTCAATCCGCAATGTCATGAGATTGTACGTGGAGGCGATGGACGCTGTCGTCGTCGAGGTGGACCCCGACGGCCGCGTGCGTCTGGAGAACGAAGACTGGTCGACACCGACGCTGCAGGAACGACGCGCGATCATCTACGCCGCGCAACAGGAAATGACCGCGCTCTCCGAGCTCCTCGACATCCTGCAATCGTGAAGTTCGTCGGCGCCATGCTCCTGGTCTTCACCGTGCTCACCGCGGTGATGACGTATCCGCAGATTCTCCATCTGCGCGACGGCGTACACGACGATGGGGATCCGCTGCTGAACACGTGGGCGCTGGCGTGGGTGGCGCACCAGTTGCCGCGCGCGCCGGCGCATCTGTTCGACGCGAATATCTTCTATCCCGAGCGCCGCACGCTCGCCTATTCGGAAACGCTGCTGCTCCCGGCGGCGTTCGCCGCACCGCTGCACTGGCTCGGCGTCGGCCCGCTGCTGGTCTACAACGTCGTGTTTCTGTCGGGGTTCATTGTGTCGGGCGCCGGCACGGCGCTGCTCGTCCGGACGCTGACCAACAGCGCCGCCGCGGGCTGCATCGCCGGCCTCGTGTTCGCGTTTCTGCCGTATCGCATCGATCACTTCCCGCATCTGCAACTCCAGCAGACACAGTGCCTGCCGTTCGCGATGTGGGCGTTCCATCGACTGCTGCAGATGGGGCGATTGCGGGACGGCGTGCTGTTCGGGGCCTTCACGGCCGGACAGATCTTGTCGTGCATGTACTACGGCTTGTTCCTGCTTCCGTACATGGCCGTCGTCTGCGGCGCGATGTTGATCGCGGAGCGCCGGCTGCCAACGGATCGCGTCGTCGCACTCGCCGTGGCCGCGGCGATTGCGCTGGCGGCGGTGATCCCGGTCGGCATGGCGTATCTCGGCACGCGGAGAGTGGTCGGCGAGCGCGGACGTCAGGAGGTCGTGGACGGCAGCGCGACGTGGCGCAACTACCTCGCACCCGCGGAAGCGAACGCGCTCTACGGCAACGCGTTCGCGCGGTTCATGCAGAGCGAGCGGCGGCTGTTTCCGGGGTTCGTCGCGATGGCGCTCGCGGTTGTTGCGCTCTTGCCGACGCTCGCATCAAAACACGAAAGCACGAAACCACGAAGCCACGAAAAAAACCTTTATGGTCGTTTCGTGTATTCCCGTTTTCGTGTTTTCGTGCTTTCGCGTTTTCGTGGCTATTCAACGCGGTTCGCGTACGCGCTCGGCTTGCTGCTCGCCTTCGACGTGTCGCTCGGCTTCAACGGCTTCACGTATCCCGTCATGTACGATTATTTTCTGCCGTTCCGGGCGCTTCGGATTCCGGCGCGCATGGGACTTTTCGTCGGCTTCTCGCTGGCGGTGCTCGCGGGCTACGGCATCGCACGTATCGCGAATCGCGTGCAGTCGGCGACGCTGCGCCGCGTGGTGTTCGTGACGGCTGGTGTATTGATGCTGGCGGAATACGCGTCGAAGCCGATCGAGCTGGCGGCGATTCGCACTGGCGCGCCCGAAGTGTACGCCGACATCATCCGCGACCGCGGCGACAGTCCCACTGCGGCGCTCTTCGAATTTCCCGCGTCATCGCAGGACGATCCGACGTACCTCTATTACTCCACGTTCCACCGACAGAACCTCGTCAACGGGTACAGCGGGTTCTTCCCGCCGTCGTACGTGCGACTGATGGACGCGATGCGGGCATTGCCCGACGATAGGTCGCTGTCGGCCCTGCGGGCGCGCGGCACGAGATATCTCGTCGTGCACGGGGAGCGGTTGTACGGTGATCGCTACGAGACGCTGATCCCGCTGCTCGACAAGCGGAGCGACCTCGCGCTCGTGTCGCGGCGGCCCTGGTTCGATCGCGATAAGCACTCGGAGATCAGCGCATACCGGCTCATCTACGCGAGATAAACCGCGGAGCACGCAAAGAACGCAGAGCAAACAAGCTCTGCGCTCTCTGCGAGCTCCGCGGTTGCTTTCTTACGCTTGGGACGTTGTCGCGCCGTTCTTCAGCAGATCCTCAATCGCCGTCGAGAACGTATCGAGCTCTTCGAGCGTCGTGTAGACGTTCGGCGTGACGCGCAGGCCCTGATACTCCGCGTGTTTGATCGCGGCGGTGATGATGCGGTACTTCGTCCAGAGAAAATCGTATGCCTTCGACACGTCGACGCCCTCGAGGCTGACGTTTGCGAGCCCCCACGCCTGATCCGGCAGCCGGCTGCTGAGGATCTTCACCCGCGGATGCTTTTCGAGCCGCGTCGCAAATCGATCGGTGAGATAGCGCAGGCGCGCTGATTTCCGCTCGATCCCGATCGCCTGATGGAACGCCAGCGCTTCGGCAATCGCGTTGTGATTGGCCGCCGGATGCGTGCCGACCTCTTCGAACTTGCGGATGTCCTTCATCTTGCTCGCGGGCGGCGGCGTCAGCGCCCACAGCTTCTCAATGTTCTCGCGGCGGACGTACAGGAAGCCGGTGCCGACCGGCGCGAGCAGCCACTTGTGGAGCGAGGTCCCGTAGTAGTCGACCTCGAGATCGCGCAGCTTGAACGGGAAATGCGCGAAGGCGTGCGCGCCGTCGACGATCGTCTGAATCCCGCGGCTGCGCGCCATGCGCGCGATGTCGCGCACAGGGAAGAGCTGTCCGGTGAGGTTCGTGATGTGACAGAAGTGAATGACCTTCGTCTTCGGCGTGATGGCGCGCTCGACGCGATCCTTCAGCTCCGCGACGTTGGTGGTCGGCACAGGGAACGAGATCTTCGTCAGCTTGATCTTGTCGCGGCGTACGCGCTGCTCCCATGTGTCGAGCATGCGGCCGTAGTCCTGGTTCGTCGTCAGTACCTCGTCGCCCGGGTGCAGATCGATGCCGAGCTGTGCGATCTGAAGGCCTTCGCTCGCGTTACGCGTGATGGCGAGCTCCTCGGCGTCGCAGCCGGCCTCGGCCGCGAGGTTGCGCCGCACGGTTTCGACGTTCGGCTCGAGCAGGTTCCACATGTAGTGAATGGGCGCCTGGTTCGACATGTCGAGATACCGCTTGAGCGCCTCGTGAACCACACGCGGGCTCGGACAGGTGTAGCCGTTGTTGAGATTGATGATCGTGCGATCCAGCGTGAAAGCCTGCTGAATCTCACGCCAGTAGCTCTCGTCAGCGGCGAGGTCCGCGGCGGACCGGTCGGCTACGGCGCTGGTCGCCGAGACGACCCGCTCCAGCCAGTTCGTCTTCAGCCCGACCAGACCCGCGGCGCCGGCCGGTACGACTTGTCTCAGAAAGTCACGTCGAGCCTGCATGAAAGCCTCCCGAATCCCGATCCCGAATCCCTAATCCCCAATCCCTAGTCCCGACGTATTATTCCCCACATGTCTGAGAAAGACGACCGATTCAACCTGTCCCGAGCGCGCGACGACTCGGGCGAGTCGAGGGGCCTGCCCCGAGCGAACGACGACTCGGGCGAGTCGAGGGGCCTGCCCCGAGCGAACGACGACTCAGGCGAGTCGAGGGGCGTCAGTCGCCGCGACTTTCTGAAAAGCGCCGGCGTCGGTGGTCTGGCGACCGCGGTCACCGCCGCGGGCGCGGCCGAGGCCGAGGCGCAAACCGGCCCGCGCGTCGTCGGACCGGGCGACGTGCCGGTCACGCTCATCGTCAACGGCAAGCGCCTGGAGCTCCGGATCGAGCCGCGCGTCACGCTGCTCGACGCGATCCGCAATCGCGCCGATCTCACCGGCAACAAACGCGTCTGCGATCGCGGCACCTGCGGCGCGTGCACGATGATCGTCGACGGCCGCACCATTTACTCCTGCTCGACGCTCGCGATCGACATGGTGGGGAAACAAATCCGCACCGTTGACGGGCTGTCGACCGGCAACGTACTCCATCCAGTGCAGCAGGCGTTCTGCGACGTCGACGCGCTGATGTGCGGCTTCTGCACACCGGGCTTCGTCGTCGCCGCGACCGCGCTCCTCGAGCGGTATCCGAATCCGACGCCCGAGCAGGCCCGCAAGGGCCTCGACGGCAACGTCTGCCGCTGCGGCACGTTCGTGCGAATCATGGAAGCGACCATGGCCGCGGCCGCGAAGGGGGTGCGTCGTGTTTAGGCAACGCGGAGGTGGGCCCGCCCAACCACCACCCAAACCGCTCGATCCGAGATACAAGTGGCCCGAGAAGCCGACGCTGCTCGGGACATCCGTCAAGCGTCTTGACGGACCGGACAAAGTCACCGGCCGCGCGCGCTACACCTACGACATCAATCGCCCCGGCATGATCTACGGGCGCATTGTCCGCTCACCGGTGCCGCACGCCAAGATTACGTCGATCGATTTGTCCGCCGTGCAGAAGGCGCCGGGCGTCAAAGCGGTCCTCGCGTGGAAGGAAGCCGGCGCCGAGCTCTTCTATCAAGGCGATCCGGTCGCGGCGGTCGCGGCCGACACTGAAGAACGCGCGCGCGACGCCGCGCGTCTCGTCCGCGTGCGGTACGAGACGTTGCCTCACGTGGCCACCGAAGCGCAGGCGATGGCGGCCGACGCGCCGCAGTGGAGCACCGCACAGGCCAACACACGTGCCGGCACGCGGCAGGAAACCGGCGATCTCGAGACCGGCTTCAAGCAAGCCGCCCACATCGTCGAACAGACGTACTCGACCCACGTCATCGGCCACGTGTGTCTCGAAACGCACGGTACCGTATGCGAGTGGGAAGGCGACAAGCTCACGGCATGGGTGTCGACGCAGGGCTGCCATCAGGCCGCGCAGGGATTCGCGCAGGCGCTCGGCATCCCGCAGACCGACGTCCGCGTCATCACGCAGTACATGGGCGGCGGCTTCGGCAGCAAGTTCGCGCCGGACGCGCAGGGGATCATCTGCGCGAAGCTCGCGAAGCTGGCGAACGCGCCGGTGAAACTGATGCTCGATCGCCGGGAAGAGCATCTCGACACCGGCAATCGTCCATCCGCGTTTGCGCACATCAAGGCCGGTGTGTCGGCCGACGGCATGCTGACCGCGTTCGACGCGACGAGTTGGGGCACCGGCGGCGCGGGACAAGGCGCGAACTTCCCGCTGCCGTACCTCTATCAATTCCCGAACCGGCGCCGCGCGCACACCGACGTCTACATCAACGCCGGCACGCAGCGCGCGATGCGCGCACCGGGACATCCGCAGGGCTGCTTCCTGACCGAAATCCTGATGGACGAGCTCGCGGATCGCGTGAAGATGGATCCGGTCGAGTTCCGGATCAAGAACGCACCGAAGCTCGCGCCGAACGCGATGTGGATCGAGTACTTCCAGCGGGGCGCGAAGCAGTTCGGGTGGGACAAGCGGCATCCGACCGGCGATCCGACGCCGGGCCCGATCAAGACCGGCATGGGCGTGTCGGCGCACCTGTGGGGCGGCGGCGGCCGCGGATCGCAGTCGCACGTCGACATCATGTCGGACGGCAGCGTCGTCGTGAAGTGCGGGACGCAGGATATCGGGACCGGCACGCGCACGATTGTCGCGATGGTCGCGGCGGAGTCGCTGGGTCTTCCGATCAGCGCCATCAAGCCGGAGATTGGTGACACACAGTACCCGTTCAGCGGCGGATCGGGCGGCAGCACGACGGCGGCGTCGGTCTCGCCGGCGATCCGCGTGACGACGATGAAGGCACTCGACGCGCTCTACGCGAAGGTCGCGCCGGTGCTCGGGACGGACGCGCAGAATCTCGTCGCCGAAGGGGGCCGCATTCACGTCAAGGGCGACACGAGCAAAGGCCTGGCGTGGAAGGACGCGTGCAAGCATCTCGGCACCGAACCGATCTCGGTCGACGGCGCGTGGACCGACGGCTTGTCGTCGAGCGGCACGAGCGGCGTACAGTTCTCCGAAGTCACGGTCGACATCGAGACCGGCATCGTGAAGGTCAAACGCATCCTCGCCATGCAGGACTGCGGACTCATCGTCGACAAGCTCACTGCGGAGAGTCAGGTGTACGGCGGCGTCATCGCGGCGCTCAACTTCGCGCTGTTCGAGGATCGCCTTCTCGATCGCGTCACCGGTCAGATGGTGAACCCGAACATGGAGTTCTACCTGCTCGCCGGGATGTCGGACATCCCGAAAATCGAGATCGTCCTGAACAACATGCCGGAGCGCGGCGTGGTCGGGATCGGAGAGCCGCCGACCGTGTCGACGGCGTCGGCGATCGCGAACGCGGTGCGGAACGCGACGGGTGTAACGATTCGCAGTCTGCCGCTCCATCCGCACAAAGTTCTGGCAGCGCTCGAGCAGGAAAGAGCAGGAGGCACGTAGTGTTGCCTCGTGCTGTGACGTTCTGTTCTGGATACGCGCGAGCGGTTTACGCCGCGAAGAGCGCCTGCGGCTCTCGCGCGCGCGAACGCGCGAGCGAGGGCGAGCGGGGGTGGGGTCCCCGCGAGCAGTGAAGAATGTCAGGCGTGGGGGTGGGGCCCCACGCGATAAGAAAAAGTCGGGCCCTGCGAGCTGAGGAAAAAGTTGGCTGTGACAGGAGGATTCCGGTGAAAGCGTTTGCGTATGTCAATGCCACGTCTGAACGCGAAGCCGTCGCGGCGCTGAAGTTCGACGGCATCGCCCTGCCGCTCGCCGGCGGTCAAGATCTGCTCGCGCGGATGAAGGACTACATCGACTCGCCCGACCGCGTCGTCAACGTGAAAAACGCGCTCGACGCGACGGTCACCGCGACGCCCGACGGCGGTCTGAAGATCGGCGGCGCGATGAAGGTGGTCGATCTCGCCGAGCACGCGCAGGTCGCGAAGCTCTATCCGGCGGTGGCCGCCGCGGCCATCGAGATCGGCACGCCGCAGATCCGGAATCAGGCAACGGTCGGCGGCAACATCAATCAGCGGCCGCGCTGCTGGTACTACCGCAACGAGGAGTTCGTCTGCTACAAGAAGGGCGGTTCACGCTGCTTCGCGGTGAACGGCGAGAACCAGTACCACGCGATCTTCGGCAACGACGGTCCGAGCCACATCGTGCATCCGTCGAGCCTTGCGGTGCCGTTCCTCGCCTACGGTGCGAAGTTCCGCGTCCTCGGTCCGAATGGCGAGCGTGAGATCGCCGCGGCCGAGTACTTCACGATGCCGACCTTGCAGAACGTGATGAAGGAGAACGTGCTGGCGGATGAAGAGCTGCTGACGCACGTCATCCTGCCGGCGCCGGGCAACGTGAAGAGCGGACACTACGAAGTCCGCTACAAAGCGTCGCACGACTGGCCGCTCGTGTTTGCGACGATCGTCCTGGCCCTGGGAGGAACATCTGGGAACACGATCCGATCCGCGCGCGTCGTGCTCGGCGCCGTCGCGCCGGTGCCGTGGCGATCGAAAGCAGCGGAAGACGCGCTCGCCGGCAAGCCGCTCAACGAGCAGACCGCCGCGCTGGCGGGCGAGGCCGCGGTGAAGGAAGCGAAGCCGATGAGCGGCAACGCCTACAAGATTCAAATCACGAGAACAGCCGTGAAGCGCGCGATCATGAACGCGGCAGGGATTAAGACCGCATGAATCTGGTAATTGAGTAATCTGGTAATCGGATAATTGATCGGGGAATTGAGCGCCAAATCTTCCAATCAATTACTCGATTACTCAATTACCCGATTACCCCATTCGAGATCACTTTTATGGATCACCTCACGTCACCGAAAGTACAAATCGGCGTGCACTGCCTGAACCTGCGGCACAAGGGCATGTACGTCCTGGCGACACCGTATCCCGAAGAGTCGCAGTTCTACGACGCGTACGACTCGACGGCCTACTGGTGCGTCGAGACACAGCAGGCATTCGGGCCCGACGGCCAGCCCGCGCGGCCCGATTGCTGCCAGGGCGATCGGGATTGCTGTAAACACTGAGTCCGTCGAAGAGCCTGTCGCAAAACCTTCCTGGTGCTTACTTTCCGACCAGATGGGCTCTGTCCTTCTCGTTGTCGTTGCAGTGGTACTCCAACAGATCCGTGTCCAGCAGGATCTTCTGGTTCAGCGTGACGGTGAACGGTGTCGTGTACGCCTTTGAGTCGTCGAGGGTGACTTCAATCTCGAGGCGGCCGTAGTTCACACGACGGAACCTCTCGGTGATTCTGGCCGCCTCGGTCAACGGGCTGCCCCTCCGGTCGAGCCACCCCTCACGCAAACCATTTGTCTCGACGACCAACGTGTCGTTCATCCATCGGCCCGTCGAGTACCCGTTGAACGACGGCTCCGGATCCTTCGGCAGCGGGCGTCCGTCCGTGAAGATCTGGCGGTACGTGACGTCACGCTCCGACAGAATGACGACGAGGCCGGGGACTTGAAGCAGTTTCCTGGGCGGCGGGAATGTAAGAAGGCGCAGCACGTCCGCCGGCTTGCACAACGTCACCGGATCGTCTTTTCCGTTCTGCTCCGATCGTTGCTTGACGAGCGCAGCAGCCCACGGTTGATAAGGGAGCCCGTTCGGAAGCCTGGCGCCAAAATTCCGGAACTCCGGCGCGACCGGATAGTCGCCAACCTGGTTCACGCCTTCGCAACCTTGTGGCGGGCACGACGTGTCGAGCTGCCAGAGCCCTGAAAGATCCGGCTTGCCATCAGAGGTTCGCGGCGCCGGCGCGGCAAGGTTTGGCTTGCCATATGAATCACGCGGCACTCCAGGCGTCGGGTACTGCAGCCATTGTGCAGCTGCGGGTGCGATCGTGAGAACCACCACGACAAGAGTCAGCGGCCAACGCGTCGTCATGATCGACCTCGCTTTCAGATCCCGATCGCGTCACGCGTCGAGGTTGAAGGCGCCGATTATACCTTCGCCATTCCGAAGAGCACGGTGCCAATCGCGGCGTAATCGAGATCGGCGCCGCCTGCGGCGACGAGGGCGTTGACGACCTGCGTGACGATCGCGGTCGCGGGCATCGCCACGCCGTTCGCCGCCGCCGCTTCGTTCGCGAGCCGCAGATCCTTCTGATAGAGCTTCGTGCGGAAGCCGGGCTTGTAGTTGCCGGTCAGCATCCGCTCGCCGTGGACCTCGAGCACGCGGCTCGCGGCAAACCCGCCGAGCAGCGCCTGGCGAACTCGCGACGCGTCGACGCCAGCTTTCTTGGCGAGCGCGAACGCTTCGCTGACGCCGGCGAGCGCGCCGCCGATCGCCACCTGATTGCAGATCTTGCAGACCTGTCCCGCGCCCGACTCGCCGATGTAGATGATGCGCTCGGCGTTGCCCATGCCTTCGAGGATCGGACGGACGCGATTGAAGGCGGTCTCGTCGCCGCCGACCATGATCGACAGCGACGCGTTGATCGCGCCAATCTCGCCGCCGCTCACCGGCGCGTCGACGAGCGTCGCGCCCTTCTCCGCGACCAGGGCCGCGAAGCGCTTCGTCGCGACCGGCGAGATGCTGCTCATGTCGATGACGACGGCGCCGCGCTGGATGGCAGAGAGGACGCCTTCGGGGCCGGTCAGGACGAGCTCGACGTCGGCCGTGTCGGGCAGCATCGTGATGACGACGTTCGCCTGTCGCGCGACCTCAGCGGGCGAGGCGGCCGCGGTTGCCCCCGCCGCGACGACCTCGTCCATCGACCCGTGGCTGCGGTTGTGCACGACCAGCCGATGGCCGGCCTTGATCAGATTCTTCGCCATGGGCTTGCCCATCACGCCAAGCCCCACAAAACCAATCGTTTCGGCCAAGCAACACGCTCTTTTCTTGTTTTGTGGCGGGGCCCCACCCCCTCCACCTCTTTGTTGCTCGCGGGGCCCCACCCCCGCGAGCGTCGCGCGCGCCTTCCCGGCGCTCGCAACAGCCGCAGGCGCTTCGCGGCTCGCTGTTCGCTCGCCGCGGTGATTTCGTCGCGACTTCCGCTCAGTCTGCGGCTCGCCGCAATGCCCCAACCTACGCCATCTGTCGCACGGACGAGCGTATAATCCTAGCGAGGTTTCATATGAAACGAGCGTTGGTTGTGGCGGCGCTTATCGGTTTGGCGGTTGCCCCTCTTGTCGCTGGCGGCAAGGGCACCGTGAACGGCGCGTACGTCGAAGCGCGTACCGCGGAAGTCTTCACCGGCGGCTGCATCATGGGTAGCGAAGCGGAAACCGTCGGCAAGCAGGCGGTGCTCGCGTGGAAAGTGGATCGCGGCACGTTCAACGGCGTCTCGATCGACGGCCTGTCAATCGTCGCGGCGCTGTCGGGCGATCGGAATCTCGGCATCCAGGAAATCGGCGGCGGCAAGCCCGAAGTCAGGTCGGCGCTCTTCGTCGACAGCCGGGCGAACCCCGCGCAGCAAATCGCGCTCGTCGCCATGGCGAACGAGCTCTCGAACGGTCTGGTCGGGACGATCGTGCAAGTGACGCCCGCACCGATTCAGTTCGCGGATCACGGCGGTGAGATTGTCGTGTCGGCGCCGCACATCGCGCTCGGGGTCAGCAAGCACATGACGCACGACCCGAGCTGCGGCGCGATGCAGTGGTTCCACCCGCTCGCGTCGGTCGACAAGGCCGATATGGGCCTCGCCGCGGAGCACGCGTTCACAGGCTCCGGGCTCGGCACGAAGTGGAGCGACCCGAACCGGCGCTCGGCGTTCTTCGGGACGTTCAGCTACTAAAACCAGGCAGGAAGGGCAGGAGAGGCGGGATGGGCGGGATGGGAATTTGATCCCAACCCATCCCGCCCGTCCTGCCCCAAAGAGTTGGCGACGCGCGGCACCGACGTGGCGCTCAGCTACGCACGTTCGCGCACCGAAGCCAAACAAGCCGTCGAGACCGTCCGGGCGGCGAAGCGACGCGGCGCCGCTTTCCAAGCGGACCTCTCACAACCTGACGCCTGCGCGGCGCTCGTCCAATCGGTGGTCGACACGTTCGGCCGAATGGACATCTTGATCAACATGGCGTCGGTCTATGTGCAGCGATCGTTCGACGACTTGACCGTCGCCGACTGGAGTGCCGCCCTCGACGTCGATCTGCGCGCCGCGTTCCTGTGCGCCCACGCGGCGGCGCCGCACATGCGGCGCCAGGGCGGCGGACGCATCATCAACTTCAGCGACTGGATCGCGAAAAGCGGCCGTCCCCGCTATCAGGGCTATCTGCCGTACTACGTCGCCAAGGCCGGCGTGATCGCGCTGACCGAAGCGCTCGCGCTGGAGCTGGCGTCGGACAAGATCCTCGTCAACGCGATCGCACCTGGCCCGATCCTCGCGCCGCCCGGCACGACGGACGACGA
>MNEX01000040.1:18740-20007 GCA_001917905.1 Acidobacteria bacterium 13_1_40CM_65_14
CTTTCCCTTCCCGCCTATCCAGCCCTTCCTGCCTGTCCTGCCGGCACGGCCGCGACACCGAAAAGCGTCTTCATCGACTCGAGCGCGCCGCTCAGCTCTTTGCGATCGCGCGCGAAGCAGAACCGCAGATAGCCTTCGCCGTTCGCGCCGAAGTCGACCCCGGGCACGCAGCCGATGCGACCGTTCTTGATCAGGTACTCCGTCATCCGCCAAGACAGCGATGCCGACGACGATCCGTCTGACCAATGCGGGTCGATCTTGAGGAACGCATAGAAGGCGCCTGCCGGTGGCTTGCCTGTGAACACGTCGCCGGACAGCTCGTGGATGCCGCGATAGAAGAGATCGCGGCGCGCGCGCAACTCGGTCCGGAACTGCTCGATGCAGTCCTGTGGACCTTCGAGCGCGCCGATGCCGCCGAATTGAACGACAGACGCGATGTTGCTTGCCGTGTAGAACAGGATTTTCTTCGCTCGATCGCGGATCGTCGCGTCCTTGATCGCGACGTATCCCAGACGCAGACCGGTCATCGCGTACGACTTGCTGAACGTGTAGGCCGGAATCGTCCGCTCGTACATGCCGGGCAGCGACGCGATGCTGACGTGCTCGCCGTCGAACACGACATCCTCGTACGCTTCATCGGAGATCACCCACAGGTCGTGCTTGCGCGCGATGGCCGCGAGCTGTTCCAGGTCTTCGCGCGTGAGCACGCCGCCGGTCGGATTGCTCGGCGAGTTCACATAGAGGACGCGCGTCTTCGGCGTGATCGCCGACTCGAGCTCGTCGAGGTTCCAGCGCCAACCCTTCGCTTCGTGCAGGCGAACCGGGACCGGGACACCTCGCGCGGCCAGGACGTTTCCGGCCGCCGGCGGCCACTCTGGATCCGGGACGATCACTTCGTCACCCGGCTCGAGCAACGCGCGGCAGATGATGTACAACCCATGAATCCCGCCGTTGGTGACGAGCACGTGCTCCTCGTCTTCAATCGGAATCCTGTTCTTGTCGCGCAGCTTGGCGGCAATCAGCTCGCGCAGGCGCGGCACGCCGGTCGTCTGCAGATAGTGCGTCCTGTTTTCCGCAATCGCGCGCGTCATCGCCGACTTCACGCTGTCGGGCGCGTCGAAGCTCACATCGCCCTGATCCAGGCGAAACGGATCCTTGACCGAATACATCATGTCGCGGATGCGAATGATGCCGGAGAAGGGGACACTGTCGAGGTACGAAGCCATACTCTCAGGGTACCAGAGATTGCGGATGGAGGATTGCGGAC
>MNEX01000256.1 GCA_001917905.1 Acidobacteria bacterium 13_1_40CM_65_14
TCCGGCGGAACCGGTCCTCCAAATCTGTCACCGTATCTCGCCGGTACCACTCGTGTGTGAGCGGAACGACTTCGCGAATTCGCCGCGAGACGACGCGGGCCGCGTGAACCGTCTCCACGTCGCCGTCTTGGACGCGCGGCAAGAGGCTGAGGAGCGTCCGGCTGTGAGTCTGCAGAATGCCAATGGGCGTGACTTTGCTGAACATCGCACCTCCGCCGTGCTGAAACACGCCCACCGTGCAATGTCAGGGCCGCAACGAATCCTGGCTGAACAGTGAGAGTCGGGTGGCGCCCCGATCTTTCGCTCGGCTAAAGCGCTTGTGAAAGAATCACGTTGAACGCAAAGATGGCAAAGCGCGCAAAGCATCTTTTTCGAAAAGATTCTTCTTTGCGGTCTTAGCGGCCTTTGCGTTCACGTGATTTCTTCACATCCTCTTTTAGCCGAGCGTCGGTCGCGGCTGAATCCGTTCGGGCGACTCCGGCGTCATCCGCCGATCCTCTCGGTCCGGGGTACTTCTCGAAAACGAAAAGGGCCCGCGCGAGGCGGGCCCATTCCAAATTCCTAATTCCTAATTCTTTATTGGCTCGACCGCGTCGGCGCGCCTGGCAGCGCGAAGGCGACGTATTCGCCCGAGTAATTCCCGCCGCTGACGGCGACGATGATGTACTGCTTGCCGTCGGCGCTGTAGGTCATCGGCGATCCGCTTTGCGGCGCCGGAATGAACACCGCGCCCACTTCCTTCCCCGTCATCTTGTCGTACGCGCGCAGCATCGCGCCGCGCGGATGCTCCGGCGTCGTCGTGACCTGCGGATCGCCCATGACGACCATCGTCTTGGTGACCATCAGGCCGACGCCCGACGTCCCCGCCTGACCGGTTTTCGGAATGGTCATCCCGCGTAGCGCCGCGTGATTGCGTACCGCGTCCGGCGTGTCGCCGTGCGGCGTCTGCCACATCAGCTCGCCGCGATCGAGATTGATCGCCGCGATCAGGCCATACGGCGGCTTCACCATCGGCAGACCCTGGACGTTCAAGCCGGCGCCGGCGTCGCCGCCGCCGCCGCGGCCACCTCCGGCGGGAGCTGCCGCCGGCGCCGCTCCCCGGGCTTCGGCCGCGCGCGCGGCGGTGCGCGGTGAATCGGCCGCGCAGCAATCACCCGGTCCGAGCACTTCGCGGAACGGCTCGCCCGCCATCCCCGCGACGTACTTGATGTCCGAGAAACCAGGCGGCGGCTCGACGAGCGTTCGCGTGCCGGGCATATTGCCGGCCGGCGCGAACGCAATGTGATTTTCCGGATCGTACCCGCCGCCCGGCCAATTCGTCGCGGTGCCGACGGTAATCGAACCGTAGTACGGACCGCTCGCGTTGCCGAGGATCGGCGGCGCGAATGGCGTCCCGTACCACTTGTACTTCTTCGCGCGCTCGACGGCTTGCGCGCGCAGCTCGGGCGTGAAGTCGATGAGATCGTCCGGGACGTTGAAGACGTTGCGCCCGTACCTCAGCGCATCGGGTGGGTGCGGCTGCGTCGGCGACATCTTCTCGCCCGGTACGTCGGACGCCGGCACCGGTTTTTCCACAATCGGCCAGACCGGTTCGCCCGTCACGCGATCGAAGACGTAAAGCCAGCCTTGCTTGCTCGGTACCGCCACCACCTTGCGCGGCCTGCCGGCGACCGTGACGTCGGCGACGAGCGGCGCCGACGACATGTCGAAGTTCCAGACGGGATGATGCGTGAACTGAAAGTACCACTTCCGCTGCCCCGTTTTCAGATCAACGCAGACGAGCGATTCCGCGAACAGATTGTTGCCTGGCCGATGGCCGCCGTAGTAATCGGACGAAGGCGTCTCGACCGGCAGGTACACGAGCCCGAGCTCCTCGTCGACCGTGATCTGCGTCCAAATTCCGGTGTTGCCGTTGATCCCCCACGATTCGTTTTCCCACGTGTCGTTGCCGAACTCGCCCGGCCGCGGAATCGTGTTGAACTTCCAAAGCTCCTTGCCCGTCCGTGCGTCGAACGCGCGGGCGAGGCCCTTCGTGTTGTTGTGCGTCGACACGGTCGCACCTTCGCGCATCGACGACCCGATGACGATGACGTCCTTGACGACCAGCGGAGTGGAATGCACGCCGATCTCGCCGGTCTCGAGATCGATCTGCTCCCCCTTCCCTTTCACCACGCCGACCTTCAAATCGACGACACCGTCCTTGCCGAAAGATGGGACAGGCGCGCCGGTCTTGGCGTTCAACTCGACGAGCCGATAGCCGGTCGTCACGTAGACCACGCGCTCGTCGCCCTTGCCGTCGGTCCAGTAGGAGACGCCGCGTCCCGACAACTGTCGCGGCGCCACGGCCGCTCGCTTCCCTTCGCGCATGCTGTGGACCCAGATCACTTCGCCGGTGCGACCGTCGAGCGCGATGACGTCGCGCCGCGTGCCGGCGGTCGTGTACAGCACGCCTTTGATCGCCAGCGGCGTGCCTTCCAGCTTGTACTCCGGGAAGGTGCCGAAGTTGTCGGTCTTGAAGCGCCACGCGACTTCGAGCTTGTTGAAGTTCGACGCGTTGATCTGATCCAGCGGTGAGTACTTCGATCCTCGAATGTCGGCTGTGTAGTGCGGCCAGTCGCCGTTTTTGGGCGACGGGAAACCGGGCGACTGGGACAGCGCCTGAGTGCCCAGCGCGAGGGCGAACGCGACGAACGTGAGGACGGAACGGCAGGCTGATCTCGACATCGTTCCACTCCCTTTCGGCATTGGACGGCGCATCATGCCACGATTTCGCCCCTCATGTGCGATTAAAGCGATTTTCACTTCGGTGTAGAGATAACGGAGAAGAGCGGAGGGAACGGTTCCTCACAAACGGAGCAACGGAGAAAACAGAGGACGAACGGAGAAGAGCGGTTCGACGGCGTCGCGAAGCGACGCACGCGGACGAATCGGATCGAAAACCACGAACATCTGGAATCGGGTTTTGTTCGTGGTTTCCGATCCGATCCGTCCGCGTCAGCCGGCCTGCCCCGCAGGCCGGCCGTCGAACCGCCTCCGTTCTTGCTCCGTTCCTCCGCTCCTCCGTTTGTGAAACCGTTGTCTCCGCCTTCTCTGTTTCCTCAATGGCGCGCTACACCAAACCGCAAAGCGTTCTAGTGTTGCAACCTTTCCGGCCAGTGGAGGGGCCGACGGGCTGGCGCACGAAGACCGCCATGGGCATTGCGAGAGCTACAGTCTGGCGCGACTGGGCGTCGCGGGGCGTCGTGCGGGGGGATCTATGCGGCGGGCAGGCTCGGCGGGACGGCGGTCTCGAAACGGCCGGCGCGCCCGCCCTCTGACTGCAGATCGATAAAGGTCTCCAGCAGCGCCGGATCGCACCAACCGCGTTGCGCGTCTTCGCGCATGATCCGGTAGGCGGCGGCGGTGGTCAGCGCCCTGCGATACGGCCGGTCGGAGGTGAGCGCGTCGAAGACGTCGACGACCGAGACGATGCGGGCGAGTAGCGGGATTTGATCGCCAGCGAGACCGTCCGGATAGCCGCGGCCGTCGAGCCGCTCGTGGTGATGGCGGACGATCGGACGCACGGCCTCGAACGAGCGGGCCGTCTCGCAGAGCTCGTCGCCGATGAGCGGATGCTGCTTCATCAGCTCGTACTCGGCGCGCGTCAGCTTTCCTTTCTTCAACAGGACGCGATCGGGAATCCCGATCTTCCCGATGTCGTGCAGAAAGGCGCCGCGATACAGTGCGTCGAGATCGGGCTGTTCGAGATCCAGTGCGGTGCCGAGGGCGGTGGCGAACGTGGCGAGCCGCTCGCAGTGACCCTCGGTCGAGGGATCGCGCGCCTCGATGATCCGGCCGAGCATCAGAAACAGCGATTCGGCGGACTCGAGATCGTCGGTCATGCGCTTCAACCGAATCAGCGATCGCACGCGCGTGTAGAGCTCCTCGGGATCCACCGGCTTGTTGAGGAAGTCGTCGGCGCCTGCGCCGAGTCCCGTGAGCCGCGTGTCGCGCTCGTGCGACGCGCTGATCAGGACGACCGGCGTCAGACACGTCACGGTGCTGCCTTTGATCGCCGCGCAGACGTCGACGCCAGAAATTTCCGGCATGACGACGTCGGTCAACACGAGATCGGGATGCTCGCGCGCGACGATCTCGAGTGCGTCGTGACCGTTGGAGGCCGTCGTGACCTGATAGCCCTGACGCTCCAGCAATCGGCGGAGGCCGTCGAGATTCGGCGCGTAGTCATCGACGATGAGGACTCGTCCCGTTGTCCGCATGGCTGCGCCGCAATGCAAGCGCGGCACCGCTGAGCTTTGATTCGCCTGTGGTGCGGCAAGTATCGATGGACGTGGTGGTTGGACGGCGGCTCGAAGCGAAGGTCGATGCCAATCGGCGAGCGCGACCTGCAATCGTGTCGCGAGCTGATCAGAATTGTCTTGATTTGATCGATGCGATGTCTTAGTTTTGAGTCTTCAAACTCAAGCCAATGTTGAAGAAAATCACGCGATGGGTGCTGTTTACCGTGGTGTTTTGCGGGGGGATGCTGGCGCTGTCGGGCGACTGGGCGTCCCCGCTGCTCTGGGCGTACCTGGTCGGCGTCTCGGCGGTGTTTCTCTACGCGCTGCTCTCACTTGATCCGGACCTGGCGAGAGAACGATTCCATCCTCCCACGCCTGGCGCAGACGCCGCCGCGCTTCGCTGGGTTCGTATCACGGCGCTGGCCACGGTGATCGTCACGCCGCTTGACCGTCGCTTCCACTGGTCCGCACCGATGCCCGACGCCGTTCGCATCGCGGCGATCGTCGGATCGCTCGCGGCGTTCCTGTTCTGCTTCCGAGCGATGTTGACCAACCGCTTCTTCTCCTCCGTCATCCGCATTCAGGACGATCGCGGTCACCGCGTCGTCGATCACGGTCCGTATGCGGTCATTCGACACCCGGGGTATGCCGGGATGATCGCCGGTGTGCCGCTGATGGCGATTGCGGTCGGGTCGTGGTGGGGATTCGCCGCCGCGAGTCTCTACGCGCTGCTGATCCTCAACCGTGTGGCCGTCGAAGATCGGTTCCTGCGCGCGAACTTGCCGGGCTACGTCGAGTACACGACGCGCGTGACGTCGCGACTGCTCCCCGGCATCTGGTAATCCGTTTTTTCGCTTGTATCCCTTCTTCGTCACGATCACGATAGCCGCGTGCCGGCTCGGCCGCCATCGAACGAATTCGATCGGGTCTGGAACGGACTGACGTACGTCTACTTGCTGCGCGTACCGCTGCTCGCGTGGGCTCTACTCGTGGCGCTCCCCATTCTCGCGCTGCCGTCGCAGGCGCCGCTCGGATCGCTTTGCCGCGGACTGTTTGACATCGTCGATCCGCAGACCGGCGGACGGTTCCTGTCGTTCGCGTTTGTGACGCTCGCCGGACTGATGACGGCGGCGACGATCGCCGTCACCGCCCGATTGGTCATTCGGGACGGTGGCGCTCGCTTCGACATCGTCGAGGCGCCAAACTCCGACGGCATCAACCTGGCGATCCGAGTTGTGCCGCTCCTGGCGCCGTTGAGCATCATCGCCGGCGCGTGGTGGTTGAGTGTCCCGGTCGCCGGATGGACCAGCGCGATCGTTGGCACGTTCCTCGGAACCGCCGTTTTCTTGGTGCTGATGACGACCTTTCACGCGTGGTTCTGGGACCAGGTCTTTCCGCCGCCGACGGGTCGACGCGCGCTGGGCCCGATCGAGCTCGGCAACCTGCCGGAAGGGGCCAGAAAGGCTCTGGCCGCCACCGCGACGTTTCTGTTACGGATCTTCGCATTCGTCATCGAGCGGACGCCGCAAGGATTCGTCGGGCCTGACGGTCGGCTCTGGGCGCGCCACGTGTTCGCGCTCTTTCAGTTGCTGTTCTCGCTGGCGCTCTACGCGCTGCTCGCATTGGTGAAGTCGGGCACGTCCGGCACCGCGCCGCGCGTGCCGACCTTGTGCATCGTGCTCATCCTCGTCATGCTGCTCTGTTGGGGTCTTGCGGGATTGAGTTTTCTGTTCGATCGGTATCGAGTGCCGATCCTGTCGCTGCTGCTCGTCTACGGCTGGCTCATGTCGGTCTTTCCGCAAAGCGATCATTTTTTCCAATCGTACCCGCGCCCGACCGGACCGGTGGCCAGCGTCAGCGCCGCTCAGATGCTCGAGAAGCGGATGGGAAGTCCCGCGATCGTCGTGGCCGCCTCCGGCGGCGGCATCCAGGCGGCCGCGTGGACCGCACGCGTGCTCGCCGGCTTGAAGCACGATGCTGATGGCTGCGGCAGCGATCAGTTCGACCGCGCGATGCTCGCGATCAGCGCCGTGTCAGGCGGCGCCGTCGGCGCGATGTTCGTCGTCGACAGCTATGAGGGCGGCCGGATGCCGGCCGTGCCGGCGCTGGACGACAGCGTCACCGTCAAAGCCGCCGAGGCCTCGAGCCTCGACGAAGTCGCGTGGGGCGTCGCCTATCCCGATCTGGTCTTCAATCTCGTTCCCTTCGTCAAGGGCGTGTCCCTCGCTCACTGGTCGCTCGTCAACGGTCCCAACCTCGTCGTCGATCGCGGCTGGGCGCTCGAGAACACCTGGAAACGCGAAGGGACGCGACTCGAGAGCGCGACGCTCGACCAGTGGCGAGGCGAGGCGTTGAGCGGTGTCCGCCCAGCGGTGATCTTCAATGGGACGATCGCGGAAACCGGCGAGCGGATGCTGCTGGCGACGACCGGCTTCGACAGGAACGAACACGGTAGGCGCGATTTCGTCCGTGAGTATCCGGAATCGGATGTGCCGGTCACGACGGCGGCGCGATTGTCGGCGACGTTTCCCTGGGTCTCTCCGCCGGCGCGCATTCTGCGCCACGGCATCTTCAGCGACGAGTATCACCTCGTCGACGGCGGCTACTACGACAACTACGGCACAGCCACGCTCGTCGAGTGGCTCAATGACGGACTCCGCGCCTCGACGGCCGCGAGGCCGACGAAGATGCTGCTGCTGCAGATCCGATCATCGCCGACCGGAGCTCCGGCTGAACCGGCGGGCGGCCGCGGGTGGACGTACGAGGTGACGCAGCCGCTCGAAACGCTACTGGCCGTTCGCGACACCGGTCAGCTCTCGCACAGCGACATCGACGTCGATATCCTCCAGCGCGAGGTCTACCCCGGGCCGCGCGTGCCGATCGAGACGCGCGTCATCGAATTTCCGTCGGCGATTGCCGCTGACGGCGACGATGAGACGCCGCCGCTGTCGTGGCATCTGACGCCGCGCGATCGTGCGCAGCTTCGCAAGGCGTGGAGCCTGAAGATCGCCGACCGGCGGTTCGTTCAGAGCTTCCTGGGAGTCGTGAATGCCGACAGCTGCATCGTCCCGTAAGCTAGTGGAGTAACTCCTCGAATTCACTAACGGGCCACTCCGCTCGCACCCCACCGCGCAGGCGTGCGCGGTGGGGACCCCGCGTTGTCGCGGCCCATGAATCGCGGTCGAATGGGTGTTGTGAATAGTACTTATTCAGCTCAGACGGTCTTCATGAGGGCGAGCGCCTGGGCGGGGCTCGCCGTACTCACGGTGGCGATTGGACTCGCCGTTGCCGGCAACTTCAAGCCGCCGCGCAAGCTCCCCGAGGGGGTGCATTCGCCGACGCTCGCGCTGGAATTGATTCGTGACGGCTCGACGGTGTCGAGCATTCTGCGGCCGGACGAACACGCGAAAATGGCGCGCGCGGTGTCGATCGATTACCTGTTCATCGCGACCTACACGATCTTCTTCACGCTCCTCGGAGTTGTCCTCTTCGCCAACGGCGGCTGGTGGCGCCTGTTGGGAGCGATGGCGATTGTGGCCGTGATCGGCGCGGCCGTCTCTGACGTGCGCGAGAACCGCGCGATGCTCGACCTACTGGCGGGCAACGCCGCGCGTCTTCCGCGGCCGTTCAGTCTCGCGAAGTGGCGGCTGATCTTCATCGCGCTCGGCGCCGGCGCCCCCGTGTTCTGGGACGCGAAGGCCACACCGCTGCGGCGATGGGTCGGATTCGCGGCATGCGCCCTGGCGCTTTTCGTCGCGGTCGAAGGCGTGTTCGCCGTTCAGCGACAGGACGCCAAGCTCATCGAGGTGTCGGCCCGGCGCATGGCGATCGCGTGGGTGCTGGGCGAATTCTTCCTCTCGACCGAGCGGACGCTGCGCGACGGCGTGCTGTCGGCGCTCGATCGACTCGCCCGAAAGCGGGTGCTGAACGTCATCGCCAATTGGCCGAGCGCCGACGTCGACGAGACCGTCGGCGAGGTGATCGTCGACCCAAAGACCATCTGAGTCAACGTTGTACCAGTTCGATTTTCGCGCCCGCCGGACCTTCGAGGTACGCGAAATTCACCATCACGCCGCTTGCGAGGCGCAGCGGGCGCGGCTCGGTCGTGAACTTCACGTTCTGCGCTTTGAGCTCGTTCGTCTTGGCGTCGAGATTCGGCGTGCGCCAGCCGATGTGATCGATCGCGTGGCCTTCGCTCGGCGTCGCGTCACCGCGCTGGACGAGGAGCCACACGCCGCTGTATTTCAGACCGTCGAGCCGATCCTTCAACTTCGCCGTGTCGCCGCCGAACTTCTCCTTGTACCAGGCGAGCGTCGCGGCGGCGTCGGGCGCGCGCAGGTGCACGTGATGCAGCCCGAGCTTCTCAGAATCCTGGACGACTTCGATGCGCGTGCCCCACGGATCCTCGATGAAGGCGAGCTTGAAGAGGCCCTGCACCTCACGCACGGGCGAGACGACTTTGATGCCGGCCGCCTCGAGCGCCTTCATCTTCGCGTCGAGGTCGGTGACGGAAAAGCCGATGTGATCGAGTGCGCTGCCGGTGCTCGGCTGTCCTTTCTCGTTGCGCAGGAAGATGAGGCGCGTGTCGCCGAACATCAGGCGATCCGGCGCTTCGGTCATCGGCTGGCCGCCGAAGTATTTCTGATACCACTCGACACCCTTCGCCTGGTCGGGGACGTTGAGATGGATGTGATCGACAACCGGCAGAATCGGCGTCTGCGCCGCTGCCGGCGCAGCGAGCGCGAACGCGACGACGGTGACCAGGAATACGATTCGAAACAGTCGCATGGATCGTCTCCTTTGCGACCTACGCTATCACGGCTGTTTGTGGAAGCGGAGGGGATGGAGGAAACGGTTTACCACAGAGAAACAGAGAAAACGGAGAACGAACGGAGCGGTTCGACGCGCGCCGCGCAGCGGCGCCGTTGGCGGGAATCGGCGGCGGACACGAGTCGCAGAGGATCGAACGGCGACTCGCGTCCGCCGCCGATTTCCGCCAAACGATGGGCCTGCTTCGCAGGCCATAGCGTCGAACCGGGATGATCGACGTTTTTTTCGTGCCTTCGTGCCTTCGTGCCTTCGTGCCTTCGTGCCTTCGTGTTTTCGTGCTCTCGTGTTTTCGTGCTCTCGTGAGCTTGCCGTTATGTCTGTCGTCTACGTGTTCACGGCCGCGGGCAAGGCCACCCGGTTCTTTTCGAAGTCGAGCGTCTCAATCGGGCACATCGGCGGTACCTTGTTGCACGGCTCGTCCTCGAGCACCGGATGCTGTCCGACCGCGTAGTGAATGGTGTCAGTCAGCTTCACGTTGCGCCACGTCAGCGCACTGAGATCGCTGAAGAAGTTCGGCTTGATGCGCGCCTCGGGATGTACAGCGGAGTCGGTGATGTTCGCTTCCGTGACCGGCAGGCCGCACGCGATCGCCTTGCGAAACATCCAGCGCAGCGCGACGTACTCGAGCCCGGGATTGTTGTTGCCGCCGCCGATGTCGGAGTGGACGCCGCGGAACCACACTTCGTACGCGCCCGCGACGCGCTGATTCACGAACCCCGGCCGCCGCTCGTCGAGCGACATCGCGTGGAAGCAGCGTTCCACGTTCGACGGCAGCGTCAGCTGATGAAACGCGTTCAGCGACGCGAAGAAGAAGCCGAGATTCGCGAGCCCGAACGCTGCGACGGTGTCGAAGAGACCGAGGAAGCGGATCGACGGCCGCGCGACGATCACCTTGCCGTCCTGCTGAATGCCGTCGCGGGCGACCTTGTTGACGAAATCGAGTGCAATGGCCGAGCCGCGGCTGAAGCCGATGACGTCGATCATGTGATCGCCGGCCAGGTACGCTGTGCACAGCGTGTCGTGCGCGTCGTTGATCCGGTCCAACCAGCCGACGCCCCAGGCGCCCCCCGCGATGGCTCCAATCACGCCGAACCGAGTGCCGACGCCAGGGATGTAGTTCGTCGTGATCCCCTGCGACTGGGCGTAACCGGTGTATGCGCTGTAGAAGCGAAAGATGTTCGTGTCCGCCGCCACCGCTTCCCAGCTGCTGCCAGTGCCCCGGTCATCCTGTTTCGTGCCGTCGAATGCATATAAGGCCATCACTCCCCTGCTTTCAGCTATCAGCGTTCCGCTACTCCAACTGCAGCGCCGCGAACCCAGACCGCCACAACCGCGCTTCGTCGTGACGACGCTTGACGAGACCGCATTGCGGATCCCAGAGCCGCTCCATCGCGTCGATCTCGCTCGAGACCGAATTCAGATCGCCGGCCGCCAGCAAATCCCGAATCGCGCGCATCTCGCGCCGCCGATCGCCCGTCAGATCGGTGCCGCGGTTGTAGACGAGACTCACGAGCGCTGCGGCGCGCGAGGGCGGCAGCGTATCGACCTGCGGGTAAATCGATCGCGTCTTCTTCAAGAACTCCGGGAGCGTCCGCTGGAGAAACACGGTCATCGCCACGCCGAGCGGAAAGTCGAGGTCGACGACCGCTTGGCGAAGTTGCGGGCTCCCGGTGACGCCTAAGGCGCCGGCCAGTCGATCGACCGCGCCCGCCGGCACCGCGCCGCCCCAATCGGCCTCGAATTCCAGGCGCGTGACGAACTTCAGGTCATAGCCGATGCCGATCGTGATGCCGCTCTTCTCTCCGGGCCACTCAGGATGGCAGTACTGCAGGCGGTACTGCCGCGGACCGCAGACTTCGAGCCGCGCGATGAACGTCGCGCCGGCCGAAGTGACCCGCGGAAACGGATCCTTCACCGCCGCCACGGCCGCCTGCAACTCGTCGTCTGCGTCGCCGTTGCCGGGAAGATTCAGCGGGACGCGCGCGTCGAGGACGGCGTCGCGCGTCGCCGGTCCGAAGTCGCCGTCGACGAGCAGAATCGATCCGAGCTTGTTCA
>MNEX01000075.1 GCA_001917905.1 Acidobacteria bacterium 13_1_40CM_65_14
GCCGCTGGGGCTCGAAGGAACCGGCGGATCTGTCAAAGATTCACCAACCTGTGCTTGTCGCAAACGGCGAGAGTGATCGCATGGTTCCAAGCAAGAACACGCACGATTTGGCGCAGCGTCTTCCGAATAGCGACCTCATCATCTATCCCGATTCCGGACACGGCGCGGTGTTCCAGTTCCACGCGGACTTCGTGCCCAAGGCGCTCGAATTCCTTGCACGATAAGTACTCGTCGGTGCGTGGCCGTGATCGTCGGCCTAACCGATTTGAGGCACTGTGTAAGAACTGTGTAGGGTGGGCCTGAAACCGACGAGAAGTACCGACGATTACCGAGTCACATCGAGGAGCACTTCGCGACGTTAAATCGTTGCTGCGCCTACGAAAGGAGCTGTTTCGGTATCGCTTGGTGATGCTCGCCAAAATCGCTTTCCAAGCGTGCTCGATCGACCACTCCGACATCTCTCCGCTTTAGAATCAACGAGTTGCGGGCGGTCTGGTTCTGATTATCCCAAAACGCTCCTTCAAAACCTAGCGTTTCGAGATGCCGTTTGTATTCTGCGATTTGCGGACGGCGCCAAACGGACTGGCGCAGGAATTGTGTCAGACCTCTTGATGTGCCGCGATCACTTACGGCCATCTGCTCGCCATGGAACAGTGCCATGGACGACAGAGCGACGATCGGCTTCTTTCGTTAACCCGGCGAGATAGGCCGATGCGTCCACACGCGATCCCGCGGTCGAGACCACGTTCGAGTAGCCCGAAGCCCACTCCACCTACATCGACATCACGTCCTCGCGTGTTTGAGCGAACGAGCTCCCTGGGTTTCGTGACAGCCGAACGCCTCATTCGTTACGCAGGACGACGATCGGATCGACACGTGTCGCGCGCAGAGCGGGAACGGTGGCGGCGCACGCCGCCGTCAGCGCGAGCATGAGCGCGACGGTGCCGAACGTCAACGGGTCCAGCGGCTTCACTCCGAACAGAAACGACATGATCAATCGTCCAAGGATCGCCGCCGCGATCAGACCGGCGAGAACGCCTGCCGCGACTACGCGAGCCGTACTGGCAAGGACCAGACGGAGCACGGTGCCCGCATTTGCTCCGAGCGCAATGCGGATACCGAACTCGCGGATGCGCTGTTGCACGCCATACGCGAGCACACCGAAGATGCCGACAATGGCCAATGTGAGGGCCAGCGCGGCGAACGACGCGACGAGCGTTGCGCGAAAGCGTGCTGCCGACGTCGCCTCGTGGCTAATGTCAGCGAGGGTTCGTATCTGGGCGACCGGACGCTCCCTGTCTATGCTTGCGACGGTGGCGCGGACTGCCGGCGCAAGCGCCGACGCAGGACCGCTCACGGGCCTAACAATCAGCGACGCCTGCCACGGCGGATCCTGTCCTATCGGCACGTAGATGTGTGGCTCCGGCCGGGATTCGTCCGGCCGCTCCTTCACCTGGCCGACGACTCCGACAATGTCGCGAACCGGCAGCGGCCCGCGGCCCGTGCCCATGCCACGGACGACGACGCGCGTGTCGAGTGGAGGCCGCCCGCGCAAGTAGCGCCGCACGAACTCCTCGTTGACGATGCAGACAGGCACGCTGCTCGCGGTGTCGGCGCTCGAGAACGGCCGACCGGCGACGATCCGAATGCCAAGCGCCTGGAAATACGAGGCGCTTACGTGTTGATAACGTGCCTGATCGCGTTCGGATTCGGGACGCGCTTGCTCGCCCTCGATCATGAACGGCAGCACGATCCAAAAGCCGTTCAGCGGCAATGCGCTCCCCCAAGCCGCCGCCTGCACTCCTGTGAGCTGCCGAACTTCACGCTCGACTGTGTCGTAGAAGTTCGCTCTTGCCTCAGGCGCAGCATACGGCGATGTCCCGGGCCGCGCCACCGGCAATGTCACCTCCGTTGTCAGCGCCTCCTGCGTCCGATAGCCAGGGTCGACCTCATCGAGCGCGATGAGCGTGCGCAGCAGAAGCCCGGCGCCGCAGAGGAGCACCACCGCCGCCGTGATCTGGCCTGTCGCGAGCAGCATCCTGAATCGCGCCCCACGGCCGGTTGCAGTTCGGCTCGCAGATATCAGACCGCCCAGCGGCGGCAGAGACGCCGCTTGCCATGCCGGTGCTGCGCCGAACGCCAGCGCGAGCGCGAAGGCCGTTACGGCACAGAACATCAGCACACGGCTGTCGAATCTGAGCGCGACGTCCACGGGCAGCACGCCCGGAGGCAACAGCGACGGAGCCGCGGTGAGAATCGCCGCGCCGATCGCCGCGCCAGCGACCGCGCCCATTCCAGACAGCACCAGGCTCTCGGTGAGAACCAGTCGGACGATGCGGCGCGCACCGGCACCCAAAGCCGATCGTATCGCGAGCTCGCCAGTGCGGCTCGTGGTGCGGGTCAGCACGAGATTGGCGACATTGGCGCAGCACGTCAGCAGGACGAAAACCACAACGCCCAGCAGGAGGCGAGCGGTCGATCGCAGATTCCCGCTGATGATCCCGTCGTGCAGCGGCTCAATCAGCACGCCGCGGTCTCTGTTCAGGTTTGGGAACCTTTGGGCGATATCCCGCGCGACCGCGGCAAGGTCGCTTTGCGCGTCAGCGAGCGTCACACCAGGCTTCAGACGGCCGACGACGCGCAGAAAATGGGCGACGCCGCCGGGACTGCGCGCAAATGCCGTTGCGAGTATGTTCCAGGCGCTGCTGGGTGAAAGGACCTGAAAGCTGTCCGGCACTACGCCAATGACCGTGAACGTCTCACTGTCGATCCGAATCCTGCACCCGACGACGTCTGGGTTGCTGCCGAACCGCGACCGCCACAGGTGTTCGCTCAACACAAGAGCGTCCGGGTTCGAATGATCGTCTGAGGGCAGAAACGTTCGTCCAGCGATCGGTCGCACGCGGAAGACATCGAAGAAACGGACGCTGACAGTCTGCATCGGGATCTGCTCGCCTGAGCCGTCCGGATCGATGAGTGCGCGCCGACTACTGTTGAATGCCGCCATCGCTTCGAACGTGCGGTTGAGCCCGACCCATTCGGCCGCTTCAAATGGCGCGACGGTCGCGCGATCGACCGTCGGCGTGCGTTCGTGCAGCATCACGAGTCGATCGGCGTCGGCATAGGAGAGCGGGCGAAGCAACGTCGCATCGGCCAGCGCGAAGATGGCGCTGTTGACGCCAATGCCGAGCGCGAGCGTCAGTACGGCGACCGACGTGAATCCCGGTGATCGCGTCAGCTGCCGAAAGGCCAACCGGAGATCGTCCCGCAATTCGTCGAGCCATTGAGCGATCCGCATCGTTTGACCACATCTGCTGCCGAGCTCCGTCCACCTGTGCTCAATTGACGGGGTCTCAGGAGCCCCCTCAAACGTGCAGTGAAGCGGTGCGTGAGCGGGTTGCCTGCCTACTCCAAGAGCCTCGCTAATCCTGCTTGGACGGCAGCACTTGTCCGGAAGGTTGGAACCGAGTCGCATCGATTGATGGCGGCCGTCTCCCGGTCAATCTGATAGCAGTGCAGGATGACGAAGTGACCGTCGGCAGCACTCGCCGGAACTCGACGCGCTTGCGGGAACTCGCGCGCCATGTGCTCGAAAACCTTGTCGAACGCTCGTTCGCAACGCTGACTGAGAAACAAATCAAGCGCGGCACTAACATGCGAGTGTTGGAGGACCATCGGTCGTACTTAGCCAGCACCAATGAAGCACCGACGCCGTTCGTCTGGACCAAGACCGCCGATGACCATCCTCGCTGGTATCGCGAGATTGTGTCAGCGAATCTCTAGGTCGGGGACACTAGCGACGGTCACCCTATCCCATCCACTGAGGGGTTTTTCCTCTCGGCACAGCCCTCCCGCAACCTTATGCTCGCCTGGTTCATCCAACACAGCGACGTCATGGAATCCACACCAGACCGTATACATGCGGGCCGTCCATCCGTGATCGAGGACTCGCTGCGCGATGTTCGTCATGGCTTTCGCATGTTACGGCGGTCGCCGGGTTTCACGGCTGCGGCGCTCCTGACGTTGGCGCTCGGCATCGGCGCGACCTCGGCCGTGTTCAGCGTCGTGCGCACCGTGATGCTGGAACCGCTGCCATACCGCGACCCCGATCGCATCGTCGCCGTGTGGGAAACAAACCGCGGCGGCACCAGCCGCAACGTGATCGCTCCCGCCAACTTTGTCGCGTGGCGCGAGCGGATGCAAACCCTCGAGCACCTCGGGATGGTGGGGCCGACCAATCTGGTCCTGATGGTCGACGGCCAGCCCTCGAACGTCTCGGGCCTGACGTTGTCGGCCGACGTATTTGCCGCGCTCGACGTGCGGCCCGCGCTGGGTCGCGCGTACACGGTCGAAGAAGATTTCGGCGGGCGCAGCACGGTGATCGTGTTGTCGTACGAGTTCTGGCAGAGTCGCCTCGGCGGGCGTGATGTGCTCGGCATGACGCTCAGCACCGGCAGTGGTCCGGCGACGGTGATCGGCGTCATGCCCCCTGGCTTCACGGTGGTCGGGCAGAAGGCCGACTTCCTGGTTCCATACGGTCAGAGCCTCGAGCAGCTTCGCGCCGTGAGCGGACGGGGCAGTTCATACGCCATCGCGCGACTTCGCGACGGCGTATCGTTCGCGCAAGCGGCGAGCGAAATGCGAGCCATCTTCGCCGATCTCGAGCGGGAATTCCCCCAGCGCAACGCGCGGCGCACGGTGATGCTCCTTCCACTCCAGGAGCAGATGGTCGGAGAGATCCGCCCGGCATTGCTCGCGCTCGTGGCCGCGGTTGGATTGGTGCTGCTCGTCGGCTGCGTCAACGTCGCGAACCTGCTGCTGGCGCGCGGCGCGGCGCGAGAGCGCGAGATCGGGCTGCGTACCGCGCTTGGTGCCCGACGTGGACGGCTGGTGCGTCAGATGCTGACGGAGAGCTTGGTGCTCGCCGCCGGCGGCGGCATTGCGGGCTTGGGCGTCGCGGCACTTTGCCATCGTGGCCTGCTCGCGCTCGTGAGCGATCGGATCCCGATACCCCGGCTGGACCAGATGTCGATGGATCTTCCGGTCGTCGCCTTCACCTTGGTCGCCGCGCTCGTCACCGGCATCGCGTTCGGCGTCGTTCCCGCATTCGTCTCCACCAACCATGCGCGCGACGCCATACGCGAAGGCGGACGTCACGGCGGCGGCCGGCGACGGCATCGCGTGCTTCGCTCGCTGGTCGTCGTCGAGGTCGCACTATCGCTCGTGCTGTTGGCTGGCGCCGGTCTGCTGATGCGAAGCCTGGTGAAGCTCCAGAGCGTCGACCTCGGATTTCGCGTCGACGGCGTGCTCACCGCGAGCGTGCAGCTACCGACACCCCGCTACGACTTCCTTGCGTCGGGCAACCTTTTTCGCGATTCGATGGCCAGAATCGCTGCGCTCCCCGGCGTACAGTCGGTCGCCGGAGCGTCGTGCATGCCCGTTCCATTTCCCTGCATCGGCACGAGTTTCTGGCGCATCGATCAGCCGCGGCCGGCGGACGGGCAGCTCCCAACCAGCCACGTCCGGCCCGTCACGCCGGGCTTCTTCACCACGTTGAGCATTCCACAGATCGCCGGACGCGACTTCTCCGATTCCGATACGGCCGACTCGACGCCGGTCGCGATCGTCAGCCAGGAGGTCGTCCGCCGTCAGTTCGCCGATGGTTCACCGCTCGGCCGGCGGCTCCGAATCAACGTCAATCATGCCAACGGCAGGGAAGATATTGAATGGACGATCGTCGGCGTGGTCGGCGACATGCGATCCAACCTCGACGGGCCCATCCAGCAGACGATCTTCATTCCCAAAACGCAGCGTCCCGGCGGCGCCATCACGTTCTTCGTGCACACCCGCCAGGATCCGCTTGCGCTCGCGTCCAGCGTGACCAGCGTCGTGCACGCGATGGAACCGGAAGCGCCCGTCTACATCCGCACGCTCGACGACGTTGTCGGCCGCACGATCGCGCGTCCGCGAGCGATCTCGGTGCTGGTGAGCGTCTTCGCCCTCGTCGCCCTCATCCTCGCAGCGGTAGGCGTGTACGGCGTCATGGCGTATTCCGTCAAAGAGCGGACCCAGGAGATCGGCGTCCGCATGGCCCTCGGCGCATCCTCGGCGTCGGTATTTCGGATGGTTCTCGGCCAGGCGTTGCACCTCGTTCTGACGGGCATCGCAACAGGACTCCTGGCGTCGGCGGCGCTCACCCGCTTGCTCGCGGGATTGCTCTTCGAAGTCGAACCTCTCGACCCGACGACGTTTGCCGCGACCTCGCTCGCTCTGCTCACCATCGCCACGGTTGCCGCCTACATCCCCGCGCGGCGCAGCATGCGTATGGCTCCCGTCGACGCGCTCCGAACAGACTAGTCCGCTGATCGGTCGCTTCGTGACTACATCGCCGTACTAAATTCGCGCGGCGGGTCACGCCGGCCTAAACAATCATCGGCGTTGTGTCAAAACTGTGTCACATACCCCCTAAAACCTCTGGCAAATACCGTCATTTACGGGGATACGCCGACGCATATCGATGTTGCGGGAAGTCGTTGATCGGAACTGCGTTGGTGGGATTTGGTGCGCGTCAGCACGTGCGGGCGGAATCGATTTCCAAGCGTGCTCGATCGACACTCCGACATCTTTCCGTTTAGAATCAACGGCTTACGAATAGCGCTGAACGATTATCTCAGAAATTGTGTCAGACCTCCTAATGTGCCGCGATCACTTACGGCGTTTTTCAGTCCAGACCCGGCCGCCATATCTTCCCCCCAGCCCCGCAATCGCGCGGCGTCACCGCGAGACGAGCGACTGTCGGGTCGATCGATGGCGAGGGACCGTTCCACGAGCTGTTGATCTCGCTATCGTTCTACGAAGGTCAGACGCACGGGCAACGGGAGCGAGCCGCATGCGCGTGACATCGCGCTGAGGCGGCGCACCGAACAGGCGGCTGTACTCGCGGCTGAACTGCGAAGCGCTTTCATACCCCACACGGCCTGCGGCGCTGCCCGCGTCGAGGTTCTCGTTCAGCATCAACTGCCGCGCTTCCTGTAGACGCAATTGCTTCTGGTACTGCAGCGGGCTCACGCCCGTGAGGGCGCGGAAATGCTGCCGGAAGGTCGATGGGCTCATGTGCGCGCGATCCGCCAAGTCATCCCCCTGCAGCGGCTGCGCGAAATTCTGCTTGAGCCAGGCGACCACCTTCGCAATCTGCTGGTCTGGGGACCCGACGATGACGAAGTGCCGGAGTTGCGGGCCGTGCGGACCGGTCAGCAGGCGGATGGTTATTTCCTGCTGGACGAGCGGCGCCAGCCGAGGAACCAGGGTTGGTTCGTCGAGGAGTTCGACGAGCCGGACGAGAGCATCGAGCAAGGCTGCGTCCAGTGCTTCGAACGAGAGAGATCGATGGGCGTCATCTCGCCGGGGCCGAGGCGCGTCCATCTCGGACGCCAACTGCAGGATGGAGCGGACGTCCAGCGTCAGCATCATGCCAAGAAACGGTTCCCGGGCACTGGCCCGCGTGACATGCGAGACGACAGGGAGATCGATGGTCGTCAGCATGGATTGCCCAGGGCCGTAGTCGATCGCCTCGCCCCCGAGCAGAACTTGCTTGTCGCCCTGCGCGACGACGCCGAGTCCCAGGCTGTAAATGCAATGCAAGGGTTCGGTGGGTGCCTTGCGACGATGGAACGTGAGCGCCGGAATGGCGGTCGTGTGGTCCCCATCGGTTTGGGCAAAGCGCTCGATGGCGCGAGCCAGGGCGGTCATCGCTGGGGCGTCCGAAGTATACGGTCCCGCTTGCTTGGGCATGAGCAATCTCCAACACCTGCCTGTGTCAGACGACTCTAGCATCAGTCGGCGCGGTGCATTTCTCATTTCCACAGCGAAACGTCGTTTTAGGCAATGAACTCGATGGATCTGGCAAACGACTGCGTGGGTGATCCGACTACAGTGGAATCACCATGAAGCACATCTCGATCGGCGGACTCGACGTCTCTCGCATAGGACTCGGCGCCATGTCGATGTCGGGCTACTACAACATCGGAGGCGGCAGCGACGCCGAGTCGATTCGCACAATCCACCGAGCGCTCGACCTCGGCGTCACCCACCTCGACACCGCCGAAATCTACGGACCCTTCACAAATGAGGAGCTCGTCGGCCGGGCCATCACGGACCGCCGCGACCGTGTGGTGTTGGCGACGAAGTTCGGCTTCGTCTCGCACTCCGGCGGCGGCCCTGGCGTCATCGACAGTCGCCCGGCGAATATCCGTATCGCCATCGAGGGTTCTCTCAAGCGGCTGGGCACCGATTACATCGACCTGTACTACCAGCACCGGGTCGACCCGAACACGCCCATCGAGGACACCGTCGGTGCCCTGGCCGAGTTCGTCGCCGAGGGCAAGGTCCGCCACATCGGTCTGTCCGAGGCCAGCCCCGCCACGATCCGCCGGGCCCACGCCGTGTACCCGGTCACCGCGCTGCAGACCGAGTACTCGCTGTGGACGCGTGACCCGGAGGCCGAACTGCTGCCGCTGCTGCGCGAGTTGGGCATTGGATTTGTTCCCTACTCGCCGCTCGGACATGGCTTCCTCACCGGCGACATCCGCTCGCCCGAGCAGCTCTCCGACGACGACTGGCGCAAGACCAACCCGCGCTTCACCGGCGAGAACCTCCAGCGCAACCTGCTCATCGTCGACGAAGTCCAGGCCGTTGCCCGCGAGGCGGGCGCAACACCGGCACAGATCGCGCTGGCCTGGCTGCTCGCGCAGGGCGATGACATCGCGCCGATTCCCGGCACCAAGCGGGTCGCGCGCGTCGAGGAAAACACAGCCGCCGACGGTATCGAGCTGAGCGCCGAGCACATCGAGCGGCTGAACAACCTCACGCGGGCCGCCGGCGAGCGCCACAACGAGGCGAGCATGGCCATCATCGACCGCTGACCACGTCCCGACACTTCATTCACGGCGAGGTTCGGCGTAGCCGTCGTTCACGCACCGGCGGCGCGCATCGCGGCGTGGGGGCGCTTCAGGAACGATGGCGCACCGGCGAGGAACCACGGCGCAATCATGCTGTCGAAAATCATGCAGCCGAACGCGGAACTCGGCATGAACGGCCAAATGGGATTGCCCCACATGTGATGCGCGATATCCCAGCCCGCGTGAATCAGCCAGCCGACACCGATCCATCGGTACGACCGTAGCGCACGAAACCCGATCGCCGCGCCGATGACCGGGTAGGTCAATTCCCACAGGCCGAATCCGCCGCTCAAGTACACACCGCTCGCGCCGGCAAGGATGATCGCGTTGAGGGTGCGACGGGTTGGTTCGGCGACGAGCGACATCACGGCAACGAACAGAAGAGCGCCGAGGGCCGGTCCGATGTAGTCAATAGCAGCGAGCGGTGCAGGGTGCATGAGCATGTCCTCCATGGCGCAATCCTACGAAATGTGGCAGAATCCGCCAGTGGCTAAAAGGACGATGATCGCAGGATTCACGCCACGATCAACGAAAGGAAGACGGCCGCACCTGGTCGCGGTCGTCGCGTTCGACGGCGTCGTGCTCGGCGACTTGGCGACAGCGTGCGAAGTGTTCGGCCTCGCGATGCAGAAGGACGGGCGGACCGCGTACGAAGTCCGCGTCTGCAGCGAGTCGGGGGACGTCGAATCGATGCACGTCGCGCTGCGCGTGCCGTGGCGGCTGTCGTCACTGGCCCAGGCCGACACCGTCATTGTGCCGGGTGTCAACGACGTCACTCGACCCGTACCCGCTTCGGTCTTACGCGCCATACGTCGGGCGGCCGAGCGCGGTGCCCGCGTGGCGTCGATTTGCACTGGCGCGTTCGTGCTGGCGGCCACCGGCGTTCTCGACGGCCTCCGCGCCACGACCCATTGGCTGGCCGCCGCCGATCTTGCCCGTCGTCATCCTTCCATCGATCTCGACGCGAACGTGCTCTACGTCGACAATGGCCGCGTCCTGACGTCGGCGGGCGCCGCCGCCGGTTTCGATCTGTGTATCCACATGGTTCGTCGCGACCTGGGCGCCGACGTCGCGGCGTCGGTCGCGCGGCTCGCGGTGATGCCGCTCGAACGCGCAGGTGGCCAGGCGCAGTTCATCGAACATGCGCCTCCATCCGAAGCGCCCGGCGCCATGACGCCGTTACTGACATGGATGGAACAGAACCTCTCGCGCGAGCTCCCGCTGCCAGTCATCGCGCGCCGGGCGGCGATGAGCACGAGAACACTCAGCCGTCGTTTTCGCGAGCAGGTGGGAGCGACGCCGGCGGCGTGGCTCGCGCACGCACGTGTGCGTCGCGCGCAGCGGCTGCTCGAAACGACGGACCTGGCCATCGAGCAAGTGGCGGCGGACGCAGGCTTCGGGTCCGCCGCAGTGATGCGCGAGCACTTCGGAACCGTGGTCGGCACGAGCCCACTGTCGTACCGGCGGGCGTTTTCCAGAGTTGATCGCTCGGCGTAAACGAACGAGCGACCGAGCTGGCTCGAGCACGGACGATTTCCGCAACTGGCCCTGGTTAGAGGTTCTCCGGCCGGAATTTGCGGCGGCGGTTGATTGTGCCTCCCGAAATCATGAACTCGCCTTCACCGCGGTAGTGGATCGTCTGAGGTCGTTTCGGCGACATGGCCACGTGAGCTTTGACGACCTCCCATATGAACAAGCCGTATGTCCGAATCATGCGAGTGTCACGCAGACGGCATTCGAAATTCGCGTAGCACTCCGCGATCAGGGGCGCCGCCACCTTGGTCGCCCGCTTCGGGGTCAGGCCAAACCGCTGGAATTTGTCGACGTCTGCACCGTGGCAGTTGCCGATGCCGACGACGGTGTCGACGAGGTCGAGGGTCGGAAGATTGATCACGCACTCCTTCGAACGCCGCAGCATGTGGTAGCTGTGGTTCTCCTCCCAGATGTAGCAGCCGAACAACGCCGGTGAGAAGCCGAGCATCATATGCCAGCCCATCGTCATGATGTTGAAGGAACCCTGCCAGGCGGAGCTGACCAATACGATCGGACCAGGCTCGAGAAATCGACGTATCCCGTCCAACGGATAAGACCTCTTCCGATACACGCGCTTCATGCGAATCCTTTCTCCGAGATCGCCACCTTGTCGCACCTCGGATGTCCCGTTCAAAAGCGATAGGCCATGGTCGTGCGAACAAACGTACTGTTGTCGCCAGTTACGGCAGTGCTCCGCCGACGACCGCAATCAGCGTGTCAAGCGGGCGCACTGCCAGATCGAGTGTACGAGGCCATGTGCGTCGGTGTGTCTTCGCTTAAATAGAAAGCGGGTTTGTGTCAGAACTGTGTCACATACCGCCGGAAACCCAGGGCAAACACCGTCATTTACGGGGACACGCCGGTGCACATCGATGTTGCAGGAAGTGCTTGATGAGAACTGCGTTGGTGGGTTTTGCTGTGCGTCGCTACGCGTGAGCGGAATCGATTTCCAAGCGTGCTCCTTCAACCACTCGGACATCTCTCCGCTTGAGAATCAACGAGTTGCGAGCGGTCTGAAACCAGATTATCGCAAAACGGCCGCGACGTCCTAGTTTTCTGCGATGGCATTTGGATTCAGCGGTTTACGGCGGGCACAAGAACAGATCCTCGCGGAAATTGTGTCAAACCTCCTAATCTGCTCCGATCACTTCCGGCGATCCGCACAGTCTCATCAGCCACGCTCGCGTCGCCAGCATCGCCCGCCCAATCCTGCGCCTGCGTTCTACGGTATAGAGAGAAGATATCGAGTCGACGACCTCACCTGTGGTCACAATTGCATTGGCATAGTTTGGAATATTGATGTCAAGAGTGGCGTGCATCTCATCATCCGAGAAACTCGCGGTCGCGTCTCTTTCCACCGTGACCTCGTATCCAAGCTCCGCGGCAACGCGAACAGTCGCCTCCACGCACGTAGTTGTTCTGAGTCCGATGACAATCAGTTTATGGATGCCATGCTTTTTGAGCTGCATGTCCAAATCTATGTTGGCGAAACCGCTTGAACCTCGACACTCGAATGCGGCGAACCTGACCGCGACGAACGCGCCGTCCTTGTGATCCGGTCGAGGACGTGCCGATGCGAGACGCGCGCCCCTTACGATGGCGCGACATCCTGTCTCGTCTTACAGTCGTTCGTGGTCCAGCGCTGATAAGCGGTCAGAAGGGGCATGTTTCATTCGACCGGCAGAACGTCAACCGTGACGGCGAGTCGACACCATTGCTCGGCACGTGCCGGAGACTGCGTACACTCGGTTCTTGATCGCAATCGGGCGACCGCTCCACAGCTCTCGCCATCGGAGTCAACGCCATGAACACACGTCTGCTCATGATGCTGCACGTGAATGTCACGACACCGCAGAACGTCGGCGCCGTGCCCCACGGCACTCGACGGATCGCTCCCATCAGCGGCGGAGTCTTCGAAGGCACCCGTCTTCGCGGAACGGTGTTGCCCGGCGGCAGCGCCGACTGGCTTCTGCGTCGAGCGGACGACGTCCTCGAGATGGATCTGCGCGTCACGCTCCGGACCCACGACGGAGCGCTCATCTCGATGAGGTCCTTCGGCTTGCGTCACGGGCCGCCGGACGTGATCGCGGCCATCGGACGCGGCGAGCCGGTCAATCCGGCGACCTACTACTTTCGGACCACGCCGCGCTTCCAGACCGCACACCCCGCGTACGGGTTCCTGAACCGGCTTGTTGCGGTGGCCAGCGGCGATCGTCGCGCTGAAGGCCCTATCTACACCATCCACGAGCTGCTCTAATTCCGAAAGGAATATCCCATGAATTCGCAACCGCTCATGCTGCTGCGTCTCACCACCTCTCCGACTGAGGAAGTCGGAGCCACACCGCACGGCACGCTGTCCATCTTCCCGGTGACCGGCGGCTCTTTCGAGGGTGAGCGCCTTCGCGGCAAGGTCCTCGCCGGCGGCGGCGACTGGGTCACGGGAAAGGCCGACGAAACGCTCGAGCTCGATCTGCGGGTAACGCTCGAGACCGACGACGGCGCCCTAATCTACATGACATTCACAGGGCTGCGCGACGACGCGCATCACTACTTTCGCACGCTGCCGCGCTTCGAGACTGCGGCGTCGAAATACGCGTTCCTCAATCGTTTGCTCGCCGTGGGCATCGGGGAGATCCGTACGGAGGGACCGGTTCACATCATCGAGGAGATTCTGTGACGGTCTCGCGATCTCCTAGTTCCGCGTCAAATCCTAGAGGAACGAACGAAGACAAATGAGCCGTTCGCGTTGCTCATGGGACAACTCGCATTCGAAGGTGACGGCGGCCCAGAGATCGCGTACCGGTTCGAACGAATGGCACAGAACGAAACTGAGTAGGACGGTCGCAGTGGGATGCTCAGGAGACGCGTAACTGACCTGCAGTACTGTGTCAGAACTGTGTCAGCTGACCCCTGAAACCCCTGTCGAACATCGTCATTTAGCGACGCGCATCGACGAGTACCGTTCTGGGTCGAAGTGATTCGAATTGTGTCAGACCTCCTAATCCCGGGGGTGGCGTCGACGCCAGGTCCTTGCGAGTCGCAAACCATTGATACGTGGCGCCGGAGAGTGCGGCAACGATGAGGAACCCACCCAGGCCGACGAGAATGCGCATCGTCCAACGCCACATGTCGACATCTCCCGTGAGGCGAATCGTGCGCTCAGCCGACTCACGCACGTGATGAGTGAATTTTCAGTCTGCACTGGCAGACCGACAGCGTCAACCTGCGCAATCGCGCGAGTGTACGAATCTCTGAATGACCGCTGGTTCGATGACTGTCTGCAGTCGCCGCTTTCGAGGATGTAAGTCGTTGATGCCAAGAGGGCTGATGGTGGTGACCCAAGGAGGAATCGAACCATTACGGGGAAGGTCGGTCGGAAGGCGTCCTTTGATGGAGTATTGGACCTACTTCTCGGTCAACGGCGTGCAGCTGCGCCGGCCGCTCTGCCCGCCAGGTTCGACTCTCCCGACGACCAACCGGCAGGAGGCGACCCGGCTCGAGAAGGAAATGATCCGCGCAGCGCTGGCGGGTGAGCTCGCGCCCCGCGACCCGTCGGTGAAGCTGTTCGCCGCGGTCGACGATTACTTGGAAGCGAAAAAGGCGACCGCGAACTCCGAGCGCACGATCGAGTTTGACCGCGAGCGGCTGGAGATCGTGAAGCGGCACCTCGGCGACGTGAAGCTCTCTATCGTCACGCGAAAAGTTATTGAGGGGTTTCAGGCCAAGCGCCGGCTCGAAGGCGCGAGCAACCGGACAATCAACATGGACGTCGGTGCTTTGCGCCAAGTGCTGAAGCGGTTCAAGCAGTGGCGGCGGCTCGAGGACGACGTGAAGATGTTGACCGAGGCGGGCGGCGTTCCCGTGGGGCGTGCGCTCACTCCTGAGGAGCAGAAGCGTCTGTTTGAGGCCGCGGCCAGCAACCCGGAGTGGGCGCACGTCTACTGCGCGGCCGTCCTCGCGGCGAACACTGATGCGCCGCGTCGAGGTAAAGCACGTGCGGCGCCGGGATGTCGACCTAGAAAAGGTGTGGGATGTCGAGAGCGCGACGGGCAAGGGCGTGCTCTATGTAACTCACAGCAAGAACGAAACGAGCAAGCGGCCGATCCCGCTGAACCAGGCCGCGCGAGACGCGGTTGAGCGGATGTTGAAACGCGCCGACGGTCTCGGTCACACGGATCCAAATCACTATCTCTGGTGCGCGAGCCAGCACCATAAGTTCGACCCGACGAACCCGGTGCGCAAGTGGGACACGGGTCGTGACGGATCTGCTCGAGGCCGGCGAGCCCGAGCACGTCATCGAGGCGGTGACCGGGCATCTCTCGCGACGGATGCTGGAGCACTACTCGCACCTGCGGCTCAAGGCCAAGGGGCAGATGCTTACGCGGATGGAGGACCGGCGGAAAAAGGAGAGCGTGGGCTAACGGATTTATTTCGCGGAGCGGCTGGGATTCATTCGGATCGAGGCTTCTCCGATCAACTGTTGCGGGTGATCCGAAACGTTCGACGGGGAAAGAGCGTTAACGTGCCTCCCCATCCGAAATGTTATCGAACCTCTGAACACACTATTGGTAATGGGCGATAAAACTGGGCCATCCCAGGTGACCGTAGTACCCGAACCATGAGTCCTTCGCTGCTGGACCCATAATTTGGTCCACCAGCTTCATCAGCGTCTTATCGTACACTCCGACACTCCACACGCTGATTATGTTTTGTGTATCCATCCGCATAAACAGGATATGTTGTCCGTCTTTTGACCAGATCGGGTATTCATCACGGTACTGCGCGTCAGTCGTAAGTCGCCGCCGCTGTTGACCATCGGCATTCATGATCCAGATTCGCCGTTCCGCCAGCGCCTGCTTCGCACGCTCACCACCAGCAGCTTCTGTATCGTTCGGGCCCGCAGCAAACGCCATCACCTGTCCGTCAGGAGACCACGCACATGAGGCCACGGCGGTACTATCGTCAGTAAGATCCATGATGTTACCGGTCATGGTATTGAACGCAATTAGTCGTTTGTTCGTCCAGGCGTCCCGATTCCCGCCGCTGATCACTAAGACGCTATTCCGGACCGGAGACATCGCAACATATTCTTTGTACGCTAGCATTTCTTCAGTGACAAGCTGATGATCACCGCTCGTGACGGAAACAGACACCAGTGGAAGCCCATCCGCAGCGATCGATGCGGAGACGCCTCCAACCCATAACAGAATGTGTTCCCTATCAGCCGACCAGCCAGCCAATTTGAAATGAGAGTACAAAGGTCGAACAAGCGAGATCTCACGACTATTACTACCGTCGGCATTTAGGTACCAAAGCCTTGCTATCCGATTGCGGCCGTCTGATGTTGTAGCGACGGCTAAGCTTGTTCCGTCTGGATTCCACACAAAATCGCTGATGTTTCCCAGATCCGGCTTACGAAAAATGATACGCTTCTGCTGGATCACGGGTTCGAGGCGCAGAACAGCTAAAGCGCCGTGATCCACAAACGCGATTTCGTCCAGCTTGGGCGACCATGCACTGCGGTCGGTTTCCAACGTGATTGTGTCCTGCCGAATAGGCTCGATCGGAATCACGTTTACTTTTTTAGTCTGATCAAACGAGAGCCAATGGCCCAATGCAGACCATTGGGGATGATCAGCCTGTCCGCCCTGACTCATTTGACGGGGAATACCCTCGGTCAGCACCTGTACCCAGATATTCCCCTCCTGAACGTAGGCAAGCTTTCCAGTGAGCCGAGTAGGACTTTGGGCGATGGCGGTGAAGCCGAACACAAACACGAACGCGCACAAACAACCGCGCCAAGCCTTGTTGTTCATACTTTTCGACTCCACGAGCAAGTAATCGAAGCGGCCCTCGCGGGCATGATCACGTCCTCGGTGCGCGGGTGCGGACCTCACTCAGCATGATGCGCTGCCTGATGCCGAGACAGACAGCGCAGCTGCCGCGTCGCCGACGGAAGCCACGGGTTCTCGAACACATCGACGACGATGCCATCGTCGGACCGGATTCGTCAACGCGTCAACAACACGCTGGCAACACGCGGCCCCATACTGTGTGTGTCATCGCCGCCCAACCGAGCCTCCTCCCGTCACCGGCGGAGCTGTGGCGGCCTGGAGAAGCTGCGCCATCCCGGAGAACAGCGCGGCCAGTGCCGATGCGGTGTCGGGGGGTGCCTCGATAACCAGTCCGCCGCTGGCGGTGCGCTGGACAGTCAAGCCGGAAACGAGGCGCTGGATCTCAGCGGCCGATGGCATCGGCTCCGCCTGCGGGGCGGCTGCGCCCGCGACGTCACACGACTCGTCCCCCGCCGCCACGACCGCCTCGATCTCGCGCTCCGCACCATCGTCCTCGAAGACGCTGACATCCTCGCCGCGGGCCGGTGCGGGCGAAACTGCCGGCGCGACGATGCGCTCGATGCGGGAGAGAAAACTTCCAGAGCGCTCGAAGGCCACCTCGTCGGTCGTCCCATCGAACAGTCCGGTGAAGAACGCCTTCTTGGACTCAACGAGATCGGCGATCCGCGACTCGATTCCGGGCTCGCTCACCAGGTTGTAGACGTCAATTGGGCGGCGCTGTCCGAGACGGTGGATCCGGCCGACTCGCTGCTCGAGCACCGCGGGGTTCCAGGGAAGCTCGATGTTGATGCAGGCGCTCGCGGCTCGTTGCAGGTTGAGGCCGACCCCGCCGGCATCGGTCGCGAAGAGCACGCGGCAGGCGGGGTCGTCGTGGAAGTCCACGATGTTCTGCGTGCGTCGCTTCTGGCTCTCCTCGCCAGTGAAGAATGCCGGTCTGACGCCCTCGCGCGCGAGCTGATCGCGCGTCGCCCAGTGCGCAAGCCGGAGCATCCGCCGCCACTGGCTGAACACGACGACTTTGCGCCCTTCGGCCAGGGCGAGCTGGCCGATCAGCTCGCGGAACTCCACCAGTTTCGGGCTCGCAAGCCCCCGAAGCGTGGACTCCGTGGGCCGTTCGATCCGTGACAGGTCGGGCCAGATCTGCTCGAAGCGCAATTGGGCGAGGCCGTTGGCGATGATGCGCTGTGTGGTAAGAAGGGTCATCAGACGCAGGAACTCCGGCTGCGTGAGCGGGCGCCGCTTCACGCGGCCCAGGATCTGCGCGATCGGCATGTTGAGCGCATCGTGCTCGTCCATCTGCTCCGCCGTCATCTCTATGGGAATCCGCGTGTCGGTCCGCGCTGGCAGCTGCGAGAGCACCTCTTGCCGCACACGTCGCACCATGCATGTGGCGAGACGGGTCCGCAGGGTATCGAGGTTCCGGGCCCCGCCGATCTCCGTTTTTCCATCCACCGGCGTCGTGTGCCACGCTGCCAGGCGCCATTTCGGCTCCAGCGCGAGATCGTCGACCCACTCGACAATCGACGCGAGCTCGTCGAGCCGGTTCTCCATCGGTGTGCCGGTCAGCACGAGACGGTACGGTGGATCCAGGAGCTTCACGGTGAGCGCGGTCTTGGTCGCCCAGTTCTTGATCCGCTGGGCCTCGTCGAGCACGACGATGTCCGGCTTCCAGTCGCGAACGACCTCGAGATCGCGAATGAGCTGTTCGTAATTTGCCAGGAGGAATCCGCGCTGGCACGCCTCGAACGCGGCGCGGCGCTGACCGGGAGTGCCTTCGACGACGTCGGCGGGAGCGTCGGTGAACAGCTGCCACTCCCTGAGCCACTGCGGCTTGAGCGCGGCGGGCACGATGATCAGACCACGGCGGACACGGCCGGTGTGCCAGAGGGCGTGGCACGCGGCAATCGCCTGCGCGGTCTTGCCGAGACCCATGTCGTCGGCCAGAAGCAGCCGCCCCCGCACGAGAAACCGTTCAACGCCGTCGCGTTGATAGCTATAGAGCGATTGCTTGAGGGTGTGCAGCGCGTGGTTCAGATGCTTCCGGGTGCTCGCCGTCTGGATCTGGCGCGCGAGTCGCACGCGCTCTTCCTGCAACAGCGCGTGCAGTGCCGGTTCGCCGTTGCCGTCAAGCGCGGCAAGCAATCGATCCACGAGCGCCAGCCGCTGCTGCGACGCTCCGGGAACGGTGACCGTCCAGTCGTTTCCGTTTGCAGGACGCAACCAGCGCCGCAGATCGCGGTCGGGTGTGCCGTCCACCCAACGAACGCGCGCCAGCCAGTCGCCAGGGCCGGTCAGCGGACGGACGGGATCCCAGCGCAACGGCGCCAGCTCGGGAGCCAACTCGCGCTCGGCATCGCCGCGATGCCGCTTTGAGACCACGTGCTCGAGGACGGCGACGAGGTGCTTGCACAGGCCGAGCGAATTTCGGAGGAAATCGGCGCACTCGCAACTGCCGTCGAGTGGCTCGATCCGACGGAGGAGCGTGCGGTACGGGCGTGCGCGCGACCCTTGGCGGCGGGTTGCGTACAGACCTAACAGCCGGCCCCCTGGCCGTCCGACGATCTGAATCTCGTCGGTGTGCGTGGACGCGCAGCGGCGAAGCACCGCGTCGAGCGCGTCGCGCTGGACCGGCCAGTCGCCTCCGTGCGTGACCGACAGGACGTGGCGCACGAGGCGCTCGGGCGGCACGCCACCCGTCCGCCGGTGTGCGCGCGCGAGCAGCGTCTGATAGGTCTCATTCTCGGTGATCGCGATCGCGTCGGACTGAGATGAACGGCTCTGCATATCTTCCCCGTCGGCAATTGGGAATTGGGGGCTGCGAGTTGACGTATTCTTTCACAGGCGCCCGCGAGTGGAACCGGGTCGAGCTCCGGCACTGAGAGCACGAGGTGGGAGCATGGCGAACAAGCGTCGAGCACACGACGAGGAGGCGTGGACGAATGCGAAGAAGATCTGCCGGCTTACTGCGCGGCAGGTCGAGATGGCGCGCGCGCTCGGCATGAATCCGAGGAAGCTCCCCGGTTTGCGCCCGAGCCCTCAGCAGCGCTGGAAGCTCCCGGTTGGCGAGTTCATCGAAGAGCGCTACCGGAAGCGGTTCGGCGGCGACGCTCGCGACCATGACGCGCGTGGACCGGAGCCGAGCTCCCGCAAGCCTTCGACCACGGATCGGGACGCGGATGCGTCGGAACGCGTCCGGGATTCGGGATGGCAGCTGAGCGATCTGGTCTGCTACCTCATGAATCTCGCCGACGATCTGCAGAAGTGGCTGGCGCACGGGTCGATCGATCCGGAGGTGCTGCCACAAGTGCGTGAGGAGTTGGCCGCGATCATGGCCGCGCTCGACACGCGAGCGCCGATCTCGCCGATCCCGGCGATTCCGCTTCCACCCCGCCCGGCGCGCTCTCACTTCTCGCGTCGAGGCTCTCTGGATCGCACATTCGACGATGATGAGATCCCGTTCTGATCACTGATCATCTGAAGCCTCGGTGACGCGAGATTCTTCGGCTTGCGGTCATTGTCGTCGAACGGGTGTCTGTCGAGTTGCGCCTTCGTCCGGCGGCCCAACTCCGTGGTCAGACAGCGCGACCATCAGCAGCCTTCCGCGTTCGCGACTCCATCGAGCTTCTCGACGCGTCGGCCTAGATACGTTTCTCGCGCACCACGTGACGTTGCGCCGTTGCCGCGACTCGGAAGCGGCGGTGGCTCAACGTGGCCTGAGTGCGACTCCATCACCTTTCTTCGCTGCCAACATCCGCTTCCGCCTCGATCTCCACCAGATACTCGTCGCCCACGAGGGCGGCGGCGACCAACGTGTTGGCAGGCTGAATCGCACCGAAACGCGCGCCGTGCGCCCGGGCGACGGGCTCCCAGTCGGCGATGTTCCGGACATAGACGCGCGTGCGGATCACGTCGGCCAGCGTGGCGCCGAGCGACTGCAGCGCGCCCTCGATCTTGTCGATGACGAAATGCGCTTGCGCGGCCGGGTCGCTCCCGCCCATGACGCGGTCGCCCATCGTCGCGGTCGTGCCCGAGATGACCACACGCCGCCCCTGGCGAACCGCTCGCGCAAAGCCCGCGACACCCTCCCATGTGGTCCCGGTCAGGCAAAGCGTCCGCCCGCGGTCTCGCGCCACGGTCTGGTACGGCGCGGGCATCGAGTCGAGATGATGGCTCAGGTCGCCGGACGCGGTCAGGAAGGGCGGCTTGCGGTACTCGTCGCCGCAATCGCCGGGCATGGGCTGCAGCGTCGCCAGCGCATTCCGGATCTCAACACGGTCCTCGTCGGTGAGGACCAGCGAAAAGAGCCGCAGCGTATCATCGATGTGCTCACGTTCGCCGAGGCGGGCGCCGATGATGACGCCTGCAACGCCGGGCTGATCCAGGATGTAGCGGCTCGCGACGTTGGCGATCGACACGCCATGGCGCGCCGCCACCGATGCGGCCGCCTTCAGCACGCGCTGCAGCGCGCT
>MNEX01000315.1 GCA_001917905.1 Acidobacteria bacterium 13_1_40CM_65_14
CGGTCAGGACATGACGCCGGAGGCGACCGGCCAGCAGTTCAACCTGACCGGCTACACGCGGACGATCGACGTCGCCGCCGGTCAGGCGCGGATCGAGCAGACGCGCACGCCGAACTTTGCGTACTTCCAGGGCACGCAGCCGCAGAAGCAAGTAATCGGCGTCGCCGGCGAGATTGGTTACAACGTCGCAGCGAACGGGAATGCGACGCGCGTGTCGAACGCCGCAGCGAAGGATCGCCGCGCCGACACCTTCCATCACCCGATCACGATCGTCCGCGCGGCGCTGGATCCCGCGGCGAAGCTCACGAACCCGCGGACCGCCGGCAACGAGCGCGTCGTCGAGGTCGCCACCGCCAACGGCCTCGCGTTCACGCTCGCGATCGACGGGACGACGAAACTGCCGACGCGCGTCGTGTCGATGACGGACAACCCGAACCTCGGCGACGTCGCCATTGAGACGAGCTTCGCGGACTATCAGGACGTGAACGGTCTGAAGCTGCCGGCGCGTCTGACGACGAAGACCGACAAGTACACGACGACGGACATTCGCGTCACGAAGCAGACCGTGGACGGCGACATGGGCAACCTCGCGGCGCCGGCCGCCGCGGCGTCAGCGGCGCCCATCACCGGTCCGCCGCCGGCCACAGTAACCACTGAAGAAGTGGCCAAAGGCGTCTGGCTGCTGGCCGGACAATCGCACCACAGCGTCGTCGTCGAGTTCAGCGATCATCTGCTCCTCATCGAGGCGCCGCAGAACGACACGCGGACGCTGGCGGTCATCGCGAAAGCGCGCGAGCTTCGGCCGAACAAGCCGCTCACGCACGTCGTCAACACGCATCACCACTTCGATCACTCGGGCGGCATCCGCGCCGCCGTCTCCGAGGGTCTCGCGGTCATCACGCAGAAGGCGAACGCGCAGTTCTATCAGGACGTCGTGACGCGCGCGCACACGATCGCGCCCGACGCGCTCGCCAAGAATCCGAAGCCGCTCAAGATCGAAGAGGTCGACGATGGGATGGAGTTGACGGACAGCGCGATGACTGTTCAGCTGTATCACATCGATGGCAATCCGCACGGCGACGCGATGCTGATGGCGTACTTGCCGAAGGAGCGGATTCTCATCGAGGCGGATGCGTTCACTCCGGGCGCGGCGGTACAGCCGTACGCGGCAAATCTGCTGGAGAACATCACGAAGCGGAACCTGAAGGTCGACCGTATCGTGCCGCTCCACGGGACGATCGCGCCGTTCAGCGATCTGATGAAAACGCAGGCCAAGACGACGACCGACTAGCCGACTTCCGGGTGAAAAATGCCACCACGAAGACGCGAAGACACGCCCTTCGACAAGCTCAGGGCGAGCCCTCATGGTGAGCCTGCCGAACCACGTGCCTTCGGGCCTTCGTGGTTGCGTGTAGCTGAGTCTAACGACCGACGAAGTGCTTGAGCAGATCGAGCAGCGCCTCGGCATCCTTGTGCTGCTGATCGGCCTGTTTGACGATCGCGTCGTGAATGGACTCGAGCTTCGCGAGCACGACGAAGACGGCACCGGCATTTGCCGTATCGCTCGTACGCGCCGCCGCACCCGCGGCCGGCGCCGCCGCGGCGACTGGGGACGGCGGTTCTGAGGGTGGCGGCGCAACCGGTTCGGGCTGTCGCGGCGGCTGCAGCGACGCAAACGGCGGATAGTCGGCGCCGCGATCGTCCGGATACTGTACGAGGACGACGTTGCTTCGCTCTTTGACGATCGACGCATCGCCCACGCGCTGAATGCCCGCGGTCAGCATGAAGCCGACGAGCTCGCCCGGCGCCGGGACGTAGTTGGCCATCGGTCCCCATATCTGCGGGTTGTACAGCCACTCTTTGATCCACTGCGACACGCGATCCGGCTCTGGCTTGTCGAACTGATTCGGCCGGATACGCTCGGCCCCGGTGGCGTGCCACCGCCCGTCGATCTGCACGAACACCCACAACGTCGATTCCTGCGTCGTCGTCTCGTACGGCACGTCGGGCCACTCGACTTCCCGCGTGTGCCGGAGATGCAGCGTGCCCGGTCGCAGTCTGAGCTCGGTGATCTCCGAGGTGACCGGCCACGACCGTACGTCGGGGCTGCTGTGAAACTGGACGTTGGCGAGATCGAGGGCATCACTCATACCGCGATACCCTAGTGTGGCCGACCGTCGCGATCAAGGCGCGTTGCACACAACTAGGCGCCGGGTCGCGAAGCGGGCGGCACGATCCCGTTCAAGCGGTAGTAGACGACGAGCTGACCGTAATGCTCGCCTGAATGTTCCGTAAAAGTCACCCAAAGGCCCGCGCGCTTCGCGATGGGCGACGCCGCTTCCTTCTTCAGCTCCGCCGTCGCGTCCGCGAACGTCCGCTTCAGCGCCTGGACGATCTTGTCTTTCGTCGGATACTCCGCCTTCGGCAGCTCGTTCTGCCGCGCGTCGATTTTCTCGCCGCGCGCCGTTTTCTGCACGTACAGATTCCAGAACGCGACGTGACGGAGCACGTCGGCGAACGTCCTCACCTCCGGTGTCGGCCGGAAGTCGTACTTGTCGGCGGGCAACTCCTCCGCCATCTTGATGATCTTCTCGCCGATGTCGGTCCACTGCTGCAGCAGCACGTCACGCAGCACCGGATCCGGTTTCGGCGCCGGCGCTTGCGCGTGACTGACATGGCCGCTCGCAAGCGATGCACACACGATCCCGATTGCGACCCATCGTCCTGACGTCATGATGCGTCTCCTCTGAGAAAACCGGCGAATGCTACGTGTCGCGCGAAGGCTTGAGCCCCGCGTCCGCGCATGTCGACTACATTTGCCGCGGCTCGCGAAAAGGTTTCATCCACACGATCGTGTGTTACCAGCCCGAGCGCCGTGGCAAATGACGGTACACTCGAGCGCGTGAGCCCCGGACATCCTGGGAATCCTGGGAACGACATCGCGCTGCGAGCGCTGATGGTCGCGTATCAGCGCGGCGATCTGGAGGCGTTCGAACAGTTCTATGTCGCGCTCGAACCGGAGCTGCGTGGATTCCTGCGCGCGCGCTGTCACGATCCGCAGCGCGTCGACGATTTGCTGCAGGAGACGTTTCTCCAGCTCCATCGATCGCGTCGCGGGTACTTGCCGGGACTTCCCGTGCGGCCGTGGGTGTACGCGATCGCGAAGCGCGTGTTCCTCATGCACGTCCGCAAGGTCCGGCGGCGCGAGTCGCGCGAGATGACCGAGCTCTCGATGGTTCCAGAGCCCGAAGTGCCGGCGGGCGCCGATCGGCTCGCCGATCGATCCGAATTGCTCTCGGCGCTGCGCCAAGTGCCGCCCGATGGCCGTCGCGCGTTCCTGCTCCACCATTGGCGCGGATTGAGTTTTCGAGAGATCGCGGCGCGGCTCGGCATCGCCCCGGGCGCGGCCAAGCTCCGCTCGAGCCGCGCGGGCAGCCGTCTGCGCCATCTCCTGCGGGGTGACGAAGGAGAGTCTGGTGACTGATCCGCGGTCTGCGACCAGGCAGCGCGTCCGCGACATCGTGGCGCGCGACATCAAGCCGGTGCGGCCGCTGCTGCCGCCCGGCCGTCGCGTGCTGCTGCTCGTCCCGATTGCGATCGCGGCGGCGATCTACGCCCCCTTCGGGTACGGGCACCGTAATTTCGATCATCTGGGATGGCTGGCGAGCTGGGGTGTGTCGGCGCTCGAGTGGATCCTCGGTCTGCTGATCCTCGCCCTCGCCCTTCGCCACGCGGTGCCGGGCCGCGGCGTGTCGCGGCGATTTCTGATCGCCACGCTCGTCGGCGCGCCGGCTCTCATCGTGCTCGTCACGGTCGTCACCTACGCCGTCGAGCCGACGAAGGTCCCGCCCGGCCTCGCGTTTCGATTCTGGATCGAATGCGTCAAGTGGCCGATCACGATCGCGGCGCCGATTCTCCTCGTCGCGAGCCTGCTGGCGATGCGCGCGTTTCCGACGCGGCCGGGGCCGGTCGGCGCGCTCTGCGGTCTCGCCGCCGGCGTCCTCGCCGATTCGGGATGGCGGCTCGCGTGCGACGTCTCCGCGCCGTCACACGTCCTCGGGTCGCACGGACTCGCCATCGTGTTGGTGGCGGGCCTGGGGGCAGTTGCCTCGGTAGCGATCGACGCGATAAGGCGGTAACCGTGTCAGACTGGTGTCAGACACGTGTCTGACACCAGTCTGACACCTTGGGTGCCCCTCATCAGCGTCGCCGCGACGATGGCGATCGCGGCGGCGGCCTCGGCCAAAGTGACGAAGGAAGTCGTGACGATCGACCGCGACAAGCGGCCGTACTACCTGTTCGTCCCCGACTCGCTCGACGCTCGGCCCGTGCCGCTGCTCATCGTGCTGCACGGCTCGGGACGCGACGGCAAATCGCTCGTCGACCCGTGGCGCGACCTCGCGTCACGCGAAGGCTTCATCGTCGCCGGTCCGGACGCCGCCGATCGGCGCGCGTGGATCGCACCGGACCACGGACCGGCGTTCTTGTACTTTCTGGTCGAAGCGGTGAAAGCGAAGCACGCGATCGACTCGCGCCGGATGTACCTCTTCGGACATTCCGCCGGCGCAGGATTCGGGTTGACGATGGCGCTGATGGAATCGGAGTACTTCGCGGCGGCGGCCGTTCACGCCGGCGCGCTGCAGCGCGAAGGCCGCGATCAGCTGCTCAATGCACGGCGAAAGATTCCGATGGCGATCTTCATCGGCACGCGAGATCCACTGGTTCCACTCGAGGCGGCCCGCGAGTCGCGCGACGTGCTGACCACTCGCGGATTTTCACTGCACCTCGTACAGATGGCTGACCACGACCACAACTACTATCAGCCGGCGCCGGCGATCAATCAGCAAGCGTGGGACTTTCTCAAGTCGGCCATGCTTGCCGAGGATCCGCGCTATCAGATCTATAGCTACGCGCAGCGACGATAGATCACCGTCGCGTCGTGTCGAACAGAATGTGAGTGTCGTTTTTCGTCGATGCTCGCATACTAGGCGTGCACACTGGCGGCCGAAAGTTGCATGGGCGTTGCCACACACCTCGGAATCGATCTCGCCGACTACGACGCGCGGATCCGGACGTTCATTCCCGACTACGAGACGATGCTCGCGGCGGCGGCGGCGGTGATTCCGGCGAGCGCGCGGACGATTGTCGACCTCGGCACGGGCACCGGCGCGCTGGCAGCCCAGTGCCTGACCCGCGCGCCGCGTGCCCGCATCGTCGGCATCGACGCGGACGGGGAGATTCTGCAGGCCGCGAGGCAACGGCTGGGCCCGAGCGCGACGTTCATCAACCACTCATTTCTGCGCGCACCGTTGCCGCCGTGCGATGCGGTCGTCGCGTCGTTTGCGCTGCATCACGTGCGCACGCGTCCCGCGAAGGCGGCGTTGTATCGCCGGATCCGCACGGCGCTTCGATCGCGAGGCACGTTCGTCATCGTCGATTGCCATCCTGCGCGCGCGCGCACGCTCGCCAGCCAGCAACGAGACGCGTGGCTCGCGCACTTGCGCGAGTCGTACACGCCGCCCGAAGCCGACGCGCTGCTCGCGGCCTGGGCCAAGGAAGACGTCTACGTGCCGCTCGAGGTCGAGATGGCGTTGCTCCGGCGCAGCGGATTCGCGGGCGAAGTGATCTGGCGGAACGGATCGTTCGCGGTGATCTGCGGGACGGTCTAAAGACCGTCCCCTACCGTTGTATCTCGGTAGGGCGACCGTTGTGTATCGGTAGGGCGAGCGTTGTCATCGGTAGGGCACGGCCTTCAGGCCGTGCCGTTCAATGCGTCAGCCCATAGATGATGTAGTTCACACCGAGCTTGTAGGCTTCGTTCGTCTGATCGATCGGCCGCAGACCGGTGCCCGACCACTCCCAGAACTGCGAGATGTCCGTGTTGTAGTTGATGATCATCGTCAGCCGCTTCTTCGGATTGTTGTCTTCGTAGACGCCGCGGAAGATCGGCCGGCCCGCGTTGTAGGCCTGCGGCACGATGTCGAGGTCGTCGATCTCGAAAAACGAGTGGTAGATCGGGTGCGACGCGTCCATCTCGTAAAAGCGCACATCGGGCAGGACGCGCCGCATGTTCGCTTCGAACACGTCCCATCCGCCGCCGCCCATGCCGCCACCCCACCCGCGGACCTTGAAGTCGTCGACGATGACGAAGCCGCCTTTCTGGATGTACGCGCGCAGCGCGGCGGCCTCGCGATCCGTCATCGTCCACCAGCCGACCTCGATGATGTAAGCGACCGGATACTTGAACAGCTCCGGATCGTCGAGCGTGACCGTGTTGATTTCGTCGATGTGCGGAGCGAGATAGCTGACTTCGTTCATGATCCGCATCAGATTCTGTTCGGCGATCGGATAGCCGTGCGCCCACGCCGGCCAGCCGCGGTACCAGTAGCCGCCCGGCGCCGTCTCGTAGTTGACGCGGACGAACGTGAAGCGGCCGTCGTAGCGGATGTTCGGGTAGACCTGAAACCGGCCACGCGGACCGAAGCCGCCAAACCCAAAATCCTGCGCGAACGCGGCGAGCGCCGTCAGGACGCACAGGACTCCGATCGCGACCGGTTTCATTTTGAAGTGATCGAGTAGCGCACGAGCACCTCCTCGACGAACTCCGCCGTGATGCGCTCGTCGCCGTTGACGAACACCAGCGTCGCCACGGTCAGCGATCCCTCACGTCGCGTAGACGACTCGGCCGGCGTGCCATACACACGCTCCACCTCGCTCCTGAGCATGCCTTTCCGAATCGCGGCATCGGCGGTGGTCCGCGACGGCGTTGTTGCGGCCTGCGCGAATTCAATGTAGTCGGCGAGCGCCGCCATCACGTCTTCCGGACGAATGCCCGTCGGCACGTTGCCCGAGTAGCGCAGGTTGAACCGCGATCCGCCTTTCGAGCGCTGATAGGCAATCCGCTCACGCTTCAGCTCCTCGGCTCTCACGCGCTCGGCCTCGATGCGGCGGTTCTCGCGCTCGCGGCGATCGCGCAGCGCGTCGCGCTCGCGCTCGAGCTCGCGCTTGCGGCGCGAATCGGTTTCGTCCTTGATCAACTTGTCGAGATCTTTTTCGCGGCTGCTCTTCTCGACGTCCTTGATGTTCACCGACGTGCTCGTGTCGTCGCCGAACGTACCGAACCCGCCGCCTCCGAGCTGGAACTCGATGAGATCCTTCTTCAGCTTCACGAGCGTCACGACCGCCGTGTCGCCCGACCGGATCGCCGTGCCGTACTCCTTCAGGTGATCGCCGTACTCGCGGTAGTCGATCGCACGCGCCGCATCCACGTGCACGTCGACGCCGTCGGAAGACCCCGGCATGTCGATCTTGAGCGTGACGCGCCTGCCTTCGAAGAACGCGCGGAGCGCCTGCTCGTTCTGCGCCGACGCCGGAGCGGCGATCGCGACGACGAGCACCGCGGCGACCGCGAACCGAGTGAGATGACGCATAGAAAAACCCTCAGCCACAATTATCGGATGATACAGTGGCGCGATGACGACCCTTCGAGAACCTCAGCGTCGCCCCGAGCCGCGTCGAGGGGCGATGACGAGGAGAGGCTTTCTCGCCGCGATCGGCGCCGCCAGCGCGTGTGCGTCGCTGGGCGCGCAGGAGGAGCTACCCAGGGACGTCATCCCCGGCCAGCATGCGCTGAAGCTGGCGGAAGGCGATCGCGACGGCCTCTACTACATCCCGCAGGACTACAAACCCGGCGTCCGCGCGCCGCTGTGGGTCGTGCTGCACGGCGCCGGCGGAACAGCGCAGGGCACGCAGTACATGTTCGCGCTCGCGGACGAGTTTGGCGTCATCCTCATTGCGCCCGATTCGCGCGACGAGCGCACGTGGGACGGCGTGTTGCGGAACTGGGGACCGGATGTCGACTACATTGCCGCGGCGGTCGGGCAGATCTCGCGCTTGTGTCGCGTCGATCGCGCGCGCATGACGGTCGCGGGGTTCTCCGACGGCGCGTCGTACTCCCTCTCGCTCGGCATCAGCTACGGCGATCAGTTCAGCCGCATCATCTCGATGTCACCCGGCGTCATGCAGCCGATGGCGGCGCGCGGCAAGCCGAAGATTTTCATCTCGCACGGCATCGGCGACGAGGTCATGCCGATCGACGAGACGAGCCGCCGCTTCGTGCCGCGCCTCAAGAGCCTCGGCTACGACGTCACCTACCGCGAGTACGAAGGCACTCACCGGCCCTCGGCACCCATCGTTCGCGAAGCCTTTCAGTGGGCGCTTCGCTGAATACTCGAGATTGCGGATTGAGGATT